>CAYPLG010000084.1:0-10474 GCA_964411535.1 uncultured Oscillospiraceae bacterium
GCGGCGGCATGGCGCAGGTTGTGCCCATGGAGGATATCAATCTGCATTTTACCGGCGATTTTCATGCGATCGGCGCTGCGAACAACCTGCTTGCGGCGATGCTGGACAACCATATCTATCAGGGCAACGCGCTGTCCATCGATCCGCGCAGAATCACCTGGCGGCGTTGTGTCGACATGAACGACCGGCAGCTGCGGTTTATCACGGATGGACTTGGCGGGCGCGTCAACGGCGTACCGCGCGAGGACGGCTATGACATCACCGTTGCGAGCGAGGTAATGGCCGTGCTTTGCTTAAGCCGCGATATCCTTGATCTCAAGGAACGGCTGTCCCGCCTGATCGTAGGCTATACGTATGAAGAAAAGCCCGTAACCGCGGGCGAGCTGCATGCGGAGGGCGCCATGGCGGCGCTGCTGCGCGATGCGCTCAAACCGAACCTTGTGCAAACGCTGGAGCATACGCCTGCGCTTGTGCATGGGGGCCCGTTTGCCAATATTGCGCATGGCTGCAATTCCGTTACGGCAACGCGCATGGCGCTGCGGCTTGCCGACTATACGGTGACGGAGGCCGGCTTCGGCGCGGATTTGGGCGCGGAGAAGTTTCTGGATATCAAATGTCGTATGGCGGGGCTGCGTCCGGACGCGGTGGTCATGGTCGCGACGGTGCGCGCGCTGAAGCTCCATGGCGGCGTGCCGAAGCAGGCGCTGGGCGACGGGGAGAATCTTGCGGCGCTGGAAAAGGGCCTGCCGAATCTTTTGCAGCATGTGGAGAACATGACGAAGGTATACAAGCTGCCCTGCGTCGTGGCGATTAACCGCTTTCCAACGGATACGGAAGCGGAGCTTCGGCTGGTGGAGGACAGATGCAAAGCGCTGGGCGTGCCCGTTGCGCTGTCCGAGGTATGGGAGAAGGGCGGCGAGGGCGGCGTTGCGCTTGCAGAAACGGTTGTGCAGCTATGCGAGATGCCGAATGATTTCTCCTATAGCTATGAATTGACCGACACGATTGAGGAAAAGATGCAATCCATCGTGCGGCGGATTTATCATGGCGACGGCTTGACGCTGACCGCTGCGGCGAGGAAGCAGGCGGATGCGCTGACCGCGCTGGGCTTTGGCGGGCTGCCGGTTTGCATGGCAAAAACGCAGTACAGCTTTAGCGACGACCCCGCGCTGCTTGGCGCGCCAAGGGGGTTCACCGTGACGGTGCGCAGCGTTAAGGTAAGCGCGGGCGCGGGCTTTCTGGTCGCGTTGACGGGCGACATCATGACGATGCCGGGGCTGCCGAAAAAACCGGCTGCGGAGCGCATCGACGTTGACGAAAAAGGGCGGATTTCCGGCCTGTTCTAAGGAGGGACCGATATGGATTTTACACAGCGAACCTGCCGTGATTTTGTGGACGCGCTTGCGTCGAAGGCGCCTGTGCCCGGCGGCGGCGGGGCTTCCGCGCTTGTCGGCGCAGTCGGGATGGCGCTTGGCAATATGGTAGCGAGCCTGACGGTGGGAAAGGCGAAATATGCGGATGTGCAGGATGAGATTCTGCGCATTGCCGAGGCAGCCTCCGCCTTGCAGGAAACGCTGCTGGCGCTTGTGGAAAAGGACGCGGAGGCGTTCCGGCCGTTGGCCGCGGCATATGCGCTGCCGAAGGAAACGGAGCAGGAGCGCGTCGCTAGAGCCGCCGTGATGGAGGAGGCGCTTGCGACTGCGTGCACTGCGCCGATGGAGATTATGGAGCGTGTGTGCGAGGCGGTTACGCTGATCGAACGGCTTGCGCAGATTGGCTCCGCTTTGGCGATCAGCGATGCGGGCTGCGGCGCTGCGTGCTGCCGTGCGGCGCTGACGGGAGCCGCGCTGAACGTGTTTATCAATACCCAATCCATGCGGGATCGCGCGTACGCTGACTTGCTCAACGGCAAAGCGGACGCGATGCTGCAAAAGTACGTGCCGGTATGCGACGGGGTGTATGCATCCGTCCGGGATCGATTCCGGCAGTAAGGAGGAACGCTTATGGCAACGCTGCTTTCCGGCAAGGAGGTTGCGGCTTCGCTGAACGAAACGCTGATAAAGCAGGTTGACGCGCTGCGAGCGCGCGGCGTTGCGCCGACGCTTGCGATTGTGCGCGTGGGCGAGCGGGCTGATGATATAGCATATGAGACGAACGTGATCAAGCGGTCGGAGAAGCTTGGCATGGCAACGCGGCGCTTTTGGCTGCCGGAAACGGTTTCGCAAAAGGAACTCCTTTCCGTTATTGCGCTGATCAACGGCGACCGCGCAATGCACGGCTGCCTGCTGTTTCGTCCGCTGCCGGAGCAGTGCAACGGGGCGGCAGTGCTTAACGCGCTGGCGCCGGAAAAAGACGTTGACGGCATTACGGACGTTTCACTTGCAGGCGTTTTTACCGGTACGCACACCGGCTTTCCGCCCTGCACTGCGCAGGCCTGCATGGAGATACTGGATTATTATCATATCGATACGGCGGGTAAGCGCGCGGTTGTGATAGGCCGCTCCCTCGTCGTCGGCAGACCGGCGGCGATGCTGCTTCTGGAGCGCAACGCAACCGTTACGATCTGCCACACGAAGACCGTGGATATGCCTGCCATTACGCGCGATGCGGATATACTTGTCGTTGCGGCCGGACGGCCGGGCGTGATCGGCGGGGAACACGTTGCTGCGGGGCAGACGGTGATCGACGTTGGCATCCATGTTGACCGCGAAGGAAAGCTTACGGGGGACGTACGCTTTGCGGAAGCGGAGCCGGTTGTCGGCGGCATCACGCCGGTGCCAGGCGGCGTCGGGACGGTGACGACCTCCGTTTTGTTAAAGCATGTTGTTCTGGCTGCGGAGCGCGCATCCGGCTTGCAGGCGTAGCGGCGGCGCGGCGCGCGCCGCATCGTCGTGAAATTATTGCAATATTCTGTGGCGTTACGGTGTTTTACCGTTGCGAAGCCGATTTTGGCATGTTACAATAGGCCGATAACAGAATAAAGGGACGTTTCCCGCAACGGGGAACGCAAGGTAGAGTAGGAACGGCGCGTCAAGTGCCAACGGATGGGAAGTTGCCGTTGGACGAAGAGGCGGAAAGGCGACGATTACGCTTCGCGGTGCCGTATCCGCATCCACTGCCGCCTGGGAGACGTATGCCTTCTTTGCGGCTTCTACTGCAAAGGGGGTATTTCTATGTCCAATAACGCCGGTATGGAAAGGCGGTCTTCCGTCAACGTACACACGCTTGTGTCGATGGCGGTATTGATTGCTGCGGAGGTTGTGCTTTCCCGCTTTCTGTCGTTTTCCGTCTGGAACATGAAAATCGGGTTCGCATTTCTGCCGGTCGTGGTTGCGGCGATGCTGCTGGGGCCGCTTAAGGCGGGGATTGTCGGCGGCGTTGCCGACCTGCTTGGTGCGGTGCTGTTTCCGATCGGCGCATATTTTCCGGGATTTACGCTGACTGCGTTTTTGATGGGATTCGTGTTTGGCCTCTTCCTTTACCGGGAGGCGACGCTCACGCGCATTCTGTGCGCGGTCGGGATAAACCAGCTTGTGCTGAGCCTGCTTTTGAATACGCTTTGGATTTCGATATTATACGATTCGCCGTATGTACCGCTTGCTGTGACGCGGCTGACCCAGTGCGCAATACTGATTCCGGTGCAGATTATATTGCTGGGAATTATGACAAAGACCATTGGCGGGTATCTGCGAAAGCAGGCAATACTGCTTGGATAACGCGCACACGCGGGGAGGGAGCGCCTATGCAATTCGAGCGGGAACGCAGGGAGATGCTCGATATAATCCATGATTTGTGGGAGCGGAGGCTCATCAACGCCGCAGGCGGCAACTGCGCTATGCGGGTTGATGCAGACCGCATGCTGCTCTCCCCTTCGCACATGAGCGAAGGGCAGCATTGCCGCTTTGCGCCGGAGGAAATCCTGCTGATGGATTTTGACGGCAACCTGCTGGAGGGAACGGGCACGCCCTCGCGGGAGTCGCGGATGCATGCGCGAATTCTGCAAAACATTTCGGAGGTGGGCGGGGTAATTCACGCGCACCCGTTTTATACGATGGTGTATGTTGCGGCGGCAAAGCCCGTGCCGCAGTGCACGGAAGCCACGCTGCGCATGGGGGAGACAGGCGTTATTGAACAGGCCAAGGCATACAGCGAAGCCCTTGCGGAGAATACATACGCCTATTTTTTGCCAAAGCGTGAGCAGCTGCGTACCACCGGGCTGTGCGGCATTTTACCGTACCACGGCACCGTAGCGGTGGGCAAGGATCTGTGGCAGGCGTTTTCCGTTGTGGAGCGGGTGGAGGCGGACGCTGTGTGCAGCCTGCTTGGTAAGCTCCTATAGCATAGATGCGATTATGCATGCGCCTTCCGGTGTGCTATACTGAACATAGCAATGGAGAGGACGCCGGTATATGACCCGAATTCTGATTGTAGAAGACGATACAACGATAGCCGCAAAGCTATGTGAAGCGCTGGAAAGCTGGGGCTTTTCCGCACGGTGCGCGGACGATTTGTCCGACGTTTTGCGGGAGTTTTCCGCGTTTGATCCGCAGCTTGTGATTTTGGATATTTCGCTGCCCTTTTACAACGGATACTATTGGTGCGATCAAATCCGAAGGACGTCAAAGGCGCCCGTTTTGTTCCTTTCCTCGCATACCGAAAGCATGGATATCGTGATGGCGATGCAGATGGGCGGCGACGATTATCTGACGAAGCCGATCGATATGGACGTGCTTGTCGCAAAGGTGCAGGCGCTTTTGCGGCGTGCGTACGATTACGAGCCGGAGCAGAGGCTTACGCTGCGCGGCGCAGTGCTGGATACGGGCGCGCTGGCGATACATAACGGGGAGAAAAGCTATTCTTTAACGCCCAATGAGGTGCGCATACTGCAATTGCTGCTTTCGAACAAAGGGGCGGTCGTCAGCCGCGAAAAGCTGATGCTCGCGCTTTGGAACAGCGACGAGTTTATAGACGACAATACGCTGACCGTAAATGTCAACCGACTGCGAAAGTCGCTCGATGCGGCGGGGCTTTCCGACTGTATTGTAACGCATAGAAACCGGGGGTATGCCATCCGTGCGTAGGCTAATGGGCTTTCTTCGGTACCGGCGCTCGCTGCTTCTATACTATGTATGCACGGCGGCGCTTTTTCTGCTGGTAACCTTTTTGACGGATCTGCCGCGAATCACCACGCGGTATCTGCTGCTGCTTATGACGGTTACGCTATTGACGATACTGCTTATCGACGGGATACGGTATGCCAAAACGCGAAGGGCGCTCCGCGCTGCCGCTGCGGACATGCGCCTTGTAACGGAGCGTCTTCCCGCGCCGTCGAACGCGGTGGAGGCGCAATGCTTTGCCTTGCTTGGCGCGCTAAACGCCGATAACGCATCGTTGCGCCAGCGCATCGATACGCTGCAAAGCGAACAAATCGGGTATTATACATTGTGGGTGCATCAGGTTAAGACGCCGATTGCGGCCATGCGCCTTGTGCTCGCCGATATGGACGGGCAGGAGGCGGCGGAGCTGATGCAGTCGCTTTTCAAAATCGAGCAATATGCCGATCTGGCGCTGCGGTACGCAAAGCTTTCGGATATTGCGTCCGATCTTGTGGTTGCGCCGTGCGAGCTTTCTGAAGTTGTGCGGGAGAGCGCGAAGAAGTTCGCCGTGGTATTTATTTATAAGAAGCTTTTGCTGCGTGTGCAGCCGATGCAGCGGGAGGTCATTACCGACCGCCGGTGGCTGGGGTTCATTCTGGAACAAATATGCAGCAACGCCGTCAAGTATACGCAGACGGGCGGCGTGGAGATTGCGCTTTCCGGCAACCGGCTTTCCGTTTCGGATACGGGCGTCGGTATTCGCGCGGAGGATTTGCCGCGCATATTTGAAAAGGGATACACCGGCTACAATGGCCGCATGGATACGCGCGCAAGCGGCATTGGCTTATATCTTGCCAAGAAAGCCGCCGATGCGCTGCATATCGAAATTTGCGTGGAATCCGTTCTTGGAAGCGGCACAAAGGTTACGCTGCTGCTGCCGGACGCCGAGCCCGTACTGGAGTAGGGCGCGTGCCTGCGCCGATAGGCGGCGTCCGGGTGACAAAAATGTAAGTTACGCGTAAGCCTGCGCTATGGCAGGCGGAACGCAATTGCTGTATCCTGACGGTATCATGCAGGGAAAGGATATCGAAAATGGAACTCTTAACCGTAGAAAATGTGAAAAGAATCTATCATGAACGGCGCGGTTCGCAGCCGTGTACGGCGCTTGACGGCGTAAGCTTCTCCGTACAGGAGGGGGAGTTTGTCGCGATCATGGGCCCGTCCGGCAGCGGAAAGACGACGTTGCTTAACATACTGGCTTCCCTTGATTCCCCGACCTCCGGCAGCGTTCTGCTCGACGGGCGAAACTTTTCGGCGATTCCGGAGCGCGATATTGCGGAGTTTCGGCGCCGTTCGCTGGGCTTTGTGTTCCAGGATTTCAATCTGCTGGACACGTTTTCGCTGCGCGATAATATTTTGCTGCCGCTGGTGCTTGGCAACACCCCCATTGAACAAATGGAACGCGCGCTGCTGCCGGTTGCGGAGATGCTGGGCATTTCCGAATTGCTGGATAAGTACCCGTACGAGGTTTCCGGCGGGCAGAAACAGCGCGCGGCGGTTGCGCGGGCGGTAATTACGAATCCAAGGCTGCTGCTTGCCGACGAACCGACGGGCGCGCTGGATTCAAAGGCGTCCGGAAGACTGCTGAAAAGCTTTACGGAGCTCAACCGTGCCGGAAAGACCATCCTGATGGTGACGCATTCCGGCATGGCGGCAAGCTATGCCCGCCGCGTGCTGTTTTTAAGCGACGGAAGAATTGTTTCGCAGCTGTATCGTGGCGAGGATGACAACCGTGCGTTTTTTGACCGCATTGTGAGCAGCTTGACCCTGCTTGGAGGCGCCGATGTCGGATAATGAAAGACAAAAGCGCGCGCGCTTCTTTTTTGCAAAGCTTGCCGTGCATAATCTGTGGCGCAACAGGCGCACTACGCTGCCATATCTGATCTGTGCGGCGGAGATATTCGGCGTTTTCCTGCTGATCAGCGGCCTGATGTTTTCCCCGACGCTGCGAAACCTGCCGACCGGCGCGACAGCGAGCGCGATATTTTCGTTCGGACTTGCGATATTCGCGGTGTTTTCCTTCTGCTTTATTCTCTATATCAACAACTACCTGATAGGGCAGCGGCGACGCGAGTTCGGGTTGTACGGCATACTGGGGCTTAGCCGCCGCCATGTCGGGCGCGTGCTGCTCTGGGAAAACATGCTTGTGCTTGGCGCGGGGCTTTTGTTTGGCATTCTATCCGCGCTGGTATTCGGACGGCTGCTTTTTTGGATTCTGCTCAAGGTTATTCACGCTACGCCGGGCAGCACGTTTTCGCTTGCGCCAAGCTCGTATGCGCTGACTGCGGCCATGTTTACCGCGGTGTTTGCCGCAACATCGCTGCTTAACCTTCGGCAAATTCGGCTGGTCAGCCCTGCGGAGCTTATGCGCGCGCCGCATAAGGGGGAAAAGGAAAGCCGCGTGCTGTGGCCGGTGGCGTTGCTTGGCCTTGCCGCGCTGCTTGCTGCATACTATTTTTCCTGGACGATCCGTACGCCGTCAACCGCGATGTTCGTTTTCTTCGGACTGGTGCTGCTGGTTATATTTGCAACGTTTGCGCTCTGCACGGCCGGCAGTATCGTGCTGCTAAACCGGCTGAAGCGCAGCAAGCGGTTTTACTATAAGCCCACGCATTTTATAACCGTCTCCGGCCTGTTGCAGCGTATGCGGCAGAACGCCCGTTCCCTTGCGGTCATTGCGATTCTCTGCGTTATGCTGGTTGTGGCGATATCGGGGACGCTGGCGCTGTACTTTGGGCAGGAGGAGATGCTAAACGGGATGTACCCCTACGACGTGCTGGTTTCCGTAGCGGGCGAGCCGGACGATGCGACCGTACGCGCGTTTGAGCAAACCATCCTCTCGCTTGCGAAGGCGCGCGGCGTGACGCTGCATGCGGATCCGGGCAGGCTTACGCGTACGCCGCCGGAGGATGAGCGCCTGCTGCGAAACAACTATTTGCCGCCGGATGCAAAGATTATGCCGTTGACTGCCCTGCTATATTTTGAGCAGGGGTACCGCTTTGACGCGGACGGCGAGGTTTCCGACTGCATTGCGCTGTGCGACGACATCCGCAATGCCTACCGCGAGACGTTTGCGACGACGCCGAAGCTGATTGTCAGCGAGGTGTTTACAGCCAAGCAGGACGGCTACGGCTTGTATGGCGGGCTGCTGTTCCTTGGCGCGTTTTTCGGCCTTCTGTTTCTGTCCATAACGATACTGATTATCTACTTTAAGCAGATAACGGAGGGCTATGAGGACCGCGAGCGGTTTGTCATCCTGCAAAAGGTCGGCATGGACGACGGTATGGTCAAACGCACGATAAACCGGCAGGTGCTGACGGTGTTCTTTATTCCGCTTGGCATTACGATGCTGCACATGGCGTTTGCTTCGCGCATCATGGCGCGGATGCTGCAAATGTTCATGCTCTATGACTGGGGGTTGGTGCTGCGCTGCATCGGCGGCACGCTCGTTGTGTTTGCGGCATTGTACCTTGTTATCTATCGGCTGACGGCGCGGATGTACTATCGAATTGTGAAATGGTAAAGGCGGAAAGGAAGAACGCAAAGCGCCCGCGCGATAGTGGCGGGCGCTTTTGCATCCGTTTTTGAGCTGCTATTCTACCAATTCAAAATCCTCCGCAGGGTGCTTGCAGAGCGGGCAAATGAAGTCTGGCGGCAGCACGTCGCCTTCGTATTCGTAGCCGCAGATTTTGCATACCCAGCGCTTCTTTTTCGGCGGCGCAGGGACGATTGGCTCGAAGTCCTCCGCACCGTGCTTGCAAATCGGGCAGATGAAGTCCGGCGGCAGCTCCTCGCCTTCGTAAACATATCCGCAAATTTTGCATACCCAACCCTTCCGGGTTTCGGCCTTGGGCTGTGGCTTTGGCTTTACATGCGCAAAGTAGTAGGCGTACGTTACGGACGGCCTGTCGGAAAGCACGGCGGATTCCGTGATGTCCGCAATAAAGAGCGTATGCGATCCGCAGTCCACGGCGTTGACGACGCGGCCAGAGAAGAATGCGTTGGTATACTTCGGTATGTAAAGCAGGCCGTTTGCGCTGCGCCGTTCATCGGTACAGTCCGCAAACTTATCGACCGTGCGCCCGCTTTGGAAGCCGAAGTGCTGGTACACTTTGAACGGAGCGTCCTCGGTGAGGACGGACACATTGAGCAGACCGGTTGCAAGAACCATATCGTGCGTCAGATTGGCCTTGTTGATGGCGAGGGCAAGGCGGTTGGGCGCGTTCGCCGCCTGAATGGCCGTGTTCACGATACATCCGTTGTCCTTGCCGCCTTCCTTGGCGGTGACGACAAACAGGCCGTAGGAGAGCGCGAAGAGCGCTTTCGGGTCGGTTGCGGCCGTGTCGGCGGGCGCTGCCGGAATGGCGGGGGAAGCCGTTTTCGGGAACGTTGCGAGGATTGCGGCGCACAGCGTGTCGATTTCACAAAGCTGTTCGGCGTGCAAGGCGGATTTGATCGTTACGCGTTGCGTAAGGAAGGTCAGGTTCTTGCATTCGGAAAGGATTGCGTGCATGAGGTTGCCGGACGTGGGCGCCCAGGAGCCGTTTTCCAGGATTGCAATCGTGCGGTTTTGGATATTGTGCGCGGCCAGATCGCGCAAAAAGTCCTCCATGCGCGTAAAAATACCGGCGTTGTAGGTCACGGAGGCGAGCACAATGTGGCTTAAACGGAAAGCCGCCGATACGATCTCGGATGCGGGCTTGACGGATACGTCGAACATCTCGGTCTTGATACCGGCCTCGCGGAGCTTGCACGCAAGAATCTCCGCCGCGTTTTCCGTGTGGCCGTAAATGGAGGCGTAAGCGATCAGCACGCCTGGCTCCTCCGGCGTATAGGTGCTCCATTTCTGGTACTTTTCAACGTAATCGCCGATGTTCTTCCGCCAAACAAAGCCGTGCAGCGGACAGATCATGGCGATATCCAGCTTGGAGGCTTTTGCAAGGAGGGATTGTACCTGCGTGCCATATTTTCCGACGATGTTGGAATAGTAACGGCGCGCTTCCGGAAGGTAATCGCGCATAAAGTCTACTTCGTCGGCGAACAAAGCGCCGTTAAGCGCGCCGAAGGTGCCGAACGCGTCCGCCGAAAACAGAATCTTGTCCGTTTCATCATAGGTAACCATTACCTCCGGCCAGTGCACCATGGGCGCCATCAAAAAGCGCAGCGTGTGCCTGCCGCAGGTGAGCGCGGTGGTTTCGTCGACGGAAAGCAGCGCTGTTTCCGCCCCGATGTCATAGAACTGCCGTAGCATCTTTTCGGCCATTTTGTTGCAGACAATCGTTGCGCTCGGATATCGTTCGAGCAGCTCGACAAGCGTC
>CAYPLG010000085.1:0-10374 GCA_964411535.1 uncultured Oscillospiraceae bacterium
CATCCGTGGTGATCGACCAGTCCCGCCTGGGCGGCAACGCCCGCTCCACGGTGGGCACCATCAGCGACCTGTACGCGGCGGTGCGGCTGCTCTACTCCCGCATCGGCACGCCCTATGTCGGAACGGCCTCCTACTTCTCCTTCAACGACCCCAACGGCATGTGCCCGACCTGCTGCGGCCTCGGCAAGGTCATGGAGCTTGACATATCCGTCGTCCTGGACGAAGAAAAAAGCTGGAATACCGGCATGGTAGAGCTGCCCGCTTTTCATGTCGGAAACTGGTACTGGAAGCAGTACACCGAGCCCGGCTTATTCGATCTGGACAAGCCGCTCAAGGATTACAGTGCGGAGGAACGAAACCTGCTTCTCTACGGCGCGTATGAGAAGGACGGCCCGCGTGTGGACAAACGCGTCGAGGGTATCTATAACCATTTAAACCGTCTTCTTTTAAAGCGCGATACCTCCAATTCCCACGAGATTACAAAGAATCGTATGGATCTGCTTATCCGGCCGCATGACTGTCCGGATTGCCACGGCAAGCGCCTGCATCCGGCGATTCTTGCCTGCAAGGTGCTGGGTTATGATATCCACGAGATGTGCAGCATGGAGTTCGTGCATCTGCGGGATGTGCTCAAAACCATCACGGACCCCAGGGCCGCAACGATTGTTGACACGCTGGTTGCCTCCCTTACGCGGATGATCGATATTGGTCTTCCGTATCTTTCGATGAACCGGGAATCCGCATCGCTTTCCGGCGGCGAAGCGCAGCGGCTGAAGCTTGTGCGCTACATGGGCAGCGCATTGACCGGCATGACCTATATATTTGACGAGCCCAGCACCGGTATGCACCCGCGCGACGTACACCGGATGACCAAACTATTGAAAAGCCTGCGCGACAAGGGAAACACCGTCCTCGTCGTGGAGCACGACAAGGATGTGATTTCCATTGCGGACGAGGTAATCGACGTTGGCCCGCTTGCGGGCAAGAACGGCGGCCGGATTCTCTTTCAGGGAAGCTACGAACAGCTTCTTGCCTCCGCCACGATAACCGGCGGCGCCATGCGGGCGCAGACCGCTATCAAGCAGACCCCGCGCATCCCCGCTGCGTGGCTTCCCGTACGAAACGCCTGCGTGCACAACCTGAAAAACGTATCCGTCGACATTCCGCTAAACGTCCTGACCGTGGTCACCGGCGTCGCAGGCTCCGGCAAGTCCAGCCTGATACGCGATGTGTTCGCGGCGGAGTATGCCGACCGGGTCGTGCTGGTTGATCAGTCCCCCGTCACCGCCACGGGACGCTCCACGCCGGCTACGTTCCTCGGCTTCTTCGATGAAATCCGCAAAGTCATTGCGGCTGAAAACGGGGTTTCCCCCGCGCTGTTCTCCTTCAACAGCAAAGGCGCCTGCCCGGTTTGCAGCGGGCGGGGCGTCGTGATAACGGAGCTTGTCTTTATGGACCCCGTGACAACCGTCTGCGAAGCCTGCGAAGGGCAACGATACAGTGCGGAGGCGCTGTCCTACCGCTACCATGGAAAAAACATTGTGGACATACTGCGGCTTTCCGCCGAGGACGCGCTATCGTTCTTTGCCGATAACGCAAGGATTCGCAAAACCCTCCAGGCTATGATTGCGGTGGGCTTGCCGTATCTTGCCCTTGGGCAACCGCTCTCCACGCTGTCCGGCGGGGAACGGCAGCGGGTGAAGCTTGCAAAATACCTGGATAAAAAGGGGAATATTTATGTCCTTGACGAGCCAACTACCGGGCTGCATGCCTCCGACGTGGCAAACATCATGAAATTGCTGGATGGCTTTGTGAAAAGGAACAATACGGTCATCGTCATCGAACACAACCTCGACGTCATTAAGCAGGCGGATTACATCATCGACGTGGGACCGGACGGCGGAACCGCAGGCGGAGAGATCGTGTTCTGCGGCACACCGCGGGAGATGGCGGAGCACGCCGATACCATCACGGCAAAATACCTGCGAAAATCGCTTACATAACATGCAAACGGCGGCAAACGCGGCATTTCTCCTATGCCCTGCGTCTGCCGCCGTCAAACTGCGCCCGCGCTGATCTCTGCCTATTTATCCGAGAATTTCCGATCCATTCGCATTACGCCCGCAATCAGGGCAAGCGCTATCCCGGAGCCGATCATAATCCATTGCAACGGAATAACGTCCGCAAGCGGCCCGAACAGCGCCATGCCGACAGGCAGAAAGCCCGCATACATGGAACCGAGCAAGCCGAATACGCGCCCCTGCATGGATACCTCGGCCTTCTCCTGCAAAAGCGTTGTGGTCGCCGTCTGCACCATTGTCAGCGCAACGCCGTACAGCGCCATCAGCGCAAGGTACAGCACAAAGTTCGTAGATAGCCCCATGCCGATTGCCAGCACGCCAAAGGCGGCAAGCCCGGTAAGCAGCGTTTTGACCCGGCTCTTATACCCGCCCCAGACGCCCATCAGCAATCCGCCGGCAGTCATACCGGCAAAGCCGACAAGCTCTACCGCCGTCAGATACCAGTAGGTATCCCCATACACGCGGCTCACCAGCAGCTGCGCAAGAAATCCGGCAGGAACGCTTAAAAATATAAACAGCCCGTAAACGACCAGCAGCCGCTTGATCAGCGGCTCGGAAAACGCATACCCGCACCCGATCCGCATGTCCTCCAGCACGGAGACCCGTTTTTCCTGCGGCAGCTGCGCAGGAATCCGAATGGCAGCCAGCATGCCTACGCCAAGAACCGCCGTAGCAACATCGACAAGCAGTGTCGCGCGCAGGGTGCTGACGGTCAAAATCGCGCCCGCCGCTGCCGGTGCGGCAAACTGCACGATCGACTGCATGGTCGCATTCATGCCGTTTATGCGCATCAGCTGCGCCTCCGGCACAAGCTGCGGAATCACCGCATTGACGGCGGGCGTCTGTATGCCCGCGCCAAGGGAACGAATCACCGATACGACAAGAATTGCCGCAAGCAAGGTCGGATCATCCGTAATATACGGCATGGCGAGCAAAAGCAGCAGCGTTGCTACGGCAATTACCGTGTCCGCGCCGATAATCAGGCGCTTGCGGTTGTGCCGATCCGCCCATACGCCGCCCACGAAGGAAATCAAAAACTGCGGCAAATAGGCGCATACCGTCAGCGCCGCCACCCATGCGCCGGAGGATGTCTTCAGCGTCACATACCAGACAATCGCCATCTGCACCAATGTGGAGCCGAAAAGCGTTATACACTGGCTGACGAGGAAAAGGATCGTCTTTCCCCGCCAGCCGCCTTTTGCTGTCTCCATCATTTTCCGGCTTTCCTTACGGCTGCAAGCTCGATATATCCGCGCTCCCCGCGTGGCTCCAGCTGCATACGCGGATTCTCCGCGTCCCAGACATAGCCGATCACGGCGGGATCATACCGGTCCATCGCCTGCTGGACGGCCGCAATCGCCTCGCAGTAATCCTCCTCGCGGAAGGGCTCGCCCTGGAACAGCAGGTACTCCGCCTCCGGAAGCTCGATTACGTCAAATCCCTCCGGTACGGGGCCGCTATAATCTGCGGGCGCCTCTACCCCCTGCACGTACTTTGAGGTGCCGGGTGTTCTGTAACGTTCCGGCAGCCAGAGGCAAACCGGCTCCCCGCAAAGGGAATCCATGCTGGTGAGCATCCCCCATACGTCGCAGCCAACCTCCTCACAGTACGGAAAATAGTCCTCCGCCTTGACGCCGCGCTTGACGATGACCTTGCGGGCGGGCTTTTTGACAATTTGTACGAATACGCTTTGTACTGTTTCCATGTTCGTAACGTCCTTTCTCAACTCTTTGAATTTTACGCCGTACGGAATGAAAAGCGTGAGCGGAACCGGGTCTTTGGCATAATCGCCCGGATTACAGCCGAACTCGCGATAGAAAGCCCGCTGGTATCCGTCGGCGCTGCCAAACCCCAGATCGAACGCAACATCAATCACGCGGCAGTCCCCGTCCTTAAGACGCAGCGCGGACTGCGACAGCCGAAGCCGCCGCATGTATTCCGCGGGCGTTAGCCCCGTGTACTGCCGAAACAGCCGATAGGAATGCCACGGGGAGAATAACGACTCCCGCGCAAGATCCGCCATCGTGACCGTCTCTGCAATATGCGCTTCGATATAATCCTGCATTCTCTGGACAGCCAGCGTTTGTTCCCGCATGCTCTTCCCCTCCCGACGAATGCTATTCTACACAGCGCGCCGCCGGCACGCTCGACTTTCTTTGCTGTTTTCTGGATACGTATACCAAATCAAAATTTTCACGGGAACCGTATTATATGGTAACGCGGCTCTTCCGTCAATAGGCAAAATGCGCTATTATATAGGATAAAGGATTCGCCGTACGCGCCGGGTATAAAACCCTTGCGCAGCCGCCAACCGGCATGGTAATTATAACCTATACAGTAAGGAAATGCGCATGAAAGAATTCGAAAATGCGATATGCGAAAGAATTGCAAAGCTGCTCACGGAACGCGCATCCGTGCTCGTCGCCATCGACGGGCGGTGCGGCGCCGGGAAAACAACGCTCGCCGCGCGCCTTGCCGCCAGGTTTTGTGCAAACGTCCTGCACATGGACGACTTCTTTTTGCGCCCGGAGCAGCGCACAAAAGCGCGCTTAAGCGAACCGGGCGGCAACGTCGACTATGAGCGCTTTTACCGCACCGTTTTAACGCCGCTTGCACGCGGCGAAGCGTTTCGTTACGTCCCCTATGACTGCCATACCGGTACGTTTTGCGCGCCGGTCGCGGTGCCGCCGCGCGCGGTTAACATCGTGGAAGGCGCATACAGCTGTCATCCCCGCTTCGGCGATATGTACGATCTTACCGTGTTCCTTTCCATTGATGCGCGTGAACAGCTTTCGCGGATACAGGCCCGGAACGGGGAAGCGGCGGCTATACGTTTCCGCGACGTCTGGATCCCGCTGGAGGAGCGCTACTTTTCGCTTTGCGGCGTCGAAGCGCGCGCCGACCTGGTGTACCGCGTACCCGACAGCGCAGCAAAAGGCGAGGTATAGACCCCGCAATCCCGCCGCCCTGTATCGAAGGGCAGCGCGCAGGCACTTAATTGGCTTTGCCCAAATAGCAAGCGGGCACTCGATTCCCGGCTGCAACTACCCGGCAAACGTACCCAATACGCATAGAAATGAGGAATAATACGATGCAGTATAGAAACCTTGGCAACACCGGTCTCACCGTTAGCAGCATCGCGCTCGGCTGCGGCGGAATGGAAGGCAAAGAACGGTCCGTAGTACGCGACATTTTGCAATACGCAATGGAGCGCGGCGTGAATTTCCTCGATATGTACGCCTCCGAACCGGCTCTGCGCAGCAGCGTCGGAAGCGTCCTTGCGGGAAAGCGGGACCAGCTCATTATCCAGGGGCATATCGGCTCCGCCTGGGTGAACGGGCAATACCTCCGCACGCGGGATATCGACCTGACGAAAACATCGTTTGCGGACCAGTTGCAGCGGTTCCAAACGGACTATATTGACGTTGGCATGATTCACTATGTCGACGGCATGGATGATTGGGAGCAAATCGCAAACGGGCCCTTTATGGAATATGTGCGCTCGCTTCGGCGCGAAGGCCGGATTCGCGCAATCGGCATGGGCAGTCATAATCCGGACGTCGCAATCCGCGCGGTGGAATCCGGCTTAATCGATGTGCTGATGTTTGCGGTCAACCCCTGCTACGACATGCAGCCCGGCGATGAGGATTTGGAAAAGCTTTGGGCGGACGAAAGCTATGCGCATGCGCTGCATAATCAGGACGCGGCACGCAAGCGCCTGTATGAGCTATGCGAAAGCCGCGGCGTTGGCATCGACGTCATGAAAGCGTACGGCGGCGGCGACCTGCTCGACAGCGCGCTCTCCCCGTTCGGCAAAGCGTTTACGCCCGTGCAATGCCTCCATTATGCGCTCACGCGCCCCGCCGTCGCCTCCGTCATGTGCGGCTGCAAAACGACAGAGGAAGTTGACGCCGCGCTAAGCTATCTAACCGCAACGGAGGCGGAGCGCGATTATTCCGGGGTGCTGTCCGGCCTCGACCGCTATACCTTCTCCGGGCACTGCCTCTACTGCGGGCACTGCGCCCCCTGCCCCGCCGGTATCGACGTGGCCGCCGTAACAAAGTACCTCAATCTTTGCCTTGCGCAAGGGTATGTGCCCGATACGGAGCGCGGGCATTACGCTCTGCTCTCCCATCACGCCGGTGAATGCATCGCCTGCGGCGGCTGTGAAACGCGCTGCCCCTTCGGCGTGCCCGTCATCGAGAACATGCAAAAGGCGGCGGAGCTGTTCGGCGCATAACGGCTTTTGCAAGCGGCTGTGGAGAACGGCTGCGCGCGGCAAACCGGTCGCGCATGGCAGGTGCAAGCCAAGGCGTGCGCATAATTCTGTACACAGCAGGCTTTATGAAGGAAGCAACGATCCTTTTTATGCCCTGCATAATCCTTTTACCAATCGGCTGCGTAGCCGAACCGTACCGGCAGACCATACGATTACAGCATAAGGAGGTTCCCCATGCCGTTTACCATCATCCGGCAGGACATTACGAAAATGCGCGTGGACGCCATCGTCAGCGCTGTAGGCTTTGACAAGTTCGACTCCGTTATGCCCGGCAAGGCCGTCATCACGCGCAGTTTTCTTCTGCCGTACAAGTATGTTATCCATACGGTTGATCTGGCTGATGCATGCTGGAGCGAACAACTTTTGCGCTCCGCCTATGTATCGTCCCTGCAACTTGCCGCCGAACGGGGCTGCATGAGCGTCGCCTTTCCGCTGATTACGTGCGGCGACGCTGCCATTTTCAAAGGCAGGTCGTTTCGTGTCGCAACGGCGGCTATCACCGGTTTCCTTGCCGATCACGACATGGACGTATATCTTGTTGTGACCGATACGGCGACGTTCATTTCCGATACGACGTTGTTAGATAAGGTAGCATGTTATATTGACGAGCAAGAGAAGGCCGCCTACCTCCAGCAGCAGAACTGCCAAATGTCGCCGCCTGCCCCGGAGGCGTTCGACCACGCGGAATTCGACATGCCCTCCATGTCGAGTAAAAAAGCGCCGACGTTACACAAAAGAATGTCGGCCGCACCCAGCCCTGCGCTCAGTATTGCCGATATTATCGACGATTTAGACGAGCCGTTTTCCGCAACGCTCCTGCGGCTGATTGACGAAAAGGGTATGACCGACACAGAGGTATACAAACGCGCAAACATCGACCGGCGGCTGTTTTCCAAGATTCGCTCCGGCAAAAGCTATACCCCCGGCAAACGCACAATCCTTGCCCTCGCCGTATCGCTCAAGCTGACGCTGCCCGAAACGGACGACCTGCTGAAGCGGGCCGGCCTCGCGCTTTCCCACAGCCAGAAATTCGATGTGATCGTGGAGTATTTCATCGTGAACAAGCTTTACGATATATTCGCAATCAACGAGGTATTGTTCCGATTCGACCAAGCACTGCTGGGCGGCTGACTTGTCGCTTGCAAAGCGACCACCTCCCGCCTGTCATGCGTTATCCTGAAGGCACGATAAAACTTGCAGGAGGGAAAACACATGAAACAGGATTTGACAGAACTCGTATTTATACTGGATAAAAGCGGCTCGATGATGGGTCTGGAAAGCGATACCATCGGCGGCTTCAACGCCATGCTGCAAAAGCAGAAGGCCGTGGACGGCGATTGCCGCATCACGACCGTGCTGTTCGACCACAACTATCAATTGCTGCACGACCGCATCGATATCCGCGCGGTCGACCCTATGACGGACCAGGAATACTGCGTCGGCGGCAGCACGGCGCTGCTTGACGCAATCGGCGAAACGATTCACAAGATCAAAAGCGTGCAGGCGCATACGGCCAGCGGCTTTCGCGCGGATAAGGTGCTGTTCGTCATCATCACGGATGGCCAGGAAAACGCCAGCCGCAAATACGCGCTAGACGAGATCAAGGCGATGATTGCGTGCCAAAAACAGGAATGCAGCTGGGAGTTCGTCTTCCTCGGCGCGAACATCGACGCAGTGGAAACGGCAGAGCGCTTTGGCATCAGCGCCAACCGGGCGCAAAACTATCACGCCGATGCGGAGGGCGTGGAACTAAACTTCCGCGTTATGAGCGACGCCGTAACATCCTTCCGCGCCTGCGCGGCTATGCCCCCGAAATGGAACGCGGAAATTGAAAAGGATTTCCATAAGCGCGCACCGAAGCGGTAACACCCGCAACGGGGCTCGGACACTACAATAATCAGTCCCGTTTCTGTCCTTTACAAGCGCCTCATTCGGCAGCGCGGCCCGTATTGCAATATTCGATATGGGTTGCGCTGCCTGTAACGTTTTGTATGCGCTAAAGACACACCGGCAGCAGAAAAGCGAGCCTGCCTCGACCTCTTGTGCGTTCCGTGTAAGCCGCCGCGTCCGTCACGCTTTGATCTTAAGCGGGATAAATGTCTCCATAACGGCAAACCCCTGCTTTTCCGCAATAGGGGCAGGCGTAATAATATGTCCCATGGAATAGTGGTTCGGCCGCTCGTCAAGCGCGAAGACGCCGCTGTTTTCGATATATCGCAAGGCTTCGTTATAAAGCTTCCCGTTGGTTTCCTCGTCGTGGTCGACAAAATTATAACAGAGAAAATAGCCGCCCTCGAATTCCACATGCGCAAAGCCGCCGTCATCCATGCCCTCGGCCAGCGCCCACCACCAGACAAGTCCCTTTCTCTCTTTATCGTAAAACAGAAAATCGCGCGGCAGGAAGCTATCCTTCGGCAGCGGATGAATTGCGGAAAAGTAAGCGCCAAACTTGCCGAGCGTCCCGTTTTCGGAAAAGTCAAAGTCGGGATCGACCTCCGACGAAACCGCGGTAAAAGGCGGTAATTCTATAATTCGAAAATCCATATAAGCACCTCGCTCTATTCTTTCACATGTATTCTGCGCTTGTTACCGTGAATCCGCACCGAACCTGCGCGGGGGTTCGGTTTGTTGCGCGCCGGAGCGGTCGGCTTGGCTCACCCGACGGGGATCGACATTTCCGTTAGGTATTCGCTCTCCGGGCGGTTCGGCTCGTTCAAATAGTAATAGTAGATCGGCCCTTGCATGGCGAGTTTTTGCGCCTCGATAAAGCCGAATAGCTCCAGTAGCGTTGCGTCCTGCTGTGCATACGGCCCCATATCAATGGCCGTAACAACCTTGCGCACAGGACAGCTTTGGCAGGCAATATCGCCCTGTCCGGAAAGCTCCTGCGCAATATGGTACCCGACCGTAACATCCAGCCGCTCCAGCTCCATGTTATGAAAGCACGCCATGGCCGGGCTGCTCGTAAGCACGCCGTTGGCAGAAAGGAACGCGTCGATGCGCGATAGGGATTCCCCGAAAAACGCAGCGTACTCCTCCATAAAGTTTATGGTTTTACGGATGGATATCGTCCAGCACGCCGGGGTCTGTTTCAATCGGATTTCCGTTATTCTGGCCATAAATCGCTCCCCCTCCAAGCGGCTTTTTTACTTTACGTGATAGCACAAATCCAGGATAACATTGCCTTGCGCATCCGGCTCGGTAAAACGCGGACAGACATACCGTTCAAAGTACCACTTGACGCCGTCCTTGTCCGCCGTCCATTCCATACCGTTCTCTTGCAGGCGCGCAAGTGCGCAAACCGTATAGATTTCCGGTTCCTTGCCGTACACCCAGGCCACGCCAAGGTCACCGGCGTCCAGCGTCACGCTGTCGTATCCAGCGGGCACGGAAAAATCCAGCGGCAGGAAAACGCCGATCCAATATGCAAACGGCTCCCCTTCCTTCATACGGCACAGGCCGATAAACGCGTCGCAATCCGCAAACGGCTCGGCCGTATCCGGCAGCTTCAGCGGCGAAAACCAGTCGTTTTGAAACCATTCGTTCCATCTCTGCCCGAAAAAACCGTTTACCCGGTCCTGATCCTTGTAGCATTTGCCCACCAGCTTCACTTTGGGCATAGACTGACGGTATACGCGTTGAATCTCTGCCATGTTTGTCCTCTCCAGCTTTCTGTATTGGTATATACGACAGTATACGGAAGTTGGCAGCATACTGCAACTGCAATTTCCGTGTAGGAAAACGCGCCTCCTGTATCTGTACACGACATGCTTACCGTTTGCCGCACGGCATATCGGCACATCAGAAACCTAGTCGTCCATAGCAGGTGGGTTCCTATCCCGCCGGAAGCGGCACTGACTGCAGTCTGTACAAAAAAAGCTAGACAGCGCCTAGCTTTTTTGACAGTTTCCCCACCCGTTTTCACGGGTGGGCTTGACTTACGTAGCTTCCTTTGCCGCTTACTCGCCCATAAGGAGTTCCATGACGTACATTTCGAGCTTCTCGTAGTTCCGC
>CAYPLG010000086.1:0-10286 GCA_964411535.1 uncultured Oscillospiraceae bacterium
TTCATAGGCATCATCGCGGGCGGCCTGCTTTACGCCAATTTCAATCCCGTTAAGACGGTTACGTCCATCTTCGAAATGATGACGGCGAAGATTGGTGACGGCTGGAATGTTGGTATTCTGATTTTCCTTGTCGTCCTCGGCATCATGGTTTCGCTGGTAACGAAGGCGGGCGGCAGCGCGGCGTACGGTCGCTGGGCTGCGAAGAACATTAAGGGAAAGACCGGCGCGCAGCTTGCGACATTCGGCCTGGGCGTACTGATCTTTATCGACGACTATTTCAACTGCTTGACCGTGGGTTCGGTCATGCGCCCCGTTACCGACAAGTTCAAGATTTCACGCGCCAAGCTTGCGTATATTATCGACGCGACGGCGGCGCCGGTTTGTATCATTGCCCCGATTTCCAGCTGGGCTGCCGCGGTAACCAGCAGTGCGGAAGGGACGAATATCGACGGCTTCACGACGTTTCTGCGTACGATTCCCTGGAATTTTTACGCGCTTTTGACGATTGTCATGATCCTGGTGATCACGTTTACGCAGCTTGACTTCGGCGCAATGAAGAAGCAGGAGAAGCTTGCCGAGGAAGGCGATCTGTTTGGCGGTTATCCGGAGCCGTATGTGGATCCGGAGGCGGCGAATGTTTCCGAAAAGGGCAAGGTCTTCGATCTGATTATTCCCGTCCTGCTGTTGATCGTTTGCGCGGTCATCGGCATGGTCTATACCGGCGGATTTTTCGAGGGGGAAACGTTTGTCAATGCGTTTGCCAACTGCGACGCTTCGGTCGGCCTCGTGCTGGGCTCGTTTGTCGCGCTGGTTCTGACGTTCCTGCTCTATATCCCGCGCAAGGTGATTACGTTCAAACAGTTCGCCGCCTGCATTCCGGAGGGATTCCATCAGATGGTGCCTGCGATTCTGATTCTCGTGTTTGCATGGACGCTGTCCGGCTTCTGCCGTGACGGTCTCGGCGCGGGCGACTTCGTGGCTTCCATTGTGCAGGGCAACGCAACTGTCGGCATGTTCCTGCCCGCCGTGCTGTTCCTTGTGGCGCTGGGCCTTGCGTTTGCAACCGGAACAAGCTGGGGCACGTTTGGGATTCTGATTCCGATCGTGCTGGCTATCATGCCGGAAATGAGCGAGATTATGGTGATCACGGTTTCGGCGTGCCTTGCAGGCGCGGTTTGCGGCGACCATATTTCGCCGATTTCCGATACAACGATCATGGCCTCCGCCGGCGCGCAGTGCGACCATATCAACCATGTCAGCACGCAGATTCCGTATGCGCTGCTGGTTGCGGCGGTGTCCTTTGTCAGCTATATCCTTGCGGGACTGATTCAGAATGTCTGGATTGTGCTGCCGATCGCAATTTTGCTTATGATAGCGGTACTGTTGATAATAAAGAAGCTTACGGCCGGCAAAGCGTAAGGCTTGCGGCGGAGGCTAAATATCACGGAAAACGGCACGGCCAATGCGCTGTGCCGTTTGCTATACGGTAGGGATTTCGGTTCCTTATGTATGCAAACGCAGGTTTTCCGGCAAAATGTGCACAAAACGAATCGGATTTACTCGCATAACGATTATGACGTATGCTATAATATATTCGCGTCATGTTTGAACGCGCGCTTCAGAAGCATTATCGTGCAGACAGACTGATTCCGGTAGAACGAAAACTAAACAGGGGGGATTTTTGTATGTATGTAAGCAAAAAAACGTGCCGGTTTGTTCGGTTTTTCAAAACGGCGCTTGCGCTGCTGCTGGCAGCCGGCTGCCTGTTTGTGCCGGCAACATACGCATCCGCTAGTCCTTCGAACGGTTACGAAGCGGTTGCGCCGGACTCCGAATCTTCATCGGGAAAATACCAGACGCTGACCTTCAACATTGACGGCCGCAAGGTGAAGACGTACTATGTTGAGATCTACGGCATGCAACAGGAAATGACGGTGGTCGCACGCGACGAAACGACGAATCTACCGACGGCAAAGATGGGGTATTATAGCCTGGTTGGCAATATCCATGACGCGCTTGGTTTGCGGGTTGTGGTGGACTTTGAGGTAAAAAAGGGAAAGCCGAACTCCGTGCCTTGGGAGCCGTTGGTTTGGCTGAATAAGGAAGAAAAATGGTCGTCCGGCGTTATGGAAAACGAAGCGCATTGGGACGAGCGCGACCGCTATGTCGGAGATGTGCTGTTTTGGGATACAACCAGCTTTTCTTTTGTGACGTGCGCTCCGGTAAAAAAGATTAAAAACGCATGGTCGGTAAACAACTGGCTGGGTATTGAACGGGTGTATTTTGCTACGCCGGAAGCTGCGATCGATTATTATGAATCTATCAACGGGTAAGTAAGCGGGGGAGCGGCGAAGCGTCCGCACCGTGTGAAACGAGGATGAAGACAGTCATGGAACCTATATATGTAACGGGGCACAAAAATCCGGACACGGACTCCATTGTTTCGGCGATTGCCTATGCATCGCTGCGAAACGCGCTTGGCGACCGCAATTTTGTTGCGGCGCGCATTGGCGATGTGAGCGATGAAACGGAGCTTGTGCTTAAAAAATTCGGATTCGATCCGCCGGTGCTGCTGCGTGACGTACGTACGCAGGTGAGCGATCTTGCGTTCGATACGCCGCCGATCCTTTCCTGCGCGGTCAATGTGCATCACGCATGGGAAACCATCAGCGGAAAGGGCGCGGATATCGCCGCAGTGCCCGTTACGAACGAGGAGGGCGGCCTCTTCGGCATGCTTGCGCCGGACGATATTGCAGCCTACGACATGCGGTTTGTAGACGATAACACCGTGCGCGGCGTTCCGCTGTTCAATCTGCTGTCCTGCCTCGATGGACAGCTTTGGAGCCGCGATACGGACCCAACGGAGGTATCCGGCGATCTGTTTCTGGCGCTTCCAAATCATACCGGCATGCCTTCGTTCCCAAAGGGTAGCATCGTTATATGCGGCAATCAGCCGGACGTTGCGAAAAGGGCGATCGAGGACGGCGTTGCCTGCCTGATTGTGTGCCAGTCGGAGCTGGATCGCGAGCTGTATGCCGACTGCAAAACCACCTGCGTGATCGGTACGCCGTATGACGCGTACATTGCGTCGCGGCTTGTGTTCCTTGCGATTCCGGTATCGCGCATTTGCAGAAGCAACGACGTGGTGTTCTTCCACCTTACGGATTATCTTGACGACGTGCGCGAGGCGACGATCAATTCGTCCAGCCGCAGCTTTCCGATCATCAACGAAAACGAAAAGGTGGTCGGAACGCTGACGCGTAAGCACTTGCTGCGCCCGAACCGAAAGCGGATTGTGCTGGTGGATCATAACGAAATGTCGCAATCGGTTTCCGGACTGGAGCAGGCGGAGATTCTGGAGATTATCGATCATCACCGGCTGGCCGACGTAGAGACGAGCGCGCCGGTCTATGTGCGGAACGAGCCGGTGGGCAGCACCTGTACGATTGTGACCAGTATGTATTTTGAAAAGGGGATCATGCCGAGCAAGAAGCTCGCGGGGCTACTTGCCGCAGGAATCATCAGCGATACGATCCTGTTCAAGTCGCCCACTGCGACGGCGCAGGATCATGTGATGGCGGAGCGCATGGCAAAGATTGCCGGTATCTCCCTTGAAGAACTGGGACGCGAGATCTTCTCCGTATCGCTGGCGGGTGGTCACGATTTGCGCGAGATGCTCTTCTCCGACTTTAAGCAATTCCAGATTGCCGGGCATTTCCTGGGCATTGGGCAAATTACCTGTCTGGACAGCGAGCGCGTGTCCGAGCACAAGGCGGAGATGCTTTCCATCATGGAGGAGGAGCAGCGCATACGCAATTACGACATGATGCTGCTGATGATCACGGACGTGCTGCGCGAGGGAACGGAGCTGCTCATTGTCGGCGACAAGGACACGGTGGAGCATGCATTCGACGTCCGCGTGCGGGAAGGCGCGGTGTTTCTGCCGGGCGTGATTTCCCGCAAGAAGCAGGTTGTTCCGGCGCTCTCGCTCCTCTGGGGCTGACGCAGGGCGATGCATCCTGCGAGGAGCCGCAGCGGGACACAGCGTGGAAACGGATACAGGCCCGGAGCGCGTGCTTCGGGTTCTTTTTTATTGGAGGCACGTGCATTTGGCGTTTTTTCAGCAATGTCCGCCGCAGCATGGCATACTTTCCCCGCACAGTTGCCTTAAGGACGTGGTATACTGTAAACAGGAAGTAAACTGGAGGACGGATATGCTTCGAATTGCACAGTGCACCGATTCCTTTTTGCCGGTTGCCGACGGCATCGGACGCGTTGCGTATGAGTATGCTGCGGCCATCGGGGAGCGCGGGCATGAATGTTACGTTATTACGCCGTTTGTGAACGCGGGCTACCGCGGCAATCAGCCGTTCGAAATTGTGGATTTCATTGCGGTGCAGAAGCGCTCGCTTTCGCCGTATCGTGCGGGCACGGCCGCGCTCGATCTGCATTATCTTTCGCGCGCGGATGGGCTGAAGCTGGATGTTGTGCATTCGCATTCGCCCGGAATTGCGGGCATGGAGGCGGCGCGGCTGGCCGAGCGGCTGCGCGTGCCGCTGATCGGCACGTTTCATGCGCGCTACTTTGACGATTATATGCGTGCGGACAGCGGTTCGCAGTACGCAAGGCTTGCGCTGGATTACTACAACCGTTGCGACGAGGTATGGACGGAGGATGCGGAGGCGGCTTTGCTATTAAGCCAAATTGGCGTCGAGTGCCCGATTGAGGTGTTTGAAACGGGCGTACGTTCGCGCCGCGTACCGGAGCGGGAGATCGCCCGGACCAAACGGCTGCTGCATATCGATGCGCGGCCGGTGCTGCTCTGTGTCGGCAGGCTGGAGCGGGCAAAGGATCTGCCGAAGCTTCTGGACATGGCGAAGCTACTGACTGCGCGCGGGGTGGCGTTTCAATTGCTGTTTGTGGGCGGCGGGCCGGAGGAGGACGTTTTTCGCTCCCAGGTATTTGCCGAAGGATTGACCGGCAGCGTGCGCCTGCTGGGGCAGATTGCCGACCCGGCGGAGCTGGACGCGCTGTATGCGCTATCCGCGCTGTGCCTGTTCCCGTGGCAGAGCGTTGCTGCGGGGCTGCCCGTGAACGAGGCGGCCGGGCAGCAGACGCCGTCGCTTGTCATCCGGGATACGGCCAGTGCGCGCAGCATCATAAACGGCGTTAACGGCGTCGTGTGCGAGGATTCCGCGCAGGCGATGGCGGATGCGGCGGAGGCGTTTTTGTCCAATCCGGCGGGGATAGCCTTAATGGGTGAGAATGCAAGCCGCACGGTTCCGGTTACCTGGGATGCCGTAATGGACCGCGTGCTTATGCGTTACGAGTATCTTGCCGGTATGGACCGCGCGCGGCTGGTGCGCAAGCGTGGCCCGTTTAGAAAGGAATTGCAGCAGGTGGATCAATCGCTGCAAAAACGCACGATTGACGTGATGTGGAAGTTTTTGACGCAGGATAACCAGCATATCTATGCGTACCCGTACCGACGGAGCAAGCAGCCGCCGTGCGCGCTGGGGCAGGCGCGGCCGCTGCCGCGCAGTACGCCGGAGGCGGAGGGCGTTCCGTCCGGCGCGATACAGACGCTGGTTGACGCAATCAATGCCGATTCCCTGGCGGATGCGCACGGCATCATGGTGCTGCGGCATGGAAAGGTCATTGCGGAAGGATACTGGAAGCCGTATGCGGCCATATACCCGCATCAGCTGTATTCTCTTAGCAAATCGGTTACCGCAACGGCCGTCGGCATGCTTGTCGATGAGGGAAGGCTTTCCATCGACGAGGCGCTGACCGATATTTTCAGCGAGAACGCACCGGCGGAGCGGACGCATCCGGTTTATTCCCTTACGGTGCGGAACCTGCTTAACATGAGTACGGGCTCGCTCTTCAACGAGGCGGGGTCGGCGCTCGGTGCGGATTGGGTGGACGAATTTATGCGCGCGGGCGTAAAGTTTCCTGCGGGCACGGCGTTTGACTATAACTCCATGAATACCTACATACTCGCGTCTGTTGTGCGGCGAAAGACGGGGCAGACGCTGACGGAATACCTTACGCCGCGCTTGTTCGAGCCGCTGGGCATTGCGGAACACGAATGGGAAACAGCGCCGGACGGCACCGAAAAGGGCGGCTGGGGGCTGATGCTGACGCTGGAAAGCGTTGCAAAGCTCGGTCAGCTGTATCTAAACGGCGGCGTCTGGACTGTAGACGGAGAGGAGAAGCGGCTGCTTAGCCGTGAATGGGTTGCCGAGGCGACGCGCCCGCAGATCGACACGCCGAACGGGGAGATCACCTATGGCTATGGGCATCAGGTCTGGATGACGTCGCATCCCGGCGCCTTTTTGTTCAACGGCGCGTTCGGACAGTACATGCTTGCATTGCCGGACTGCGACGCGGTTGTGGCGCTGTTTTCCGGAACGTCGCGTTTGTTTGCGCAGGGTGGGGTACTTGACGACGCGGTGGCCGCATTCCGGGAGGCTTCCGATACGGCTTTGCCGCCGGATACGCGCGCGGAGGAGGCTTTGCGGACAACGTGCGCCGCGCTTTCCATGCGCTTCCGGCCGGCCTTTTACGACCCGGACCGGACGGAAATGCCATTCTCCGATCTGCTTGACAGGCTGGACATGCGCGTGTACGCATTCGACCCGAACGTAGCGGGGCTGCTGCCGGTTGTGCTGGCCAGCGTGGAGAATAATTTTCCTGCGGGGATTCGCAGCGTTGCGTTCCGCAGGAATGCGGATGTGCTTTGTATCGAGTTTAGCGAGGGGGAAACGCTCAACGTGCTTCGCGTTGCCGAAAACGGCTATACGGAAAGCATGGTGCGCGTGCGCGACGACGTCTATACCGTGCAGTGCGGCGCGCAGACGGAGGCGCTGTCGTCCGGCGAATGGATGCTGCATCTGCATGTGCATTTCGTGGAGACGCCATGCGCGCGCATCCTGCACTTTCTGTTCAAGGGCGATGCGGTTACGCTGATACTTGACGAATATCCGACGCAGCAGGCGGCGTCCGAAATGCTGCTGGAGCTGATGGGCGTTACGCGGCAGCAGGTGATTCGGTCCCTGCTTCCGCTGCTGAAGCGAGAGCAGCTCCAGCACCGCCTAAAAACGTTTATGACGACGACGTTGCAGGGAAAGCTTTGATGCAAAAGACGGCAAAAAGCAACGGCGAAACGGCAACGGTCGTGCATCCGCTCGACCCGATTTACAGCGTGAAGAGCCATACGCTTATACTTGGCACGATGCCATCGCCCGCGTCCCGCGCCGCGCAATTCTACTATGCCCATCCGCAGAACCGGTTCTGGCCGGTGCTTGCCGCGATATACGGCGCGCCCATACCGGCGGATAACGCCGCGCGAACCGCGCTGATACTGCAAAACGGCCTTGCGCTGTGGGATGTGCTCAAACAATGCGAGATAATCGGCGCGTCCGACGCAAGCATTCATAATCCCGTGCCAAACGACATTGCCGCGCTGCTGCTGCACGCGCCGATTACGCGCATCATAACAACCGGGGCGGCCGCCGCGCGGCTGTACCGGAAATGGATTGCGCCTGTCACGGGCATGCCGTGCATTGCTTTGCCTTCGACAAGCGCCGCCAACGCAGGCATGTCGCTTAAGCAACTGACGGAGGTTTACGCAAAGGCCCTTTTGTTCAAAGAGGACGGCGTTATAGCTCCCGCAATATCAGTTCGGTGATTCCGTCGCCGGGACATACGGTGCGCAGCACCTTCGGATGCTTGCCGTATTCCGTGCGCACAAGCGTCAGGAGCGCATTGCCCATGTGATACCCGTGCACGACGCGGATACGGTATGCGCCGCCCGCGCGGCGAATGGCGCTGTCGAGCGCAACGCGCGCCTGGTATACGTTTTTGCCGTGGAGATCGACAGTAACGACGGATTCGGTGACCATACTATTCCTTTTGCATGCGCCAGAACGGCCATAGGAACAGAAACGGCAGGCACGCCGCGGAAGAATACACGTAGCGGAACAGCGCGACCGGCGCGGTCAGGAAAAGCCCGCCGAAAACGGCGATAAGCGGGATAAAGAACAGCCGGCTGCGCCTGTTATTCCGGAGCGCGCAAAGCTGCCAAAGCAAAATCATGCACCAAAGAATTGCGCCCGGCCGCTTGAGAAGGTTGAGAGTAGGCAGCTCCAGAACGCTTTCATAATAACCAAAGTCGAGCTGCGGCAATAGCTTTGGGTCGCGGTATACGCCGAAATCATTTTGGTAGATCCATTTGTATACGACTTCCGAAGAAACGCCAGGATCGAGGTACATCCGCATAAGCGCAAGGTATGCGCGCGCGTAGGTGAGGGGATAGCGCAGGCCCAGCCGCAGCCAGAGCCTTCCGTATTCCCCGATGTTCGCATCAAGCGTATCAATGGCAGGATAGAGCAGATCCTTCATCGGATCAGCGCATACCGGGTCGTAGCAGTGAACAATCTCCGTAATAGGCGCAAGCGCCTCAATGCGCGCGGTTTCCTCCGCTGTCAGTTCCTTGCCGCTTTTCAGTACGGCTGCAACCTGCTGCAATGGCACGCACATAGCCGTGATGGAATCGGCGGTTTTTTCAACGCGGAGCGCGGAAAAGAGCGGGCCCATGATCAGTAGCGCTAGCATAACGCCGGCGCCGACGCAGGCGGAGACCCATTTCCGTACGGGCAACCCGGCAAGAAGGAACAGGCAAAACGGCAGCCAGCACAGCAGCGCGCTCCAGCCGCTGTTGCGGGAGAGGGAGGCCATCAGCGCGGCAAACGCAAGCAATATCCAGTCGAACGGGCGAATCCGTTCTTCCGCTTTGTTTTTGATAAGAATGCTCCAGACGGCGAATATCGAAAGCAGCAGCCATGCGGTAAAAAACGTGTCCTTCCACATGCCGTAGCTATAAAAGATGTTATACGGCACAAGCGCATAAAAGCCGGTTACGGCGCCGGTGACCCATTTGGGGAATCCTGCGCGGACGGTGAGCGACGTGCCGAACGCGAATACGGTGGAGACCAGCAGAAGCTGCACAATGCTGTACAGAAACACACCGGCGTTCATGGAGCCGCCGAAAGCCTGCACCAGGCGGACGCACCCGTAAACCAGCAGGGAATTGACAAGCGGGTTCCGGTTGTCGTACTTTCCCATCAGCAGGTGCAGCAGCTGCCGCATATGGTCGGATTCCATACTGCCGGGATATTGATTCAGCAGGAAAATAAAGTACACGGCGGCATACAGTGCAAGCGTAAGGAAAAACACGCGCCGGGCACGCCCGGTTTCGCCGGGCGCGTCGGATGCGAGCGAAGCGTGCATCCACTTGTCCAGAAGCAGCGACATGCCGCAGTATAACGAAATAAACGTGCCGATAAACGCGTTGCAATAGTAGGCCGTATAAAACAGGGGGTCGGTAAAGTGCGCATACCGAATGGTGGAAAACCAGCCGTTGAGGCAAGCTAAAAGCAGCGTAAACACCGCAGCCAGCACCAGACTGCGCGTGCGCGCGCCACGATGGGCAGCCGTTTGCCCGCGGAGCGTAAAGAGCAGGTAGAATCCCGCGCACAGCGCAAGATCGATCAGCCCGGCGCCGCGGTCGGCGGCGGCAAGGCCGTAATGCAGCTGCGCGGCCCACGCTGCGCTTGCGCTCATCAGCACACGCAGCAGGGCCGGATAGCGGTTCTTCTCTTTAACGGGGCGGATGCTTTCCATCGTGCGTCTTAGTCCTTCACCGGTCTTCCAGCATGTTCATCATGCCGTCAAGCCAGTTGCCCTCGAACAGCTCGATCATGCCCTTGTCGGTGAGCTTTGTCAGCGCCGGATCGATGGGCAGCTTGGCGACGGTTTTAATCGATAGCTTTTCCGCAACATCCTCTATGCGGCTTTCGCCGAAGATGGGGATGCGCTTGCCACAATCCGGGCAGGAAATATAACTCATATTTTCGACGATGCCCAGTACCGGAATATGCAGCATGCCGGCCATGCGCACGGCCTTTTCGACGATCATGCCCACAAGCTCCTGCGGCGTGGTGACAACGATGACGCCGTCAATCGGGATGGATTGAAATACGGTTAGCGGCACGTCGCCCGTGCCCGGCGGCATGTCGATGAACATGATGTCCACGTCGCCCCAGATGACGTCCGTCCAGAATTGCTTGACCATACCCGCGATAACGGGGCCACGCCATACGACGGGGTCGGTTTCGCGTTCGGTCAAAAGGTTCAGCGACATGATGGAAACGCCCATCTTGCTTACGCAGGGCAGGATGCCGTTTTCGTCGCCGTACGCGTGCTCGTGCACGCCGAAGGCC
>CAYPLG010000087.1:0-10239 GCA_964411535.1 uncultured Oscillospiraceae bacterium
AAACGTTTTCCATTACGCTGCGGCGGAGCACCTGATTGAGCTCCTGATGCACCATGGCCACGCCGTTATCGAGTGCATCCTTGGGATTTACAAAATTGACGACCTTGCCTTCCATCTTTATGGTGCCGGCGTCCTTTTTGTAAATACCAAAAAGGCACTTCATCAATGTACTCTTACCGGCGCCGTTTTCCCCCATGAGGGCATGGACAGTTCCCGCTTTGACGTGTAGCTGCGCCTGATTCAACGCTTTTACGCCCGGAAACTCTTTGTCGATGCCATCCATTTCCAACAAATAATTGCTTTGTTCCATCTCTGCATCACCAATCATAATAGTAGAGAAGGAGGGGATGGGGCAAGACCCGTATCCCCTCCAACTTGTTAGTGCTTAGTACCTTATATGGCAGAATTATTCGGCTTCCGTGATCTTGGCGTACGGAATACGGACGGAGTAACCGTCGGCGGAGAGCTCATAATCGAGACCTTCCAGCCAGGGCTTGCCAAGCGCGCCATTGACGGCGATCTTGATGTTGGCTTTGCCCATTGCGTCGCCGTCCTGCTTGACGGTTGCGGTCATGCCGCCGGCCTTGATGGACTCAAGCGCGGAATCAACGGCGTCAACGCCGATGACGACGATGCTCGGATCACCTTCCACACCGGTGTTGTAGCCTTCGCTGTTCAGCGCGGCAACAACGCCGAGACCCATCATGTCGTTGTTCACGAACACGACTTCGATGTTCTCAACACCAAGGTTTGCCATAGCGGGCACCATGGCGTCCTGTGCCTGCTGCTGATCCCAGTTGCAGACGAGGGTGTCGGTCATGGCTTCCAGTTTGACGCCGTTCTTCTCGGCCGTCTCAACGGAATACTGCGAGCGGGCAATGGCTTCCGGGTTGTTGGGCTCGCCCATGAACATGAGGTACTGGATGACGCCGTCGCCGTTGCGGTCAATGGCCGGGTTGGCCTTGAGCAGGTCGGCAAGGATCTCGCCCTGCATGTCGCCGGCTTCACGCGGCGTCGTGCCTACGAAGATCGAATTGTTGTCGGTGATGATGGCGGGGTCGACGGGCTCCTTGTTGTAGAAGATGTACGGCGTTTCATACGCGCTGGCGATGTCAACGATGGTCTGGCCTGCGGCAACTTCCGCGAGGTTGACGATGATGGCATCCTTTTCCTGCGCGAACATTACGGTCGCCTGATCGGTCTGGGTGGCCATGGAGTCACCGGCGTCCTGCATCTCAAGGTTAATCTTGATGCCGATTTCATCGCCGTATTCCTTGGCATACTTTTCCATGGCGGCGCGAACCGTGCTGCCGTACGTGTCGTCAAACTTCCATACGAGCACGCCGATGTTCAGCTCGGAGGGCTTTTCTGCCTCTGCGGGGGCTGCTTCGGCCGCGGGGGCTGCTTCAGCCGCGGGGGCTGCTTCGGCCGCGGGGGCTGCTTCGGCCGCGGGGGCCGGGGCTGCGGGCGCTGCGCATGCTACCATTGCAAATACCATAGCAACGGCAAGAACCAGTGCGAACAGTTTCTTCATTCTTGTTTCTTCCTCCTGTTTTTTTATGCTATATCGGCTTTCTTTCGTCGGCCGTTATAACTCGTGACATTGGGGTGTAGCGAGAGTGAATACATGCGGCCTTGTCCGCAAAGGGATGATACCAAGCTTATGCGCTTGCACTAGAACAGTTGCAGTTTATGTGTTACTCATTAACGATAATGTATTATAATCGTTATAAACCGTTTTGTCAATCAGTTTTCAAAATCGACTGTCCATATTTGTAATGCGGCATGGAAATGTAAGGAATTTTGTTACTTCTTATCGCAAAATGCTGTTGCAAATGTGAATTCTATGATATGATACCTACGCATTAACGTTCATGTAGGGGGAACTATCGCTGAAAAGACGGGTTATAGTATCAATACCATTTCGCATGCGCTGCGTGGTTTATCGGATATTTCCGAGGAAACGCGCGCACAGATCAAGCGCGTGGCCAAGGAAATGGGGTATGTTAACAATACGCTGGCGTCGTCGCTGCGGCTTGGCTATACGCGTACCATCGCGATCATCGTGCCGGATATATCCAATCTTTTTTTTGCATATACGGTTGAGCAGATTGAGATTTTTGCCGCCGAGAAGGGGTATTCCACGCTGCTGCTCAATACCTCGGAGGATGACTTGCGCGAGTACCGCGCCATTCGCACCGCGCTTAACAAAAGCGTGGACGGTATCATCATCTGCCCGGTGCAGGAGGGGCGGGATAATATCGAGTACATGCGCAACTCCAATGTGCCGTTCGTGCTGTTCGCCCGCAACTTTCCGGATTACCGTGTGGACAGCGTGATCGGCGACGACGCTAACGGCGCGTACTCCGCCATTCGATACCTGCTGGACGCTGGTCACCGAGATATTCTGTTTATCAATATGCTCTCGCGCAATTCCAGCGCGCAGCTGCGTGAAAACGGATTTCGCAAAGCCTTTTGTGAGCGGGGCTTGCCTGTCCGGCAGGAACTTATCGGCAGCGTAAACGTCAAAGGCAACGCGTACGAGGCGCTGCTTGCGGAAAAGCTTCGTTTGTATCCGGAGATTACCGCGATATTCGCCTTCAACGATATGCTTGCGTTCGGCGTGTCCGCGTGGCTGATCGAAAACGGCTACCGCGTGCCGGAGGATATTTCCGTCGTAGGCTTTGATCATACGCAGTCGGATCTGCGCTCGCCGTTCTTTTTAACCTCCGTGGACAATAATAAAAGCGTAATCGCCATGGAGACGGTTACGCTTTTGCTGGATCGAATCAGCGGCAGGTATACGGGGCCTGCCAAATCCGTCGTTGTGCCGACTACGCTTGCCGTCGGCAGAACCGTTAAACCGCGAACGCCGCAATAATACAGAACAATACAACCGAAAGCAGCGTATACAGCGACAGGCATGTCGCCGCATAGCGCTCGTTTTCGCCACCCTTGACAAACACCGGCAGCACGTACGGTCCAGGCATGGAGAACAGCAGCACAACGGCCCAGTTACGGAGGCTGTCGGTCGACGGCAGAAGCTTGCATACAAGCAGCGTGACCCCGCAAAGGACAGCCATTACGGCAAGCCGGACTGCTGCCGAGCGGGAGGCTTCCTTGACTGCGCCGCCGGAAAAGTCAATGCTGTAGCCGACGACGAACAGGATTGCGCAGGAGGTGGGCGCCGCAAGGAAGTCGATGACCCTTTGCAGGATACCGCCAGCCTGCGTAGCGGAGAGCTTGCCGCTTAAGCCCGTTGCGCCGAACAGAACGCCGGCTGCAATGGCGCAGAAAATTGGGGAGGCAAAGGTCTCCTTTAGCATCTGTACTGCCGTCACGCCGTTTTTGCGCTTGAGAAGCGCCATGTACAGCGTAAAGACGAACAGGTCGCCGCCGAGTGCAACGGCTGCGATGCTGGGCAGGCTGTCCGCGCCGAATATCATCGTATAGAGCGCATAGCCCATCATCCCGGCTTCAAACCCGGTGGTGACAAAGGGCAGCAGGGCATTATTATCCTTGCCGATGCGCGCTGCCAGCTTTCCGGCAAAGTACGCGGCGATGCACACGGCGTAAATCAGCAGGGCAAGTATCAGTATATCGATGGAATACGGAATCTGATAAAACGCGCCGAACAGCACGGCGGGCAGCGTGAACGTTACAACGAACGTTTTCAGCCCCTCGACCTGCGAAGCGGACAGGATGCTGCGTCTGCGCGAAAGATAGCCAAGACCCAGCACGACGAGCACGGGCAGTACGATTCCGATGATGTTTCCGATATTGCTTCCCAATGGTTTGTCCTCCGTTTATTGCGTTGCGTCAGGCGGTGAATTCGACTCGCCTGATGATGTGATCCTGATACATTTCTTCGAGCTCTACAAAGTAGCCGCTCCAGCCCCATACGCGCACGATCAGATTCCGGTGCAACTCCGGATGCGCCTTGGCTTCGTACAGCCTGTCGCGGTTGATGGTGTTGAGCTGCAACTGGTGCCCGCCGCGCAGGATGAAGAGCCGTACAAGCCGCGCTACGTACGACAAACCGTTTTGGTCGGAGAATACGGTATCGTGCAGCTCCAGCGTCAGCGGCCCGCCGTTGCAGACGCGCGACAGATCCGGCACGGTAAAGGAATGCACGACGGATAGCGGCCCGCGCAGGCGGATATCGAGCGAGGGGGAGTAGTTGGCGGAAAGCCATGCGCCCGCGTGCCGCCCGTCGGCGGTAGCGCCGAGCGCTTCGCCGTGCGTAATGTAGAACATCGCGGAGCCGGTGCCCGCGCGGAATATGCCGCCTCGATCGTTATGAAGCCCCGCAAGCCCGTCAGCAAATGCATCCGTAAGGAAGGAAAGCATTTCGTCGGCTGCGGGGTCGTCGTTGCCGACCTTGGGTGCGGCGACAAGCTGCGCGCGAAGCGGCGCGCTGCCGGCAAAATCCGTTTCCAGCGCTTCCGTCAACGCTGCGGCGGTAACGCTTTTTTCGGTAAATACCAGCTTGCGGATGGCTGCGAGACTGTCCGCCGCCGTGGCAAGCCCCGTACCATGGATGCCGTAGTTGTTGTACGTAAGGCCGTTTACGCAGTCGCTTGCCTGTTCCACGCAGCCGTCCATGAACAGGGAGAGCATCGGCGCGGGTTCCATATAGAGATTCGCAAAGGCGTTCGGGAACGCTTCGCAGCGGCGGCGGATCTCCGCGCGGACGCAGCGCAGGAATGCGTCGAAATCCGCACATTGCGAGAGGGCGTCGACGGTCATGGCGCGTACGGCGTCGGCGAGGCAGAGCGCGCCGATATTGACCACGTCCATTCCCTTGCCGGGAATGATGAATTCCCAGCATGCGGCCACGACATAGTCGCGCGCGTCCTCGACCGCGTAGCCCCATTTGACGAGCGCGGGGATGACGATGTCGTCGTTGTTATACTGCGGAAAACCAAGGCCTTCGCGCGTGAGCTGCGTACCGAGCTCGAACACGCTTTCCGGTGTGTTTTTATCTACGCGCAGGTTGATTTTCGGGTCGATAAGCTTGAGGTGCAGACTGGCGTGCAAGGCCATTTCGGAGAGCGCGTTATAAGCGCAGCAGCCCTGCCTGTCCACGCCGCCAAGCACCATGCTCTGCCCGTTGTCGCCCTGCTGCATGCCGACGTACAGGTCGGAATCACAGTTGAGCAGCACGAAGAACTCCTCCATCTGCGCCTGTATAGTCTCCTTCGCGATACCGCGCGCGACGTCCGCCTCGTAATACGGCAGCATATACTGGTCGAAGCGGCCCCATGTATTGTGGTAATGCCCGCCGCACCAAAGGCAGAACTGGCCAAGGCGCAGCAGTTGCAGCGCTTCTTGGAAGGTTTTTGCGCCAACGTCCGGCGCTTGCCGCAGGATACGCGCCATTTCGGCGTGGCCCTCCGCTTCCGCAAGCGCGGCGTATCGTTCGCAAAAGGCCAGTATCGCATTGACGCAGTCGATTTCCGCCTGCAAAAAAGCGCGCTGTTCATCCGTGCAGGGAGCGTCGGCAAGCCGCTTCTCGGCCGCGCGTTTGCGCCCGCCGAAGCCTTCTTGCAGCAGCAGGCCGTAATCCGGATTGACGTTAAAGCCGCGGCCAAGCTCGCATACGGCGTGCGCACGCTTGATGGCGGTCCATTCCGCCGGGGTAAAGATTTCCGGTATGACCGGCACGGTGCGCAGCAGCGCGATCGTTTGGTTCGGCAGGATATGCGGCTGTTCCTGCGCAAGCATCCAGCAAAAGCGGCGTACCGCGCGTTCCATGGGCGGGGTTCCCGCCGCCGCAAATTCGTTGGCAAGGAGAAGCGGGTCAACGGGCGCCTGCCGGAACGCATGGTGCTTTTTATCAAAGATATAGCTTTTCAGCGCGTCAATTCTTGTATCCATTTATAGTACCTCATAGCATATATTGTAATCGGAAAACACCTGCGCGTTCTCGATTGCGGGACTTTGCTTTTCGGCAATTCCCGGCGCATACGTGCCGCCGATTGCCGCATATTTTGCGCCTGCGTTGACGTTGTACGGCAGAATTTCCACGCGCAGCAGGTTTTCTGCGCCCTGTATGAATGCTGCGGTTGCCCGCAGATTCTCCGTATCGTCGTTAACGCCGGGAATGAGCGGGATGCGAACGATAAGCGGTACGCCGGAGCGCATAACGAAGTGCAGATTTGTAGTAATGCGCTCGTTTCCGACGCCCGTCCACCGCCGGTGACGATCCGTATCGAGCAGCTTTACGTCCATCATGACAAGGTCACAATGCGGCAATACCTGCCTAAATGCGTCCTCCGGCACGTCGCCCGCCGTTTCAATGGCGCGGTGCACGCCCGGCAGGTTGCCAAGCAATTCTGCAACAAACGCGCTTTGCAGAAGGCATTCGCCGCCGGATACCGTTACGCCGCCGCCCATGACGGCGAACGACTCCCGATAGCGCGACAGGTCGTTGGCCAACTCGGCAGCGTCGTACGTGCGGCCCGCGACACGCAGGATGTTATAGGGGCATAGCGCGACGGCGGACGCCGCATCGCCGGCTTTCAGCAGTTTTTCCGCGTCCGCGCATGCGCCGCAATAGCGGCAGGACGCCCCGCGAAACAGCTCCGGCTGCATGCGCAGTCCTTCGGGGTTATGGCACCAGCGGCAGCGCATGCCGCAGCCCTTCATAAAAACGGTTGTGCGCGGTCCCGGCCCGTCGTGCACGCATAGCTCCTGTATGTCGAAGACAATCCCTTTTTGCATTCCCGATGCCGCGTTTACGCGATGTCGTCGCTAATGTCGATGTTGCCGCCTACGAGGCCGACGTATGCGCCCTTATTCGCTTCGTTCGTTCCGGGGAGGGCAAGCAGCCATTTGTTTTTGGCAAACAGCCATGCGTCCTCCGCGTTTTTGCCGGAAAAGGCAGGCTTTTCCGTGTTGGTGCCGCGCGGCAGCACGACGGCCGCCATAAAGCCCGCGCCGCGCTTGGCGTCGCAGGGCGCATAGTGCAGCGTTGTGGCATAGAATTCGACGGCGCATCCGGCTGGGGCCAAAAAGGCCTCTACGCGGCGTGTGTCGTATATGCCGTCTTCGTCAATATCCTGCTGCCGGCCGACGAGCAGGACGGTATCGTTCAAAAAGATGTTCACTTCGCTGTCGCGGTGATATTCGAGGCAGTTCAGTTTCGTATTCTCACCGTTGCAGTATCCGATTTGAATCGGCATGCCGCCGTAGAACCGGTCGCGCAGCTCCGCATAGATAGGCAGCGCTTCCAACGCGGCGCAGCTTGGCGTATAAACGGTTGCGCCGACGGGCTTCTCCTGCGTTGCCAGCACGGCGAGAAGCGCTTGGACGTCATACCCCTGCAACACCTTTCCATAGGCGCGATAAGCGGAGTGGTATATGGATTGAATCTGCATAATCTGCCTCCTTAACTACAATAAAGTATTGTAGTTATTATATGCGTTTGCGGCGCGTTAGGCAAGAAAAGTATAGGGCGGAAAGCGCGCTGCCGCGCTGTCGTATGCCGCCAAATAGAGTATATGGAGGAAATTGTCCTGCCCGCGGAAGAATTAAGATTGCGCCGCTTTGCGATCAAAGGTATAATACAATATTATATATAAATACAAGCGGACGTGGAGCGATAAGTATTGGAACGGGCGTGCCTGACGCAGGCGTTCCCGATACCGGACGCGGCGCTTACAAGGAGGCATGAGACATATGCGGATCAGCGAGATCATACAACAGCGGAGGACGTTTTCCTTTGAGGTGTTTCCGCCGAAGATGGAGCAGCCCATTGAACCCGTGATGGAAACGCTGCGGCATCTGTATGCGTTCCGGCCGGACTTTATCAGCTGCACATATGGGGCGGGCGGCACCAACAAGGGGCGCCAGACGGAAATATTAAGCGCCATTAAGCAGAGCGGGCGGACGGAGCCGCTTGCGCATTTTACTTGCATCGGCAATTCGCGCGGAGACATTGCGGGAAGCATGCGCGAGTATGCTGCCATCGGCGTTGACAACGCGCTTGCCCTGCGCGGCGACCTGCCTGCGGACTGGACGGGCACCTGCGGGGACTTTGCGCACGCGGACAGCCTGATTGCCTACCTAAAATCAATCCGGCCGGAGCTTTGCATTGCGGGCGCGTGCTATTTGGAAAAGCATGTTGACGCCGTGAGCTTTGACGAGGATATCAAGCACCTGAAGACCAAGCAGGACAACGGCGCCGCATTTTTGATGACGCAGCTATGCCACGACGTGAATGCGTATTCCGCCTTCATGGAGCGCATTCGAAAAGTGGGCGTGACGATACCGGTCGTTGTTGGGCTGATGCCTGTATTGAACAAGGATGCGGTCATCCGCATGACGATTGCCAACGGCTGCTCCATCCCGAAGGAGCTTGCCGCGATTATGGGAAAGTACGGCGGCGATCCGGATGCTTTCCGGCAGGCGGGGAAGGATTATACGGCGGAGCAGATACGCCGCTATATCGCCGCAGGCATCGAGGGGCTGCACTTTTACTCGCTGAATCGCTGGAAGGATCTTACGGACATCATAGAGGCTTCCGGCTTACGGCACGCCGATGCTGTTGACGCTTGAGGGCGACACAGCGTGTGCGCATAGAGGACGGTGAACAGGTAATGGAGAAATGGACGCTTAACGAGGCGCTTGCGTATATCCACCACGTCGACTGGCGCGGCAGCCGGTTGGGATTAAGCCGCATCGAGGAATTGCTGCATCGGATGGGCAACCCGGAGAAGCGCATGCGCTTTATCCACGTTGCCGGAACGAACGGCAAGGGCTCGACCTCGGCCATGCTTGCGGCGATATTGCAGAGCGCGGGCTATTGCACGGGCCTGTACACTTCGCCGTTTATCAACCGTTTTAACGAGCGTATGGCTGTTAACGGGGAGATGATCCGCGATGACGAGCTTATCGAGATTACGGAGGAAATCCGCCCGCTTGCCGACGCGATGGACGACCACCCGACCGAGTTTGAGCTGGTCACAGCCATCGGTTTTGCGTTTTTTCAAAGGCACAACTGCGAGGTCGTTGTGCTGGAGGTTGGCATGGGTGGAGAGTTTGACGCGACGAATGTGATTCCGACGCCGGAGTTGGCGGTGATCACCAACATCGGGCTCGACCACACGCGGGAGCTGGGACCGACAATAACGGATATCGCGAAAGCCAAGGCGGGTATCATCAAACCCGGCGAAACGGTCGTTATCTATGGTTGCAACGCGGAGGCGGACGCGGTATTTGCAAACACCTGCGCCGCGTGCGGTGCGACGCTGCTGGTTACCGACCACAGCAAGGCGTATAACGTGCATTTCGGGCTGGACCGGCTGACGTTTGACTTTGCGGAGCGGCAGGGGCTTACGCTCGGCCTTGTCGGCAGTTATCAGGTGCGTAACGCCGCTGTTGCGCTTACGGCAGTGGATGCGCTCAAGGACCGCGGCTGGCGCATACCGGAGACGGCGGTGCGTATCGGGCTTGCGAACGTGAAATGGCCCGCGCGCTTCGAGGTGCTTGGCAGGGAACCGCTGTTTATTGCGGACGGCGCGCATAATCCGCAGGGGATTGCGGCGGCCGTGGAAAGCTTTCACGCCCATTTTCCCGGCAGAAAGCTTGTGTTCCTGCTCGGCGTTATGGCGGATAAGGATGTGCCGCATATGCTGGGGCAGCTTCCGCAGCTTGCACTGGCGTTTGTGACGGCGACGCCCAACAATCCCCGCGCGATGCCCGCCGCCGTGCTTTCGGAGCAGCTGCAAAAGCTGGGTTGCCGTGCCATACCTTGCGACAGCGTGGAGGCCGGCGTGCAAAGCGCGATTGCGCTTGCCGGTGAAGAAGGCATCGTTTGCGCGCTTGGCTCGCTGTATATGCTGGGCGATGTGCGCGCCTGCATGGCAGCGCCCGGCGGAAGCGATACAAAGGGAAAGACCGAATAACAGGAGGGATAACGGATGGAATATCGTTCCGATATTGAAATTGCGCAGTCGACGCCCATGCTGCCCATTGGGGAGATTGCGAAAAGCGCAGGCATTGATGAATCCTATGTGGAACAATACGGCCGCTACAAGGCCAAGGTGGACTATGCGCTGCTTTCCGAGTCCAAGCGGAAGGACGGCAAGCTGATTCTAGTGACGGCGATTACCCCGACACCGGCAGGCGAAGGGAAAACCACCACGACCGTGGGCCTGGCGGATGGACTGCGTAGAATCGGGAAGAATGCGATTGTCGCGCTGCGTGAGCCGAGCTTGGGGCCGGTGTTCGGCA
>CAYPLG010000088.1:0-10200 GCA_964411535.1 uncultured Oscillospiraceae bacterium
GCCTTCCATCTTGGGCGGACGCTCCTTGACGGCTTTCTCCTCTACCATGACGAAAAAGCGGTCCATTACTTCGATACCGATATCGCCATGCGTGATCTGCCGACCGCGGAAGCGAATATTGACCTTTACTTTATTGCCTTCGGAGAGGAACTTGTTGCACGCTTTCGCCTTGACTTCCATGTCGTGCAGGTCGATGGTGGCGGAGAGGCGAATCTCCTTCATTTCGATAATTTTCTGGTTTTTGCGCTGCTCTTTGTCGCGCTTGGCCATCTCGAAACGATACTTGCCATAGTCCATCAGTTTACACACCGGCGGATTTGCATTCGGCGAAATCTTGACAAGGTCCAGATTCCGTTCTTCAGCCAGGGCTTGCGCCTTGCGGTTTTCCACAATGCCGAGCTGCTCACCGTTTTCGTCGATCAGCCGTACCTCTGCATCCCGGATTTCCTCGTTGATCATGAGCTCCGTGTTAGCGATGGCAGAACACCTCCATACAAAAAATAGTGGATGCAAACAGCATGCACCCACTACCAAAACAACATATCTCTGTTATAATGACCATGCCTGGCACATTGGCCGGCAGGTGAGAAGCGGGCGCTTCTGCTTGAACGTTGACTATTATAGCGGCGGATGCCCGAACTGTCAAGCATTTTCCCACAAAATGCCCGGTCGCGTATGTGCTATGCAAAAAAGCAAGCCGCTATTGCGAATTGGGCGGCAGGTGGCAATTCTCTTACTATGGTTCTGGCATGTAATTTGTATTGTATGAGAGGGAAACGTTATATGTGACGCTTGTGTGGGTGGATTGTTATATGGTATTATAGGCAAGGGTAGAAGCAGGCGAGGTATAGAAAGCATACGTCGATGGATTCCCAAATAAATGCCGAAGGGGCGTTTCATGACAATACAGTTATCGGATTTTATCTATCAGGTTGCGCACAATCCGGCGCTGTTGATTACGGTGCTTTTGACGCTTGGCGTCATACTGGTCAACGGGTGGACGGATGCGCCGAACGCGATCGCCACGTGCGTTTCCACGCGTTCGCTAAGCCCGCGCAAAGCGATTCTTATGGCGGCCGTATTCAATTTTCTCGGCGTGTTTGTGATGACGCTTGTAAACGCGACGGTTGCGCAGACGATTTATAACATGGTGGACTTTGGCGGAAATGCGAGGGAAGCGACGGTTGCGTTGTGTGCGGCGATGTTCGCCATTGTGATTTGGGCGACGGCGGCTTCCTTTCTGGGGATTCCGACGAGCGAAAGCCATGCGCTGATTGCGGGATTGTCCGGTGCGGCCATCGGCCTGCATAACGGATTCGGCGGCATCAACGGCGCGGAGTGGGTGAAGGTTCTCTATGGCCTTGGCCTTTCGACCGTGCTGGGGTTTGCGATGGGGTTTGTTGTTGCAAAGATTACGCAGTGGGTTTGCGGCGGCATGGACAAGCGCCGTACGGAGGGGTTCTTCAAGAAAGCGCAGATTTGCGGCGGTGCGGCCATGTCCTTTATGCACGGCGCGCAGGACGGGCAAAAGTTCATGGGCGTATTTTTGCTTGGCGCGTTTCTTGCCAATGGGCAGGCGAACGTGACGAGCTTTGTAATTCCTGTGTGGCTTATGATACTCTGCTCTTTGGTAATGTCGCTTGGCACAAGCATCGGCGGCATGCGTATCATCAAATCCGTCGGCATGAATATGGTCAAGCTGCAAAAATATCAGGGCTTTTCCGCCGATCTTGCGGCTGCAGGGTGCCTGCTGCTTTCCAGTCTGACGGGCGTTCCCGTCAGCACGACGCATACGAAAACAACGGCGATCATGGGCGTTGGCGCGGCAAAGCGGCTGGGCAGCGTGAACTGGGGCGTTGTAAAGGAAATGGTCTATGCCTGGGTGCTGACGTTCCCTTGCTGCGGCTTGATTGGGTATTTGATTACGAAGCTGTTCCTAATACTGTTTTAATGGAGGAGACTACATGAAGAAGGACGATGTATATTACGAGGGGTTTGTTAAATGCATGGACTACGCATGCGCAGCGGCAACCTGCCTTGTAGAGATTATTGCCGATTTCAGCTCGGATACGCTGGCGGCGCGCGTACAGGAGATCCATAAAATCGAGCATGCGGCGGACGTGGCAAAGCACGAGCTGATGGGAAAGCTGGTTAAGGAGTTCATTACGCCTATTGAGCGCGAGGACATTTTGCAGCTGTTTCAGCAAATTGACGATGTCGTCGACGATATCGAAGATGTTGTGCGAAAGCTTTACATGTACAACGTGATAGCAATTCGCCCCGAAATGCGGGAGTTTGCGGACATCATTCTGCAATGCTGCATTGCGGCGAAGGATGCGTTGGCGCAGATGCACAACTTCCAGAAATCGGATACCATTAAGGAGAAAATTATCCGGGTCAACGAGCTGGAGGAGATGGGAGACCGTCTGCATTTCAACTCAATACGCAGGCTATACAGTGAAGACGATGTTGCGCCTTTGGAGCGCATCCAGTGGACGGAGATGTTCGACTGGCTGGAGAACTGCTGCGACAACATCGAACACGTAACGGATACGCTGGAAATGGTTATGCTGAAGAATAGCTAATCGGCTACATCTGCAAATATGGGTTTATCGAAAGCGGGCGCATCCGAAACGAGACGCGCCCGCTTTTGTGCGCTTGCTGGCTTGTCTTAAACGCAATGCGCAGCTATAATAGAAGCAGGACAGTACCAACGGAGGGAAGACAATATGGAGAAAAGAACGATACATACGGAAGCGGCTCCGGCTGCAATCGGGCCGTACGCACAGGCGGTTTGCGCGGGCGATATGCTTTTCCTTTCCGGTATGCTTGGCGTGGACCCGAAGACGGGCGCGTTTACCGGCAATACTGCGGCGGAACAGGCGCGACAGGCCTGCAAAAATATTGCTGCGCTGCTGGCGAGCGAGGGCTTATCTGCGCGGGATGTTGTGAAGACCACCGTATTTTTGAAGGACTTGTCGGAGTTTGCGGCTGTCAACGCCGTGTATGGGGAACTCTTTTCGGTGAATCCGCCCGCCAGAAGCTGTGTCGAGGTTTCGCGCCTGCCGAAGGATGCGCTGGTGGAAATTGAGTGTATTGCAGTCCGATAGGGAGTAAACGAAAGTCTTATGAATTTGGTTTGGAACGTACTGATAGTAATCATAATTGCGCTTGTGCCGCGTCTTATGACGGTACTATGTGATCGGGTTCGTTTTTTCGGCATGCTGGGGCCGGTATTTTTGTGCTATGCCGCCGGATTCCTGTGCAGCCTTGTAATTCCGGATACCTCGCTTGCGATGACGTTGTCGGAGGTGCTGGTGCCCATTGCGATTCCGCTGATTTTGTTTTCCGCAGACTTGATGAGCGTGAAGCGGCTTGCAAAACCAACGATACGATCCTTCGTGCTTGTCGTTGTCGCAGTGTTTTGCGTATCGGTTATTGCATATGCGCTTTTTAGGCAAGCGATACCGGAGGCGTACAAATTCTCCGGCATGTTGATCGGTCTATACACGGGAGGTACGCCGAACCTGATGGCAATCGGCGTTGCGCTCGGCGTGTCCGACACCAATATCGTGCTTGCAAACGCTTCGGATGTTGTCGTGGGCGGCGTCTATTTCCTGCTTTTGATATCGGTCATGCCCCGACTGTGCCGCCGGTTCCTGCGGCCGTTTGTCCTTTTGCCGGATGGGTCCTCGGAGAATGGAGGGGCGCAGCTTTCGGAGCGGATGCAGACGCGGTTCGTCCCGGCGAAGGAACCGTTTTCGATTCGATCCATATTGCGCCGCGTGCCGATTGTGTTGCTCGGCGTTGCCTGCCTTGCCGCAGCCGCCGGGCTGGCGCTGCTTTTTACGGGGGAACTGAACGTTGCCATTGTGATGCTTGTTGTTACAACGCTTGGCATCGCGCTCTCGTTTGTAAAGCGCGTTCGGGAAGCGCCTGGCTCATACTCTGCCGGTCAGTATCTGATACTCATGTTTTCCGTTGGCATTGGTCTTTCGTTTGATTTTAGCATTCTCAAGCGGGATTCCCTGCTGTTGTTTGCCATGTTTGCTACGGCGCAATTCGGCGCAATCCTGTTGCACCTGCTTTTATGCAGGTTTGCAAAAATTGATTCGGATACTGCGCTGATCACATCCACTGCCGGGATATACGGCCCTGCGTTTATTGTCCCGACCGCAAAAGCAATGGGAAACGAAGCCGTTATATTGCCGGGACTGATTTGCGGCATCTTTGGATATGCAATCGGGAATTATCTAGGAATTGGCACCGCGCTGCTGCTGCGCATGATAGGAGGTTGACAACGTAATGGATATCGGCAAACTGGACCGCACTTTTCAATACCTGTATCGGGAGGAAGCCGTCGCGCAACCGGCTCGATATGCGGAGGCGCTTTCCGCGTTTACCGCCGCATTCGGCGCGCGCAGCAATATCCGGCTGTTTTCTGCGCCGGGGCGGAGCGAGATATCCGGCAACCATACCGATCATCAGCAAGGATGCGTGCTTGCCGCTGCGGTAACGCTCGATATTATCGCGGTCGTATCCGCGCGCGAGGACGACCGGATTACGCTGCATTCCGCCGGATACGCCCCGATGCAGATGTCCGCTTTCGATTTGGATATGCATAAGTCGGAGCGAAACACTTCGATGGCGCTAGTTCGCGGAATTTTGCACGATTTGCGGGAGCGCGGTTATGCGGTCGGCGGCTTCGACGCCTATATTTCCTCCGGCGTACCGAAGGGATCCGGGCTTTCCTCCTCCGCAGCATACAGCGTTCTCATTGGTACGATCATTTCGCATCTGTATAATGACGGGAATATCTCTGCCGTGGAGCAGGCGCTTGCCGGAAAGCATGCGGAGAACCTGTACTTTGGCAAGCCAAGCGGCCTCATGGACCAGCTGGCGTGCGCAACCGGCGGCTTTGTGGAAATTGATTTTGCCGATCCGGAGAAGCCGCTGATTCAGAAGATTGACTGCGACCTCCAATCGCTTGGATATGCGGTATGTATCGTCAATGCGGGCGGCAGCCATGCGAATCTTACGCCGGAGTACGCCGCCGTGCCAAAGGAGATGGGGGAAGTCGCGGCATTCTTTGGCAAGCGGTATCTGCGCGAGGTTGACGAAGCGGCATTTTATGAGGCTATACCGGGATTGCGGGGAACGGTTTGCGACCGCGCGTTGTTGCGCGCCATGCATTTCTTTGCGGAGAACAAGCGCGTGCTGGCGCAGGGACGGGCGCTTCGTGCATGCGATATGGATGAGTTTAAGAGGCTGATGCTCGAAAGCGGGCAGTCGAGCTTTATGCAACTGCAAAATGTTTGCCCGACCGACGCGAACGAGCGCAGTCTTGCGCTTGCGCTTGCGCTGACGGAGCGGCAGCTTCGCGGCAGCGGCGCGTGGCGTATTCATGGCGGCGGGTTTGCCGGCACGATACTGGCGTTAACGCCGGTCGGCGACGCGGACGCATATGCGGCGGAGATGGAACGCGTCTTTGGCAAGGGCTGCTGCTATCGACTGGCGGTTCGTCCGGTTGGCGGCGTGGAGATACAGGGCTGAAACCGGCTCTATGTCAATCGTTGGACGATAGCGCCGCTAAATCCATCACTTTGTCGATCGTTTCAATGCTGGCGTTGCAGCGGCGTATTGTTGCCGAAGTGGATAAACGCCAAATAATAGAACGCTTTTCATGTTGCCGGCGGCATTCGATTAAGCGTGCTTTCAAAGCGTGGAAATACCCATTTAGATTGCAATCCTGATCTATGTATACCCAGCGTCTCCCGCATGGCGGCGAGCACCGGTGCAAACGTAACGGAATCCACCATATCAGTAGGCTATTCTCCATGACATAACGGATTGAAACAGGAAATGAAGCAGGTTTAGTTCCTGAATGGTAAAGAGGATGTAGTAAAGCTCGATTTCGAGCATAGTCTCTTCGGGGTTTTCAATATGCATCAGGCATTCGGAATGATACCCGCCGAACTATTCATACTGGGCTATTTTAGCTCCACAATGGAGGAAAATAAATACATGACCGGCTGCGCAGGACACCCAATTTTTTCCGCAACAGTACGCGCATTTGCGTTTTCTGCACCATATTTCTTCGTGATCTCGAAAGCGGCGTTCAGGATCATCTTCCTTGAAAACTTCGTTTTAGGCGGCATGATATTCCTCCTGTCAGTTGGCGTAAAACGCCGAAACGTTTATTGCGCTGTGCACTGCAAAACGCAAGCAGCGGAATATAACAATATAGTAACACAACACAAGTTATTCAATTTGCCTGTAGAAAATCACGAACCACCCGTTTGACGGGTGGTTCGTGATTTATCCTGTTACTTTGCTATGCAAGCGCTAACGTGTTTGTCGCCGGAGGAGGGTGAGCAGTTCCCGGCTACGCAGCCTTGACCTTTGTCCACGCGTCCGTAAAGACGGTGATAAAGTCGCCAAGGTCATGGAAAACCGTGCAGCGGTCCAGGACATCCTGCGGCGGGTTGTAGGTTTCATCCTCGGTATACTCCGGCCCCATCAGGGCAAGCGCGGCCTTGTTCGGCGTGGAATAGCCGATGTATTCCGTGTTTTGCCTGGCAACTTCCGCATCGCAAAGGAAGTTGATGAACTTCTCGGCGGCCTCTTGATTCTGCGAGGATTTCGGAATGATCACGTTATCGAACCAGACGTTGCTGCCTTCCTTGGGAACGGAGAAGGCCAGGTCTTCGTTTTCATACATACAGGCGACCGCATCGCCGGAGTACATGACGCCCATAGCGGCGGAGCCGTTGATCATTTCCATCTTAATGTCGTCGGTCAGGTATGCGCGAACGAGCGGCTTTTGCTGAATCAAAGCCTCCTGCGCAGCCAATACCTCGTCGGGGTTACGGGTGTTAATATCGTAGCCCAGCGAGACAAGCGTGATGCCGATGGTATCCCGAACGCTGTCGTACATAAGGATTTCACCGCTGTACTTTTCGTTCCATAGAATCTGCCAGCTGTCCACAGGGTCGCTTACCATCGTTTTGTTGTATAAAATGCCGACCGTTCCCCACATATACGGAATGCTGTACGTATTGTCCGGATCGAAGGAAAGGTCCAGAAAGCGCTCGTCAATATTGCTGAGATTCGGGATATGATCCTTCTCAATCGGCGCGAGCAGATCCTGCGCGATCAGCTTCTCAATAACATAATCGGAAGGGAAGCAGAGGTCGTAGATGCAGTCCGCCGCAGATAGCTTGACAAGCATTTCTTCGTTGCTGGTCATGGTCGTATATTTGACGGAGATACCGGTTTCGTCCTCAAACTGCCGCAGCAAAGCGGTGTCGATATAATCGCCCCAGTTCAAGACGTTGAGCGTGACGGCGTTCTTCTTGCCGCAGGCGGCAACCGGAACCAGCAGGCAGAGGATCAGTAGAAGGCAGAGGGCTTTTTTCATTTATGTTTTTCTCCTTTCGGGTATGTGGACTGATTCGTGATAATGGGGGCGGGGCCTTACTTTAGCTTCACCTTGCGGGACTGTATCTCCGCACGGTGCTCCTCACGGATACTGCGCAGGTTAACGATCAATAACAGCGTGACCACCGGCACAAAAATGATGGTGGAGAGCGCAGGGTTGACGCCGCGGCGCGCGGAAGCGTAAATATACATGGAAAGGTTATCGACGCCGTTGCCCGCAAAAAAGCTGATCACAAAGTCGTCGATGGAAAGCGTAAAGGCGAGGATAAACCCGCTGATAATGCCGGGCATGATATCCGGGATGACAACTTTCCAAATTGCCTGCATAGGCGTGCAGCCAAGGTCCAGCGCAGCTTCGTAAAGCATGTTGCTGCTTTGGCGGAGTTTTGGCAGCACGGAGAAAATCACATACGGCAGGTTGAACGTAATATGTGCGATCAAAAGCCGCGTGTACCCGTCGCGCAAACCAGCGAAGAGGAACAGCAGCATAAGCGAGATGCCGGTAACAAGGTCGGGGTTGACCATTGGCAGCTGCGAAATATTTTCAATGATCGCGCGCGGACGTTTCCGCATGGTGTGCAGGCCGATTGCCGCAGCGGTGCCGAGCGCGGTGGACACGACGGCCGATATAATGGCGACTGTTACGGTTACGACGAGCGCGTCGGTAATCTCCGGCGTCTGGAACAGCCGCGTGTACCAGTCGAAGGTGAAGCGCGTCCAATGACCAAGCGTCTTGCTCTCGTTAAAGGAGTAGACGATAAGAATTAGAATCGGCGCGTATAGAAACGCCAGCATAACGCCGAGATACGTGCCGGAAAAAAACTTTTTCAGCCTTGTCATAGGATTGCACCGCCCTCCTGCGAACCGCTGTGGTCGACCATGCGCATAACCGCCATGGAGAGCAAAACGAACACAAGCAGTATGATGGACAGCGCGCTGCCCGCGTTCCAGGCTTGCTCCGTAATAAACTTCATGTAGATGAGGTCGCCGTACAGCATGGTTTTCCCGCCGCCGAGCAATTGCGAAATGGCAAATGTCGTCGTAGAGGGGATAAACACCATCGTAATGCCGGAAAGAATGCCCGGCAGCGACAGCGGCAGCACGACTTTAAGGAACGTTGTTACGCCGTTGGCTCCCAAATCGTTTGCAGCCTCGATATAGCTTTTGTCAAGCTTCATGAGCGTGGTATAGATCGGCAGGATCATGAATGGCAAAAAGTTGTACACCATGCCGAGCAGCACCGCGCCTTCCGTATACAGAATCTTTGTAAAGGCGCCAAGCAGCACCTTCCACGCGTATGTGCGCAGCAAGAAATTCATCCACATAGGCACGATAAAGAACACGGAGAGAAGCGCCGCGGTGGATTTTTTCATGCGGGAAAGCAGGTACGCCACCGGATAGCCGAGCAGCAGGCACAGTACGGTTGTAAACAGCGCGAGCCGTACGGAGTCGAGCAGTACGACAAGATTCCCGACCTCTGCCGCGTTCAGCAGGTTGGAGAACGTAAATGTACCGTTGCTGGTGAACGAATAGTAGAAGATCAGCAGCATGGGGGACAGTATGAAAAGAACCATCCATATGATGTAGGGATACGAAAATACGCTGCGTTTCATGCCGCCGCCTCCTTTCTGTGCGTCCTGATTATTTACCCGTGAGGGAGATGCATTCCGGCGAAACCGTAATACCGGCTTCTTCGCCTTCCTCCATGTAATCGTCGGCGGTGGCGATCCAGTCGTTTTCCTCGCGTTGGATATACACGTCATAGTGTGTGCCAAGGAACATGCACGCTTTTACGAAGCCGGATATTTCCGCATCCTGCGGGGCGACGAGGCGTACGTCCGCCGGCCGGATGCGCACGAGCACTTCTTCCCTGGATTCGTATTGGGCTGCGGCGGGGCAGGGGAACCGGTGCCCGTCGAATTCCACTTCGCCGTCGTCCGGATAGGCGACGCCGTCGAACAGGTTTGTCTGGCGCGTTTTCTTCATAATATGGATGGCGTCGGGCGGGATGGAGATGCCGACCGTATCGCCCACGGCGACAAAATCGGTGGTCTGAATCACCCACTCGTAGCCGCCGCAGTCAACGTCCACCTCATAATGTACGCCCATGAACACGACGGAGACGACCTTGCCGCTTACGCGCGCGCCATCGGCGGAAATGATATCGATATCCTCCGGGCGAACAACTACGTCAACCTCGACATTCCGCCCAAAACCGCTGTCCACGCAGTCGTAGGCAAAGCCGTTCATCTGTACGCGGAAGTCGCCAAGCATGATGCCGGGGATAATGTTGCTTTCGCCGATAAAGTCCGCAACAAATGGATTCTTTGGCTCGTTGTAGATGTCGGTAGGCGAGCCGATCTGCTGAATGACGCCTTCCTTCAACACGACGATGGTATCGCTCATGGTGAGCGCTTCCTCCTGATCGTGCGTTACGTAGATAAACGTGATGCCGAGCCGTTGCTGCATGCGCTTAAGCTCCACCTGCATCTCCTTGCGAAGCTTCAAATCGAGCGCGCCGAGCAATAGTACCTGCGGCTCGTTTACAAGCGCGCGCGCAATGGCAACGCGCTGCTGCTGTCCGCCGGAAAGCTGCTCTACACCGCGGCTGCCGTAGCCCTTCAGGTTTACAAGCTCCAGCATGGCGTTGACTTTTTCTTCGATAACGGCCTTATCGAGCTTTTTAATCTTTAAGCCGAAGGCAATGTTGTCAAAGACGTTTAGGTGCGGAAACAGCGCGTATTTCTGAAAAACCGTATT
>CAYPLG010000089.1:0-10050 GCA_964411535.1 uncultured Oscillospiraceae bacterium
GCTCGTTTCGGGAATAGTCGCGGCCGGTGCAGCTCGAAAGCTTTCCGACGAGCGGCGCGTTCTCCAGCTTGCTCTTCTCGCGCGCGGTGACCTTTGCCTTGCGCGTGGCCTCCCGCACCTTGGCGGCCTTGACAGCCTTTTCCGCGATGCTTGCGGCCGTGGCGGCGTTTTTCAAATCCTCCAGATAGGGTGTAAGCTTCTCCGTGACGACGGCTTCGACGGCGGGGCGCGCCTCCGTGTTGCCAAGCTTCGTCTTGGTCTGTCCTTCAAACTGAATGGAGCGCATTTTGAGCGCGAGCACGGCGGTGATGCCCTCCCGGAAATCCTCTCCGTTCAGCGGCGCATCCTTTTCCTTGAGCGCGCCGACCTTGCGGCAGTACTCGTTTAGCACCTTCGTCAGCGCGGCTTTAAAGCCCGTTTCATGCGTGCCGCCCTCCGCCGTGGGGATGTTGTTTACGTAGGAAAAGATGTTGTCCGAATAGCCGTCGTTGTGCTGCATGGCAACCTCGACGACGATATCCCCGCAAGTGCCGGAAAAGTGGATCGGCGGCTCGTACAGGGGCGTTTTGTCCGAATTGATGTAGCGCACAAAGTCGGAAAGGCCGCCGTCGAACTGATATTCCACGTTGCGGTGATCCTTGCCGGGGCGGTTGTCCGTAAGCGTCATTTTTACGCCGCGGTTCAGGTACGCAAGCTCGCGAAGGCGGCGGGAGATGACGTCGAAGTTCATTTCGATGGTTTCAAATACGCGCGCGTCCGGCATAAACGTGATGACCGTTCCCTGCTTGCGCGTGCGGCCGGTCTCGGCAAGGGGCGCCTGCGGCTTGCCGGAAACGATTTTGCCCGTCTTGTCCGCTTCGCTTTTGAATTCCATGTAGTAGGCGTGATTGTCGCTGTATACCTCGACGGTCAGCCATTCGGAAAGCGCGTTGACGACCGACGCGCCCACGCCGTGCAGGCCGCCGCTGTAGCCGTAGCTGTCGTTGCCGAACTTGCCGCCCGCGTGCAATTGCGTAAACACAACCTCCACGCCGGAAACGCCTAGCTTTTCATGGATGCCGACCGGTATGCCGCGGCCGTTGTCCGTAACCGTAACGGAGTTGTCGCGGTTGAGCGTAACGGTGATAAGGTTGGCATAGCCGTTGGCCGCCTCATCAATGCCGTTATCCACGATCTCCCAGAGCAGGTGGTGCAGCCCGCGCTGCCCGGTCGAGCCGATATACATGCCCGGCCGCATGCGAACCGCGTCCAGCCCTTCCATAACTTTTATATTATCAACCGTATAATCAGCCGCCATCGTTTTACTCCCACATTTAGTCTTTTCAATTAATTAGTATACCATATTTTGTGATAATGCGGGAACCATTATAGGGCGTAAAAAGGCTAGGCGGCACGCTTACCAAATGGAGTTTACGGAAAATTCAAAATATGCGGGACGATTCCATCCCGTTATGAAGAGCTGCGGTGATTTTTAGCAGACGGGGAAAGGAGTCAGCTTCGATAGAATGCCTCGATTTCATGCCGGCATGCGACAAAATAGCGGTTTAGGTCCGGGTCAAATTGCGTTCCCATTGACGCTTCAATGGTGTTGAACGCTTCCTCGAACGCCATTGGCGCCTTGTAGCAACGCTCGCTGACAAGCGAATCGTACACGTCCGCAATCGCCATGATGCGCGCCTCCAACGGGATTTCCTTTCCGCGCAGGCGAAGCGGGTACCCGGTGCCGTCCATTCGCTCATGGTGGTACATTGCGATGTTCTTGGCGGTCAACAGCAGCTGCTCATCCTCAATCCCCGTCAATGCCTGCGCGATAATCTCCGCGCTTTTGACGGGATGCTGCTTTACGATTTCATACTCCCGGTCGGTTAGCCGGTCGGGCTTTCGAAGAATGCTGTCGGGCACGGCAATCTTTCCAAGGTCGTGCATCGGCGCGGTTTTGATAACGTTGTTGCAGAATTCGCTGGTAATGCCGCTGTTCGGGTCGTTTCGCATGGCGTCCGTAAGCAGGCGGACAATTTCGCTGGTGCGGCGCACATGGCCGCCTGTTTCAATATCGCGGCTTTCGATGATGTCGGACATGGAATAGAGCACTTTTTCCTGCATGGAGAGTATGGAGGCAAGCTGATTCCGCAGGTCGTCGCTTAAATCCGCAACGCGCATCTGATTGCGAACGCTGTCGATGCCGCTCTTTGTCGCCGTGTACAGGATAAGGCCGAAGGCGCCGAGCGTAAGCATCTGCGGCAGGGACCAATACATGGTGATCTGCCGTATCGCTTCCGCGTCAGACATGCTGTTGCCGGGCGTAACGCTGATGGTAACCCGGCAGAACGTTTGAATATACCCGGTGAGGAAGAGAAGGCTCCAGGTGCCCAATAGATAGGAAAGGATTGGCGCAAGGCCACAGCAGATGCACGCGCCGATCAGCGCCATGCGGGATACGCCGTGCGAACGGTACTGGGTTGCCAGCAGAAGCGGCAGCACAAACGCCAGCACGGCATGGATATTCAGCAGCACCGTAATGGTCAATACGAGCAGCAGCGCCATGCCGATAATGGCATACTTGCTCGCCGGATGGATGACCAGGGCGGGCCTGCGCACGATGGCCTGCATAATGGCAAACAGCAGCAGGGAGGCCGCAAGGCAGATGTGCACCAGCATGCGGTTCACGACAAAGACGCCGAGCTCGTTCATCAAAAATACAATGGCAATGACCGCTACAACGCCCGCCAGCACATTTGCAACGTATCGATTCGGTTTCCGTTCGGTTTCGTCGATAAATATCTCTCTACTGCTTAATGTTACCGCCAAAATTGTTTCCCTCGCTCTTTTCAGACAACCATGCTAGCTTTCGCTATCCGTTTCCCGTGTGCGCTCTTTTACGGGTCAAAGGATGGCGGCTCCGCACCCCGGTCGAAGGCAAGACGTTCCGTCTCCATCTCCGGCTGGTAGAAAGCATAGCCGTTTTTTCCGTTGCGCTTTACGTGATAGAGCGCGGTATCCGCTTTACCGCAAAGCGACGCGAAGGAGTCCGTTCCGACGATACCGCTGGCGGCGCCAATGCTGCCGTGCAGAGGGACGTCGTTTTGTTCGCCGATATACAGCGAGCCCAATTCGCTTGCAAGCTGCTGTAGGGAATTATGCATCAGGGACGGAGTGAGTGCGCCGGTAAAAAACACAAGGAACTCGTCGCCGCCGTATCGCACGACCGTATCATTCGCGCGAAAGTGTCTTTTTAACTGCGCCGCGACCATCCGGATTGCGCGGTCGCCTTCCGCATGGCCCATCGTATCGTTGATCTGCTTTAGGTCGTCGATATCCGCAATCAGCACCAGCACGCGCTGCCCATAGGCCTCGCGGAGCGTGCGTTGCACCATGACTTCCATCCCGGTGCGGTTAAACAGCCCGGTAAGTAAATCCGTTTCCGCAGCCTTGGCAAGGTTTTCCACAAGGGCAAGGTTACTCCGCGTACGCATCGTTTGCAAAAACAAAAATGCCAGCACGAGGCAAATCATGTAGGACGGCATGACGAACAAACAGCCGGGAATCAGCAGCTGCGAGGCAATGCCAGCGGCAATGATGACCGGCGTAAGCAGCAACACCCCGCTGGGATACCCCTGCGGGATATGCTTCCAGCGAACCAATATCAGAATAAACAGCGCGATGGTATACAACGTGTACAGGACCAACATGGCGGAGAATAGCGGGCCGCGTTGGTAGGCGTTATTGGGGCCCAGCGTATACACAAGGCCCGTCCAAGGATTGGCCAGGTTAAAGAGTGCGTACAGAATGTACGAAAGCACGACGATGCGGCTGATTCGCCGGCTGGTTTTCTCGTCCTTTTCAAAAAGGATTGTCAGCACATACAGAAACCACTCTACGATAACGAGCTCGATACTCACAAAATATATCGTCATCAGCAGATGATACAGAAAGCGTGTGGTGGGAACCTCCATGATGATGCTTGCCGCAATATCAATGGCCGTGACGCAGATACCGACGAAAAGACAACGCATAAAGCGCCGTGTGCGAGGCACAAACCCGTCCAACGCCGGTACTTTTAGATAAAAAATATAAATTGCCGCGATGACGATCAAGCTGATGACGTCCGTGTCAATATGCCAATACATACAATAACTCCAAAGATTCCGCACGCTTTGTCATTTTAATGTGACTTTTGTATATCATATTCCAAAATCATGCGCAACGCAAGTAAAACAAGTTGCCTTTTTATAAGTTTCCAGGAATTGGAAATTCTTTGCGTTTTTTGCGCATGGTGGTGACAAATGGGGGAAGGTGGTGTATACTCGCATTAATAAACATGCATTTTTAAGGAGGGGGAACACGTTATGCTCATCGGGTCGTTTGCGCATATGCTGGACGCCAAGGGGCGCGTGTTTATTCCCGCAAAATGGCGCGAAACGCTGGGCGATACCGTTGTGCTGACGACGGGCGTGCTGCATACGCAATCGATACATTGCCTTTATGGCATGTCCGTACCGCAGTGGCAGATATTTTCCGACCGCCTGGCAACGCTGCCCGTTACGGATGTGGCGGGTCAGGCGATTCGCAGAAGGCTGTATGTAATGGCCGCCGCCTGTGAGGTTGACCGGCAGGGGCGCATTCTGATTCCGCTGCCGCTTCGTGAGGAGGCGGAATTGACAAAGGATACGACGCTTGTCGGCATCAACGACCGTATTGAGATTTGGAACCCTGCGGCGCTTGCCAGTTACAGCGCGCAGACCGACGAGGCGTATGAAGCGGCGCTTGCCCATCTTGCGCAATTGGGGATTTGACCATGGAATTCCATCATATACCGGTGCTTCTTGACGAGGTGATCGCGCTGCTGAAGCCGGATCGCGGCGGCGTTTTTGTCGACGGTACGCTTGGCGGGGGGGGACATGCGGAGGCGGTGCTCGACCGCCTGCCGGAAACGGGCAGGCTCATCGGCATTGACCGGGACGAGGAGGCGATTGCCGCCTCATGCGCGCGGCTTTCCCGCTTTTCGGATCGCTTTACGGCGTTGCACGGGAACTTTTTTGATATGCGCCAATTGCTCAATGAGATTGGCGTAACTGCGGTTAACGGCATCCTGCTGGATCTTGGCGTTTCTTCCCATCAACTGGACGCGCCGGAACGCGGTTTTTCGTATAAAAGCGACGCGCCGCTGGATATGCGCATGGACCGGTCCGCTGCGCTTTCTGCCTACGACGTGGTAAACGGGTATTCCGAAAAGGAACTGACGCGCATATTGTATGAATACGGCGAGGAGCGCTTCGCGCCGCGTATCGCCGCCCGCATTGTGAACATTCGGGAACAAAATCCGATCAAAACAACGGCAGCGCTTTCCGAGCTGGTGCGCGGTGCAATTCCGGCCAAGTTTCGCAACGAGCCGCAGCATCCTGCGCGGCGGACGTTTCAGGCCATCCGCATCGAGGTGAACGGGGAGCTTGCCGGCCTATCCGCCGCGGTTGACGGCGCGCACGACCTGTTGCAAACAGGCGGTCGATTGTGTATAATTACATTTCATTCGTTGGAGGATCGTATTGTGAAGCAGGCGTTTCGCCGGTTTGCGAATCCCTGCACCTGTCCGCCGAGCGCACCTGTTTGTATTTGCGGAAAGACGCCGACGGCGCGAATCCTTACAAGAAAGCCGCTTACCTGTACAGAGCAGGAGGCGGAAGAGAACAGCCGCTCCACATGCGCAAAGCTCCGCTGCATCGAGAAGCTGTAACGATGGACGGACTATTTTGTATGGGCGCGGCATAAGAATGAAAAGGACGCGATAGGCTTTGGAAATTCAGTTCGACGACGAACCGAAGACCGCAAAAACGCCCGGTACGCGCGTGTATGCGCCCGCGAATGCGGATCGCGCGCATGCGCCAAGGAAGCGTCGCGCTGCGACGGAGCCGGAGGTGGAGACCGTTGTTGACGACGATGGTTTCCGAATTCGCGTACCCAAGGATGAGATTAAACCTGGGTCGCGTATCGGTATGATTTTTTGCGCGTTCCTGCTGGCCGGCATGATCCTGTTTATGTTGACGGGGTATGAGCGAATTGCGCGCGCGTATGCGGATATCAACACGCTTAACGACGCCATAGAGCTTACCGAGCTGCGCATTGCGGAGCTGGACGTATCCATCGAATGCGCCGTAACGATCACGCAGGCGCAGGAAGCGGCCAGAAACGCGGGTATGACGTATCCGACGCAGTCGCAGTATGTGCGCATTGGCAGCGCGATACCGGTTACCTCGGCTTCGCTTGCCGGGTCCGCCCCGGCGGATGCGGCGCAGGCCGGAGCGGCGGGTGCGGCGCCAGCGGAAGGCGATACGGATGAACCCGTTACAACGGACGACAACGGCTTGCCGGTGGAAACGGAATCGAACTGATCGGCCGGGTATTCATGGACGGGGGGCATGCAAGGGGCAGGGGAACCGCCCGTCTGGGAAAGGAACGTTGATCGATGGCAGCATCGGCGCCAAGGACAAAAAAGAAGCTGTTGATTCTGCTGATTATATGGGGAGTCCTCTTTCTGGTGTTGTCGATCCGGCTGACGCAGGTGATGATTATCAACGCGCCGGATCTGCAGGAAAAGGCGCTTTCGCAATGGACGCGGCGCAGCAACCTGACGGCAAAGCGCGGCAGGATCATGGACCGAAACGGGCTTGTGCTTGCGCAGAGCGGCACGGCGTACCGCGTACTGGTCAATCCGCAGGCCATTCAGGAGGAGGACCGCGTACGTATCGCCATGGAGGTGTCGAACGTACTCGGCTTGAATTACGACTATGTGTTTGAGCGTGTCAGCAATGTAAAACGCAAGCAGGCGCAGCTGAAGCGGCAGGTCGAAAGCAGCGTTGTTGACCAGCTCACCGCGTTGCAACTGGGCAGCGGCATCAGCTTTTCGACGGACCAGAAACGGTATTACCCGTTCGGGCAGCTCTTTTCGCAGGTGATCGGCTTTACCGGCATCGACAGCGAGGGGCAGACCGGGCTGGAGGCGGAGTTCGACTCCTACCTTGCGGGCGAGAACGGCGTGCTGGTTGCGGAGGTTGACCGAAACGGCAATATGCTTTCCTACGGCGACGAGGATTATATCGCGCCGATCGACGGATATGATATGAAGCTGACGGTAGATTCCGTTACGCAGTCGTATCTTGAAAACTACGTGGACCAGTGCCAGCAGGTGAATCGGTCCACCACCGCGACGGGGCTTATTATGAACCCCAAGACGGGTGAGATCCTTGCTATTTCGTCGTATCCGTCCTTCGACCTCAATAACCCGCCGCGCGACCAGGTAACGGAACTCATGGCGATGTCAAGGAACCGCGCCGTAACGGACACGTTTGAGCCGGGCTCGATTTTCAAGGTTGTTACGTTGGCCGCGGCGCTGGATTCCGGGGCGGCGACGATGGATTCCCACTATAACTGCAAGGGCTCCAAGACCTTCCGCCTGGAAACCGTGCATTGTACGAAGAGCCACGGGGAGCAGACGATTACCGAGGCGACGGAGAACAGCTGCAACTGCGCCTATATGGAAATGGGCCTGACCATGGGCGTGGACACGTTTTACGACTATATCTATGCGTTCGGTTTTGACGAACCGACGAATTGCGGACTGCCGCAGGAGGACACAGGGGAGGTCATCCACAGGAAGTATATCCGGGACGCGGATCTTGCGCGCGTGGCCTTCGGGCAGACGATAACCTGCACGGCCATCCAGATGGTGAATGCGGTCGGCGCGGCCGTCAACGGCGGTATCTTGATGCAGCCGTATATCGTGGACAGCATCACGGCGGCGGACGGTACGGTTGTGCAAAAGAACGAGCCTGTGCAGCTTCGGCGTGTGATCAACTCCGCGACGAGCACGCAGGTGCGCGATATTCTGTACTCCGTGGTGGAGAACGGCTCCGGCAAGAACGCCAGACTGGAAAACTACAAGGTTGGCGGAAAGACCGGTACGGCGCAGAAGTACGACGAGGACGGCAGCGTTTCGCGCACAAGGCTGATCGCGTCGTTTATCGGATTTTTGCCGGTGGACGATCCGGAACTGGTGTGCCTTGTTACGGTCGATGAACCGGCGGTGCCGGTCGTGTACGGCAGCATCGTTGCAGCGCCTTGGGTGCAGGATGTATTCACCGACCTTGTGCAGTATTATGGGTATCTGCCGGACCGCACGGAGCCCATCGAGATGCAGGTGATACCGGAGGTTGTCGGCCAATCCGGCGAGGAGGCCGACTATGCAATCCGCCGCGACGGGTTCAATACGGATCTCGAAATCCTGGAGGACGAGAAAACGGCGACGTGCACCATGACCATTCCGCCCGCGGGAACGGAGGCCCCGGCGGGATCGTATGTGCAAATATACACGACGATGACAAACTTTAACGACGCAACCGTGTCGAAAGGCCTTGTCAAAGTGCCGAAGCTCATCGAGCGGCGGCGGCAGGATGCATATGATCTTTTGACCAAGCTGGGTCTTAAGCTAAGCTACGACAAGACCAACTGCACCGGGCAGATAGAGACGCAGTCCATCGCGGAGGGCGAGGAGGTTCCGACAGGAACGGAAGTATACGTTACGTTCCCGGTTCCGACGCCGGACCCGGAGACGGGGCAGATGCCGGATCGCGAGGAGGAAATCAACGAATAACGGGTTGTTTGCCGCATAGGCGGCGATTGGAAAATACGATATGGACAAGCGCCCCTTGCGGCATTATACTGCCGTAGGACAGACCATGGGAGGTACGGGAAACTATGTTGCTTAGCGAATTGGCGAATGCGTGCGGTGTGCGTTACACGGGTGAGAACGTCGACATTTGTTCCATTGAATACGATTCCCGCAAGGCGGGGGAGGGCAGCATCTTCTGCTGCGTCGTGGGGCTGCTTTTCGACGGCCACACGTTTGCGGAGGGCGCCGTAGCGCAGGGCGCGGCGGCGCTGCTGGTAGAGCGCGAGCTTCCGCTGGACGTGCCGCAGATTGTCGTGCCAAACGCAAGGAAGGCCATGGCGGAAATGGCGGCGTGCTTTTACGGGCATCCGGAGAAGCAGCTTACGATGCTTGGCGTAACCGGTACCAACGGCAAGACGACGACCACCTACATGGTCAAGGCCATTGCGGAGCAGGCCGGCAAAAAGGTCGGCATTATCGGCACAATTCGCAATATGATCGGCTCCGAAAGCCTGCACACGGACCGTACCACGCCGGAGAGCGTCGATCTGTTCCGACTGCTGCGTATGATGGCGGACGCCGGGGTGGAGCTTGTCGTGATGGAGGTATCGAGCCATGCGCTGGAGCAGCATCGCGTGCACGGCATTACGTTCGATGTGGGCCTGTTTACGAACCTGACGCAGGATCATCTGGATTATCACAAATCTTTCGATAACTATTTGCATGCAAAGAAAATCCTGTTTTACAACAGCAGGAAAGCCGTCGTGAACGTGGACGATGATTACGCAGACCGTATGATGGCGGATCTGACCATTCCCATTACGACGTTCGGCGTGCGCGACCGCGCGGATATTACGGCGACCGATATCGACATAACGACCGACGGCGTGCAGTTCGATCTGCATACGCCGGAGGGGGACGTGCTCATGCACCTGCAAACGCCGGGCCTTTTCTCCGTATTCAACGCCATGGGCGCGACGGGCATTGCGCAGGCAATCGGCATCCGGCTTGCGGATATCAAAGCGGGGCTCGAAAAGCTCAGCAGCGTTTCCGGCCGCTTGGAGGCCGTGCGCACCGACCGGCCGTTTTCCGTGTTCGTCGATTACGCGCATACGCCCGACGCGCTGGAAAACGTGCTGAAAACCGTCCGGGAGTTTGCCAAAGCGCGCGTGATTTGCGTGTTCGGCTGCGGCGGGGATCGCGACCGCGCAAAACGCCCCATCATGGGGGAGATCGCTGGCCGTTTTTCCGAATTCTGCATCATTACAAGCGATAACCCGCGTACGGAGGACCCCATGGCGATCATCGAAACGATCGAGGAGGGTACGAAACGCTCCGGCACGAAGTATACCGTGATCGAAAATCGCAAGGAGGCCATTCGCTATGCG
>CAYPLG010000090.1:0-9366 GCA_964411535.1 uncultured Oscillospiraceae bacterium
GTAAAAGGTACCAAATACAGGTCGATATCACCGGCGTAACCCGCGACGGTCTTGGTCAGTTCCACAACCTTGTCACGCGCCTTGGGACTTGTATACGGATAGCTGTAAAAATGCACCGCCGACAGGCGCACGCCGCGCTTGGCAATCATATAGCCTGCCACAGGGCTGTCGATGCCGCCGGATATCAGAAGCATCGCATGCCCGTTGCTGCCCACCGGCATGCCGCCGACCCCAAGCCGTTCCCCGACATACACAAACGCTTTCTCCTGCCGGATTTCCACGCCAACCTTCATTTCCGGCGCATGGACGTCCACACGCATCTGCGGAAAGCTTTCGAGCAGGACGCCGCCAAGCGCATGGTTAATATCATCGGAACGCATTGGAAAGCGCTTGTCCGCCCTGCGCGCAATCACTTTGAAGCTTACGTCGCGCTTATCCTCGACCGACTGCGCAACCACAGCCTTTGCAGCTTCGCAGATAGCGTCCCAATCCTTCTCCACGGCAAGCGCCGCGCTCACCGAGTGAATGCCGAAAACACGCGTCAGCTTCTCCGCCGCCGCATCAATATCCTCCGCCGGAACGCCGAAGACAAACACACGCCCCTGCTCCCGCACGACCTCCGCCGGCATGGGCATAAGCGCGCGCTGTATGCGGCGGATCAGGCTGCGCTCAAAATACGGCCTGTTGAGGCCTTTTAAGTGGATCTCCGCATAGCGGACAACCAATGCTGCTTCCATTTGTTACTCCTTTGTACTGCGTTGCTTTCGCCGTATGCCGCGCCGCAGTGGTTATCTACGTTGATAGCGACGCAAAAACGGCACAAGCTCGTTAAGATGGTTCGCTACCGTGTCCATCTCCTCCGGCGTGTTAAACGGGCAAAAGCTAAACCGTATGGCGCCGTCCTGCCGCGCGCCCGTTACGCCGATTGCATTGAGCACGCGGTTCTTTCCCTTCTTATGCGCCGAGCAGGCGGATCCCGTCGAAACGAACACGCCGCGCTCCGAAAGCGCGTTAAGCAGCGTTTCCCCGCGTACGCCCAAAAATGAGACGTTCAGAATATGTCCCGCCCCGCGCTCTGCGGAGGGGCCGTTGACCACAACGTCCGGTATGGACGCAAGGTTCTCCGAAAGCCGCATCTTGCATGCGCGCATTTTCCGCATCCAGTCCGCATGATTGGCGCGATACTGCGCAAGCGCCGTGTCCATGCCGACCACGCCCGGCACGTTGGTTGTTCCGCTGCGCATGCCGTTCTCCTGTCCACCGCCAAGCTGACCGCCGGCAAACCGCAGCCCGTTTCGCACATAGATGGCCCCGACGCCCTTTGGCGCATGAAACTTATGCGCGCTGATCGTGTACAGGTCGCATGGCACGCTGGCAAACGGCAGCTTGCAAAACGCCTGCACGCCGTCGACATGCAGCACCGCGTTCGGGGCAATGCGGCGAATGGCCGCATACGCCGCGCGAATGTCCGTAATCGCACCCGTTTCGTTATTCACATGCATGAGCGACACCAGTACCGTATCGGCGCTCAACGCTTCCGTGAGCTCCGTGATCGACGCCGCGCCGTCGCCATCCGTGCCGATATACATAACCTCCGTATCCGGCTTGTTCTCCAGCGAACGATATACGTTATAAACCGACGGATGCTCCGTCATGCAGGTGATGATGCGGCGCTTCCCGCGCAATGGCGCAAGCGTGCCGAATATCGCCATATTGTTGGATTCCGTACCACCGGAGGTAAAATACACCTCCTCCGGCGCATGCCCAAGCGCGTCGGCAAGCCGCTTCCGGCAGGCGTCAACCGTACGCGTCACCGCCGCTGCCGGTGCATACGCTGCCGCGGGATTAAAAAAAGTGTCCGTCATGGCGGCATAGGATTGCTTTGCCGCCTCGTCAAGAACGCGCGTTGTCGCACTGTTATCTAAATATATCATACGTTTACTCTCCATTAACCGCTGTTACTATCATACTATGCGTACATAGCTGAATTCGCAACGGTCATGTCCACGCATATCCGGCGCGGCATGTCAGTATACCACATATTCCGAATTTTTCAATACAGACCGCCCCGTATCGGGCCATCCGGGCGGCTTGTGCGCTATGCTTCCTCCGCTTCCGGCTCCGGCAGTACGGTAACAATCAGGCGGATTACGCGAAGCTTCTTCTTTTTCTTGATCAAAAACAGAAGATTGCGATACTGGAACCGGTCGCCGACGCGCGGATACCGTCCAAGCTGCTCAATCGCCCAACCGCCCAGCGTTGCGTTATCGTCCTCAAAGTCGCGGTCATCGATATCCAGCTCGTCAAAAAAGTCCTCGATGCGCATATCCGCATCGACGTCGTACCGGTCGTTGCCAAGCGGAATGAACTCGTCCTCCACTACGTCGGATTCGTCCCAGATTTCGCCAACGAGCTGCTCTAGTACATCCTCCATGGAAAGCACACCCATCGTTCCGCCGTACTCGTCTGTTACGATGACAAGGTGGCTCTTCTTTTTCTTCATGACTTTCAGCACGTCCGGCATCGACATTGTCTTATGCACAAAAACCGGCGGCAGCATCAGCGCTTCTATATCGATCGTATCCGCATCGACAAGGCGCTTGAACACATGGTTTAGATGCAGAATGCCAATGATATTGTCAACCGTATCGCGATACACCGGAATACGGGAAAATGGCGAATCCAGTATCACTTCCATGTTGTCTTCCAGCGAATCGTCCGCATCAACCGCAACCATATCCACGCGCGGCGTGATGACCTCGTAAGCAAGCACCTCGTCAAAATCAAGCGCGCTTTGCAGCAGGTCGGCGCGATCCTCGTCAATTACGCCTTCATCCTCGACGGTATCGAGTATGGTTTCCAGATCCTCCTCCGTCACCGCCGGACTCTCCGGAAGGCGTTTCCGGCACAGCCGGTCAAAGCCGGAAAGCAATCGGTTTACAAGCCAGCTTAACGGGTAGGTAACGATCATCAGGGCGTTTAACGGCAGCGCAACCGCAGTGGCAAATCCGTCCGCGCGCGCCGTAGCGATAATCTTCGGCACAATTTCGCCAAAGGTGATGATCAGCACCGTCATAATCACGGTGGCAATCCACGCTCCATCCTCGCCAAGCAGCGAAATTGCGATAACCGTCGCAATGGAGGAAGCGGCGTTATTCACAAGATTGTTGCCGACAAGAATTGTAATGAGGGCGTTGTCATACGTGTTGTAAATGGCAAACGCAAGCCTTGCGCTGCGCTTTCCGCTATCTGCGGCAGCACGCAGACGCAGCTTGTTTGCACCGGCATACGCTGTCTCGCATCCCGAAAAGAACGCTGATAACAGAATAAGAAAAACAATCGCAAAATACTGCAACGCGGAAACATGCATTACTGACGCACCTCCCGCGCGGCCGCAGCCGATTCGCCTTTCGCATCCTGCATATCGACGCACTCCGCGTCGTCCTCGTCGTAAATTTCCCCGACAAGCTCTTCCAGAATATCCTCCACGCTGACAATGCCCAGCACGACGCCCGCCCTGTCGCGTACCACGGCAATCTGCGTCTTCTGCTCGCTCATGGCGGGCAAAAGATCGTCTATCGGCGTATCGGCGTCCACATACCTGGGTTCATCCATCACCTTAGCCAGCGCCACACCGCCGGTAAGATGCGCTTTTAGGTACTTTCGAATTTGCAGCATGCCGATTAACTGCCCGTGTACGTCGATTACCGGCAGCCGCGAATGCACGTTTGCCTTGATCGTATCCAGTATTTCCGTTTCCGTCATGGTCATGCTAAGCTTGACAACCCGGTCCCACGGCGTCAGGATATCGCGCGCGTTCGTTTGCGCAAATTCCAGCGCGTTCTGCACAAGCTCCGTAGTTTCCTCGTCAATGGCGCCCTCGGTCGCCGCCGTCTCCAAAAGGTCGTACAGCTCATCCTCCGTTACGGTCGGCTCCGCCGTACTCTTTCGAAAAGGCTTGCTGGCGATGCGTGCTACAGTGGAAAACATCGCGGCAACCGGCGAAAGCACGCGCATGAAGAATAGCAGGCTGCCCGACGTCCGGAGCGCAATCCGCTCGCTATATGCCTTGGCAAAGCGCTTCGGTATCATCTCCGCAAGCAGGAACAGTATCAGCGTCGCAAGAATCGTCGTTGCCGTAAGCGCGGAAACGCCCCATAGCTTCGTTGCCATAACGGTCGCTACGGTTGCATAACTAATCTGTAAAATGTTGTTGGCTATCAGGATAGTGGTGAGCGCCTTGTCAAAATGATCAAGAATGTATAAAACGCGTTTGGCACGCTTATTGCCATTGTCGCGAAGGCTCATCATTCGAATCCGGCTTGCGGACGCAAGCGCCATTTCCGATGCTGCGAAGTATGCGCTGCCCGCCAAAAGCAGCAGGATTAAAATGATGGATCCTATAGGACTGCCGTCGTCCATGTGACGAAATCAACTCTCTTTCAGAACATAATATTCGTATTATAGCGGAAGCATCCAAAAAAAGCAATGTTTCCGGCCACGGTTTCCCGCGCATAGGACAAATCGGTTCCCATCCCCGTCCATTCGCGGCTACTCCAGACCGGAATTGCTGTAAAACAACTCGTACCACATGTCGTAAGGAATATGTTCAAAAACGATATCCTGTTCATTTTCGTAATAATACGCCGCCCAAAGCTCGCTTTCCGGATACCAGAGCCGCTGCCCGAAAAGGAAGTCCGGCGTATAGATGGTCGTCTCTCCATACGTCATGCGCGACTCAATAAAGGCAATCTTCTGCCTCTCCGTACGCGGATTGGCCGCGAACATGAGCATATAAATTACGCAGGCCGCAGCCGCCAGCGACAGGGCCGCAACCGATACCGCCCGCACCGCATGCCCATAAAGGCGCAAAACGTATGCAAGAAGCGCCAGCGCAAGCAGGCAAAGAAAAATGTATCCGGCAGCAAAAATGCGGTGCGCAAGCGGCTGCGCAACAAGCAGCGGCGCCGCGCACAAAAGCACGGACAGCAGGCTAAAGCACCCAAGCCCTTTGAAAAAAGCGTCCTTTACATAGAACAACAGCACAAGTAAAACCGCAAGCACAAACGCCGCGTAAACGGCTGCGTCAAGCAGCATTGCCAGCATGTTGCTTTGAAACAGCGAGGCGAATGGCAACAGCGAATCCATGTCCTGCGTTGTAAAGTAAAAATACAACGGCGCAGCAGCAAGCACAGCAATCAGTGCAATTGTATGCCCGCGCAGCCGCCCGTTCGTTTCGTCCCGTTTGGCAAGAACCGCTATGCACAATATGCTGATGCAGCACACCGGCAAGGTATTCGCGCCGATGGCAAACGCCGCAACATACCGGTAATTCTGTACCGCCATCGCTATCATGCCCGGTATATCCGTTGCGGCCTGCTGATATGTTTCCCCCGCGCCGCTTCCGAAAATGATCGCATACGCCGGCGAAGCAAACATCACCGCAAGCCCGGCAGCGGCGCCTGTCAAAAAAGCAAGCGACTGCCATGACGGCCTGGAGCGCCGAATCCAGTACCAAATCACAATTCCAAGCGCCATCACAATACGGCAGGCCGACATCACCTCGTTGAAAAGCTGACCGGCCGCGCCAAGCGCAAAGCACAGCAAGCATCCGGCAACCGTATCCCGCACGGCAGCGCCCTCAAACAAGCCGCGCATCCGCACAAGGTACCAAAGCGTCAGCACAACCGGCATGATATACACGTCAAATGCAGGTAGCCAGGCAATATTTCCGGAAAACCAGGCCTTCGGGGCAACGAGCAAAAGCAGCAGCGCGACGCACCCCCGCCATGACCGCCGTTCATCCGCACGCTGCGAAAGCCTGCAAAGCAAAGCTAGCATGGCCGTCATCGTCCCCGCCCAGTACAGCACACGCAAAAGCTTGCTGTTTGCGGTGAACGCAATCAGCATGTTGCCAAGCCAGCGTCCGTCGCGGGTTGCCCACGTCTCCGCCGTCGTATCCAGCGCGAATTGCAGCAAATGCTCGCTCTGCGCCGGTCGATAATAGAACCAGTCGTCGCTGGTTTTCGGAATACAGTACGCAAAACAAAGCAGGAAAACGACCATCACGCCCCACAGGATGATCGCATTCCGTTTTTGCCGCCATATTTGCAGAAGCTTCCCCATAAAAGCGGTTTGCTGCAAAGCCTACGCCTCCGCGCGGATGACGCTCTCTACTTCTTCCACGCAGGGCAGCGCACGAATTTGCGCGATCGCCGCCTGCACGCAATTCTCGTTTGCCATATGCGTAACAAACGTGATGCGCGAAGACGTGCCGTCCATCTCGCCCAACTGCAAAACGTCCTTGAGCGACACGTTGCAGTCCGCAAAAACCTTTGCGATGGACGCCATGGTACCGGGTTTATCAATCACATGCAGGCGCACGCAATACACGCAGGAAAAGTCCGTCACAAGGGCAACCTCGTCGCTAAGCTTCGGGTTGTTCACAAACGTCGGATACTGGTGGTGCCCATCACGATGGCATGCGTAGATCACGTCGGACACTACGGCGCTTGCCGTCGGCATGCAGCCGGCGCCCCGGCCGTAGAGCATAACGTCGTCCACCGCATGGCCGGTTAAAAAGATCGCATTGAACACGCCGGAAACCCCGGCGAGCGGATGCGCCTTCGGAATCATCGTCGGATGCACGCGCACCTCGATATGATTGCCATCCTTCTTGCCGATCGCCAGCAGCTTGATCGCGTACCCCAGCATTGCCGCCGTGTCAAAGTCCGCCTTGCTAAGCTTCGTAATCCCCTCTCGATAGATCACGTCGATGGGAATATGCGCATGGAACGCAAGCGAGGAAAGAATCGACAGCTTATACATCGCGTCATAGCCTTCAATGTCCGCCGTCGGATTTGCCTCCGCATACCCCAGGCGCTTTGCCTCCGCAAGCGCTTCGTCAAAGCTTATGCCCGCCTCGTTCATGCGCGTCAGAATGTAATTCGTCGTGCCGTTGATGATGCCCATGACGCGCGTAATGTTGTTGGCCTGCATGGAATCCGTAATCGTGCGCAGAATCGGGATGCCGCCGCCAACGGTTGCTTCCATATATAGTCCCGCGCCGGAGACCTTTGCGGCATGCTCAAACTCCGACCAATGCTTGCTTACAACTTCCTTATTGGACGTTACAACCGTTTTGCCGCTGTTGAGCGCGGACAGTATGAAAGAGCGCGCAGGCTCCTCGCCGCCAAGGCATTCGACAACAATGCGGATTGCGGGATCGTTAACGATATCGTCGAACGACGTCGTAAACGCCTCCCGCGGAGCCATGCCGATATTCGGCTCGTTAACGAAATCACGAACAAGAATACGCTGTACGATGGGTTCCATGAGCTCCTTATGCATGAGCTCCTTCCGATTCTCCGTCAGTATGCGGTATACGCCGCTGCCGACCGTGCCAAACCCCAGTATAGCAATTGGAAACTGTTTCATTTTCTCCTCCTACCTGATACAAGCCGCACCGATGGCGGTTGCAAACGCCCCGTTATCCGGCGTAATAAAACGTACATTATGCAGCGGCGCTACCTCCGCAAGGCTGCGGTCGGCAATCGGCCAGTCGGCAATCGTTCCGACCAAAACGATGGTGCGCGTAAGATGCTTTTTTACGGCAAACGCCGCCATAACGCCGATGCTTTGGAATATCATGTTGCACAGGCCCGCCGCAATATCCGCCTTGTCCGGCTTGTCGGCCAGCTTATACAGGTTGGCGACCGTGCTGGACGGTTGCAGGTTGGATAACGATCCCGCGCAGACGTCCTGTAGCTCCAGATCGATATTGTGCAAATCGCCTTTTTCGGCAAGCGCCTGAAACTGCTGCATATCCGTCGAATCGCAAAGCGCTTTCGCAAGGCCCATCAGCATGCCGCCGCCGACGCCGGAGCCGCCGACATGCCACGCGCGTATCGGGGTAACCCTGGTAAACGACGTGCCGGTTCCGACGCTGACAACCAGACAGTTGCTGTTCTTCGCAATTCGGTAAACGCCGCGCGAAAGCGACAAAAATTCGTCCACATGCACCGTTGGAATCCCGCGGATATCCTCATGGATAAAGGAGGCGCCCACGCCGGTAATCCCGATGCGCTTTACGCCGGCGACGCCGAACGCTTCGAGCGCTTCCTCGATCGGCACGTTGTCCGCAACGCGGTGGGTCTTGATGCAGCGGCCGTTCTTCACCAGCGCAAGCTTTGTCGTCGAAGTGCCAAAGTCGATGCCAAGCACCAGCTCCCGCGGGGTAAGCGCCGTAACGACAGCCGGCGTAATCACAATGGCAGCGACGAGCTCGATCACGCCGTTAACGCCGATTAATGTGCCGTAAATCGTCCCCAGCAGCGGCGCACCCGTCAGCACGGTGGAAAAAAGCTTCAGCGCGCTTAGTACGAGCACCGTGTTTGTCACCGTTGCAGCCGCCGCCGATACCGCCGCAACGAAATACTGCCTGCATTTCTTTTTAGTCAGTCCCTCGGAAACAAGACCGGCGATTGCGCCGACACAAACCCGCGGCACAACCGATATCATCGGGTTGAGAAACGGCGCCCACAGCGGGTTGGTCAACGCGCGCAGCACGCACGATATACCCCAAACCAAGCCCAGGAAGGAACCGTATTTCCACCCCAGCATCACCGCACCAACCGCAACAACAATATGCAGCGTGGTAATCTCAATGAGGCCGTAATAGATATAGCCGGTGTACGGCGTAAACGTCATGACAATAATCAGCGCGGACAGCACCGCCGCACGTATCATCGACCGCGTATTCCATTTTTGCTTATTCATGCCGCTCATTCCACACCTCTCATTGTCTGTCCACTTTTTCATAATTATATATCGTTTAGACGGATATCGCAATGCAAACCGTGCAAACTATTTTCCATGAAACTAACGAAGCCTTCCTTCATGAGATATAAATGGAAATTTTCCCCTGTCGCCACAATGCTTTTTTTGCTTCTTGCTGCGGCAATTCTATATGGTTGCGTGCGACTCGTGCTGTCCGTTGCCAGGAACTCCCTGCATCCGGAGGAGCGGGAAGCGCGCCAGCCTGCGGTAACCGCGTCCCCTCTGCCGACCGCAACGCCCGACACGGCGCGCAGCGTTGCCGCTATACGTACGCCGTTTGCGGAGAGCTCGCCAACGCCCGAAACGACCGCCACGCCCGCGCCGTCACCGTCGTCCTCGCCCGTGCCGGAGACGCCAACGCCTGCGCCCACAATGCCGCCAGTATCCGATGCGCCTGCCCTTGCCCGTGAACAGGCGGACCTGCTGCTCATCGGTATGGATTCCGCGTCTCATCCGGATTGGATTGCCGTTGTTCAGATTCGAGACCGCGACTGCCGCATACTCTCCGTCCCGCGCAATACGCTCGTT
>CAYPLG010000090.1:9376-9966 GCA_964411535.1 uncultured Oscillospiraceae bacterium
CGGCGGCTATCGGACGCAGGGTCATCCAAAACCTGCGCAAACCTTTTAAAAAAAGCATGGCCTATAAAGTATCCGATAACAGTTACCCTGGAAACCGACGGTCTAGCTACCTTTATCGACCAATTCGGCGGTATCACGCTCGACGGAAGCGCGCTTGACGGCGAAGCTGCAAACACGTTTCTTAACGAAGGGCCGGCGGACGAGCTGCTTCGCATTGAGCGGCAGCAGAAGCTTATGCGCGCCTATATCGAAAAGCTGCAATCCGCCAGCATTGTTGAGCTTGCCTCCTCCCGTTTTGCTTTTGCGCCTTATATCGACAGCACGCTGTCCGCAGGTGACATGCTGATTCTATTTACGCTGCTTCGCAATGTGGATCTATCGTTGCTTACATTCCATACTTTGCCCGTAGACAGCCGGATTTGCGACGGCATTCGCAGCTACGCGCCGGACATACTGCTCATCGGCCGTATGGCGCACGAGTGGCAGCGTGCGTAAATTTCCCGCGTAAAAATACGTCAAATGGCAGCAAAATGCCCTCGCGTTTTCCCTTGCAAAAAATTGTATTTTGTGTGTTGACTTTTCATTTTCGG
>CAYPLG010000091.1:0-1826 GCA_964411535.1 uncultured Oscillospiraceae bacterium
TTTTTCGCAGCCCGGAAGCCTCCTTTGGGAGGAGGTCATGCGCCGCGCGGAGACCGTTCCGGTCGAGGAAGTGCGGCGGCTTGCCGCTGCCGTCGACAGCAACAGCGTATGCAATATGCAGTATACGTCCGGCACGACGGGCTTTCCCAAGGGAGTCATGCTCACGCACTTCAATATTGTCAATAACGGCAAATGCATAGGCGACCGCATGGACCTTTCCACGGCGGACCGCATGATGGTACAGGTTCCGATGTTCCACTGCTTCGGCATGGTGCTGGCCATGACTGCCGCCATGACGCACGGCGCGACGCTGCTGCCGCTGCCGTACTTTTCGCCAAAGCCCGCGCTTGCCTGTATCGACCGGGAACACATTACCTGCTTCCACGGCGTACCGACCATGTTCATCGCACTGCTCGAACATCCCGACTTTCCTAATACCGATTTTTCGTACATGCGCACCGGTATTATGGCGGGCAGCCCCTGCCCCGTTGCCGTCATGCAGGACGTCGTCGCCAAAATGCACATGACGGAGATTACGATCGTCTACGGTCAGACGGAGGCCTCCCCCGGCTGCACAATGAGCTCGACCGACGACCCGCTCGAAGTACGCGTCGGGACGGTCGGACGGCCGCTGCCGGAGATTGAGTGCCGCATCGTCGACCCCGAAACGGGCGAGGAGCTGCCGACAGACGCCGTCGGCGAATTTGTCGCGCGCGGATACAACATCATGAAGGGTTACTACAAAATGCCGCGCGCCACGCTCGCGGTCATCGACCGCGACGGCTGGCTGCACACGGGCGACCTCGCCGCAAAGACGCCGGAGGGCAATTACCGCATTACAGGACGGTTGAAGGATATGATCATTCGCGGCGGAGAGAACATCTATCCAAAGGAGATCGAAGAGTTCCTTTACACGCACCCGAAGGTCAGCGACGTGCAGGTCATCGGTGTGCCGGATACGCAATACGGTGAAGAAATCATGGCCTGCATCATCCTCAAGGAGGGCGAAACCGCCGCGCCGGAGGAGATACAGGCGTTTGTGCGCGCAAGTATGGCCAAGCACAAGGTCCCCCGCTATGTTGCGTTTATGGATGCGTTCCCAACCAATGCGGCGGGGAAAATATTGAAATACAAAATGCGCGAGGACGCGGTTCGTTCGCTGGGCCTCGAACAGGCAGCTTCCACGGTAACCGCATAAGCGCGCGCCATTGCGCCGGTATAATCCAAACAGGGTTGATTCGGCAGCGACGCGCCGTTACTGCACGGGCACCGTACCGGAAGCGGAAATATAATTTGCGTAAGCAAACCCCTTGCGGCCGCTCGCTGCGTCCGCAAGATAGTAAAAATCACCCGTCTTGTAGTAGATGAACACCTGATCGCCGGAATGCAGTTCCTTGATTGCGTTGCTCTCTTTGCTTGCGCCGTCGCGCATGGCAACCGTGCCCGCCGTCACGCTGCCGTTGACGGCGTCGGACGGGACGGCTACGGACTCCGCCTTGGGTGCGGATGCAGAGATCTCCACAAAGGACTTGGACAGAAAGCCGACCTTGCCGTCCTTATCCATCTTGACAAAATAGAATTTTCCGTCCGTGGCGTACACGACAAGCGTACTGTTTTTGCCGTACTTGCCAAGACTCATATAATCCGTGGATGGACCGACGCGAAGGTTCACACCATCGCCGGAAAGATAAGCGGCCTTTGCATTCTTCTTCTCGGAAGAGGTCGCCTTGCGGATGGAGCTTGACGGGGTCGACGTCGCTTTCGCGGGCGCAGCAGTCGCTTTGGCCGCCGTTGCGGCCTGTTCCGCCTGGATGGGCGTTGCTGCC
>CAYPLG010000091.1:1836-8610 GCA_964411535.1 uncultured Oscillospiraceae bacterium
GCCACATCGGGCACGGTTGTTGAAACCGGCGCGGCGGTCGGCGCCGCCGTAGGCGTTGGAGAAGGCGTGGCAGGCTCCATGCTGGCCGTCGGAGAAGGCGTAGCCGCAAGCGCAGCCTCTTTTTCGCCGTTACGGACAATTGCGCGAATAATAAAAAATATGCCAAGACCGACGAGCAGAAGCACGCCGCCAAAAAATGCATATCCCGCCGGCTTTAATCTGAACCGATACCGTCTGCGTCTACGTCTGGCCACAAACAACACGCTCCTGCGAAATTTCGTCAAGCTTACATCTGCTGTTAAATATAGTATACCACCATGCAACGCCGGGATAAATACTTTTTACATTGTCGAACGGTGAAAACTCGGTGAAACTTCCGCAGACGCCCGAACGGCATCGCGCGCTCCTGCAAAAAACGGTTGACAAACGCACATCACACTGCTAAGATAAATGCAATTTCATAATCGTAAAGGCTGTGACGAAGACGGACGAACAAGCCGGTGCAAAGCGAATCGGGGGCGGTGAAAGCCCGGTGGCAGGCAAGTTCACAGGTTCCCATCCCTTCCGAGCCGAGAGCCTGAAAGCAGGGTGAGTAAGGTTCTACGTGATTGCTGCGTGAATGCAAAGGACTTGATAGAGTCCGATAAGCGGCGTCGTTTCGGCGCAATTTGAGTGGTACCGCGGGCATATAGCAAAATGTTATGGCTCGTCTCAAGGAAACTTGGGGCGAGCTTTTTGTTGCCCCGTATGCAGGAACAAGGAGGAAGCATCACATGGAAACGGGCGGACTGAACAATCAACTTCTGGAGATTGCATACCGCATTCGCGAGATGCGCGAGATTGCAGGCTATACGCGCGAGGAGATGGCGAAAAAAACCGACGTGACCCCCGGACAGTACGCCGATTATGAGGCGGGCCGCGTGGATTTTCCCTTTACGTTCATCCACAAGTGCGCACTCGCATTCAACATCGGCATCACGGATCTGCTGGAGGGCGAAAGTGCCCGCCTTTCCTCCTACACCGTCACACGCAAGGGGCAGGGACAACGGGCCGCCAAAGAGGACGGCATTGAGATTCAGAGTCTCGCGCCGATGTTCCGCAACAAAATCGCGGAGCCGTATTATGTACGCTACGAATATTCCGAAGCGCTTCAGCACCGGCCGATTCACCTGACCACCCACGCCGGGCAGGAGTTCGATCTGATTCTTTCCGGCTCGCTCAAAGTGCAGGTCGGCGAACACACGGAAATTCTCAGTGAAGGCGACAGTATCTATTACGACAGCGCAAAGCCGCACGGCATGATCGCAGTCGGCGGCAGCGAGTGTCTTTTCGTCGCAGTGGTTCTTCCCGGCGAAAGCGAGGAAGACCGCTCGGCCGTACACGCAAGCATCGTGGAAGCGCGCCAGGCCGAAGCGTATCTCTGCAACCGGTTTGTCCGGCCGATAGAGGATGCACGCGGCGCGCTCACCGGCATCTCCTATGAAAATGCGGATACATTCAACTTTGCCTTCGATATCGTGGACGAGCTTGCCAAAAAATCGCCGGATAAGCTCGGACTGCTGCATGTCGGCCTCGACGGCACGGAACGCCGCTTCACCTTCCGCGACCTTTCCCGCGCCTCCAACCGCTGCGCGAACTATTTCAAGTCGCTCGGCATCAAAAAGGGCGACCGTGTCATGCTCGTGCTGAAGCGCCGCTATGAGTTTTGGTTCTCCATGCTGGCGCTGCATAAGCTCGGAGCCATCGCCATTCCGGCCACCTATCAGCTTCAGGAGCATGATTTTTCCTACCGGTTTCAGTCCGCAGGCGTATCCGCTATCCTCTGCACGGCCGATGGCGACGTCGCGCATCAGGCGGAGCTTGCCGCGCGCGTTTCGCCGTCGCTTACCACGAAGCTGCTCGTCGGCGGGGAACGCGAGGGCTGGCATAACTTTGACGATGCATATACGATGTTCAGCAGCCGCTTCGACCGCACGGCGGAAAGCCCCTGCGGCGACGATACCATGCTGATGTTCTTCACCTCCGGCACCACCGGATATCCGAAGATTGCCGCGCATTCCTACAAGTATGCATTGGGCCATTTTGCCACCGCCAAGTACTGGCACTGCGTCTACAGCGACGGGCTGCATCTGACCATCTCCGACACCGGCTGGGGCAAGGCGCTCTGGGGCAAATTCTATGGACAATGGCTCTGTGAAGCGGCCGTAGCGGTGTTTGAGTTCGAGCGGTTCGATGCGTCGTATATCATGCCGCTGCTCAAAAAGTACAACGTCACCACGCTCTGCGCGCCGCCGACCATCTATCGCATGATGATCAAGGAGGATCTCTCGCTGTACGATTTTTCAAGCTTAAAACACGTTACCACCGCGGGCGAAGCGTTGAACCCCGAAGTGCTCTACCGTTTCGAGCACGCAACGGGATTACGGATCACCGAGGGCTTCGGCCAGACGGAGACGACGCTCATCATTGCGAATCTCTTCGGGCAGACGGTCAAACCCGGTTCGATGGGCAAGCCCGTCGCGCCGTATGAGATCGCGCTTATCAATGAAAATGGTTTGGAAGCCGAGATCGGCGAACCCGGCGAGATCGTCATCCGCGTGGGCGACGTGCCGCCCTGCGGCCTCTTCCAATCGTACTTCATGGACCCGGAGCAGACGCGCCTTTCCCTCCACGACGGCCTGTACCACACGGGCGACCTGGCATGGAAGGACGAGGACGGCTATTACTTCTATGTCGGCCGGAAGGATGACGTTATCAAAACCTCCGGCTACCGCGTCGGACCGTTTGAGATCGAAAGCGTGATCATGGAGCTGCCGTACGTGCTCGAATGCGGCGTTTCCGCAGCGCCGGACGATATCCGTGGCCAGGTGGTCAAGGCAAGCATCGTACTCACCGCAGGAACCGAGGCCACGGACGCCCTCAAAAAGGAGATTCAGGAGTATGTCAAGCACCATACCGCGCCGTATAAGTACCCGCGCATCGTAGCCTTCACCGATACGCTGCCGAAGACCACAAACGGAAAGATCATACGGCACTTACTATAAATTCACCTTGACAATTGCATATAATATATGATAATCTGAGCAACAATCAAAGGCTGTGACGGAGAGGACCATTTTCGAAACACAGGCACAGAGACCCGGCGGCTGGTGGAAGCCGGGACTGTACGAAAAAGCGTCTGTAGCTCCTGAGCCAGAAGGAAGAACACGGGATTCCCCGCAAGTAGAACCTTCCCGTACCGCCACGTTACGGCGCAGGGCTTGTTGGAGCCTGAAGAGCGGTATCGGCGGCGACGCCGGTGCAAATTGAGTGGTACCGCGGGTAGCAATATACTCGTCTCAATGATTATCATCTTGGGGACGAGTTTTTTGTACCCCGACGGGAGGATCCTTATGGAAACCACGACCGGTTTAGACTTTCAGTTGCAGGAAATGGCTGCGCGCATCCGCGAGCTTCGGGAAATCATGGGGCTTACGGTTGCCGAAATGGCGCTGCGCACAGGCGTGCCGAAGGAAGAATACAGCGCCTGTGAGCAGGGGCTGCACGATTTAAGCTTCGCGTTCATCTACCGCTGCGCGATGGCTTTCAACGTCAACGTCACCGATATCGTGCAGGGCACCAGCCCCACGCTCAAGGGTTATACGATCACGCGAGCGGGCGAAGGCGCGCGCATCGAGCAGGCGCACGGCATGGTGTATTATAACCTCGCCGCGTCGTTCCAGAACCGCATTTCGGAGCCATTGTACGTCAACTGCGCATACTCCGTCGAAGCCGAACGCCGCGATATCGAGCTGACCTCCCATGAGGGGCAGGAATGCGACCTGATCATCTCCGGCACGCTCAAGCTCCAGATCGGCGCGCATACGGAGATATTGCACGAGGGCGACTGCGCGTACTACGACAGCTCCACCCCGCATGGGATGATCGCCGTCGGCGGCGCGGACTGCCGCTTTTACGCCATCGTCCTAAACCCCGCCTCCTACCGCGCGGACACGGACGTGCAGGAACAGAAAAATCCCGCCGCGCAGCCGGCCGCCGTTCAGGATCGTCCCCGCGTATACCAGCGGTTCATTACGCCCTGCGAGGATGCAAACGGGATGCTGACCTCCCTTTCGTTTGTCAACGAGGAGCGGTTCAACTTCGCCTTTGACATCGTGGACAGCCTTGCGGAGACCGCGCCAAATAAGCTTGCCATGCTGCATATTGCACGCGACAAGACGGAGCGGCGGTTTACCTTCTCCGAGATTCGGCGGGCCAGTTCACAGTGCGCGAATTACTTTAAGTCGCTCGGAATCCGCCGCGGCGACCGGGTCATGCTGGTGCTGAAACGGCACTATCAGTTCTGGTTCGCGCTGCTGGGCCTGCATAAGCTCGGCGCAGTGGCCATCCCGGCAACGCATCTTTTGCAGGAGCACGATTATGCCTACCGTTTCGAAAAGGCGGGCGTTTCCGCCATTTTCTGCACGGCGGATGGCGATGCGGCGGAGATTGTCGAGCGCGCGGCGAACGGTTTTTCGAAGCCGATGACAAAATTACTTGTCGGCGGCAAGCGTGAAGGCTGGCACGATTTTGACGAGGAATACCCGCTGTTTACCGGAAGGTTCCCGCGCACGGAAGAAGCGCCCTGCGGGTACGAGCCCATGCTGATGTTCTTTACCTCCGGCACCACCGGCCAGCCGAAGCTTGCGCAGCACGACTACCGGTATCCTCTCGGACACTTTATCACGGCCAAATACTGGCAGTGCGTAAACCCGGACGGACTGCACCTGACCATCTCCGACACCGGCTGGGCCAAGGCGCTCTGGGGAAAGCTCTACGGGCAATGGCTCAATGAAGCGGCGATCTTCGTCTATGACTTTGACCGCTTCGACGCGGCGGATATCCTGCCGATGTTTAGAAAGTACGGCATCACGACATTCTGCGCGCCGCCGACGATGTACCGCATGCTCATCCGCGAGGATTTGACCAAGTACGACATGTCCAGCGTGCAGCATGCTACCATCGCCGGGGAGGCGCTTAACCCTGAGGTGTTCCGCCAGATGGAAAAGAGCACCGGATTGCAGGTCATGGAGGGCTTCGGTCAGTCCGAGACCACGCTCGTCATTGGCAATCTGGCGGGCGGCACGCACAAGATTGGCTCCATGGGAAAACCCGTGCCGCTCTACGATGTGGATCTGGTCGATCAGGAGGGCAACAGCGTCGAGGTGGGCCAGACCGGCGAAATCGTAATCCGCCTTAGTAGCGAGCATGGCCCCTGCGGCCTCTCCACCGGCTATTACGGCGACGAGGCGCACACGGAGGAAACCCGGCAGGGCGGGCTGTACCACACGGGTGACCTCGCCTGGCGGGATGAGAACGGGTTCTACTGGTATGTGGGCCGAAAGGACGATGTTATCAAGACTTCCGGCTACCGTGTGGGACCGTTTGAGATTGAGAGCGTCATCATGGAGCTGCCGTACGTGCTCGAATGCGGCGTTTCCGCCGCGCCGGACGAGGTGCGCGGACAGGTCGTCAAGGCGAGCGTCGTGCTCACGGCAGGCACGGAGGCAAGCGACGCCTTGATGAAGGAAATTCAAGGGTATGTCAAGCTCCACACCGCGCCGTATAAATACCCGCGTATCGTGGAATTCCGGGATCAGCTGCCGAAGACCACAAGCGGAAAAATCATTCGAAACCAGTTGTAAAGGAGGCGGAACCGCATGGCGGAAAAACGCATAAAAATATTGGTCGGCCACTATGGCAGCGGCAAGACAAGCCTCGCCGCGTCTATCGCGCTTGATCTCCGCTCACGGGGAAATCGCGTTGCCGTCGCCGACATGGACATCGTCAATCCGTACTTTCGCACGGCGGACTGCCGCGCACTCTTTGATAATAAGGGTATCGAGCTCATTGCTTCCCCCTATGCGGGCAGCAACGTCGATCTGCCCGCACTGCCCAAGGAGCTATATACGCTCCTGGCGGACAAGGAAACCTTCCGTATTTTAGACGTTGGCGGGGACGACCGCGGGGCGGTTGCCCTCGGCCGGTACGTGCCGGAAATCAAAAGCAGCGGCTATGCAATGCTTTTTACCGTAAATTTTTACCGCCCGCTGACAAGAACGGCGGAGGAAGCCCTTTCCGTGCTTCGGGAAATCGAAGCGGCCTGCGGGCTTGCCGTCACCGCCATCGTCAACAACTCGAACATCGGGCCGGAAACCGCGGCAAAGGATGTGCTTTCGACCGTTTCGGAGGCCGAACGCCTCGGCGCACTCTCCGGGCTGCCCGTGCAGTTTACGTCGGTTGACGAGCGGCTTGCACCGGCGCTTGCGGGAAAGGTGCCAAGCCTATATGCCATACGACCGTTGTTTCCAACCGGGTAACAGCGGCGAAATGCCGAATGCAAAACCAAATTACCAGAGCACAAACGATTGCTATACATTGCAATATGAAACGGAGGATATACAATGGCAAAGCTGACATTCGAAGTCGAACGCTGCAAGGGCTGCGGCCTTTGCGTGCTCGCCTGTCCAAAAAAGATTCTCGTCATCGCGCATGACCGGCTCAACAGCAAGGGGCATTCCCCTGTGGACGTAACGGACGAAGCGCAGTGCACCGGCTGCGCGTCCTGCGCAACCATGTGCCCCGACTGCGTGATCACGGTAGAAAGGTAAGGTAAACGACATGTCGGAACGCGTTCTGATGAAAGGCAACGAAGCCATTGCCGAAGCGGCTATCCTTGCGGGCTGCCGCCACTATTTCGGCTACCCCATCACCCCGCAGACGGAGATTGCCGCC
>CAYPLG010000091.1:8620-9884 GCA_964411535.1 uncultured Oscillospiraceae bacterium
CAAGCGCATGCCGAAAATCGGCGGATGCTTTTTGCAGGCGGAGAGCGAGATTGCCGCCATCAACATGGTCTACGGCGTATCCGCCGCAGGCTACCGGGTCATGACCTCCTCGTCAAGTCCGGGGATCTCCCTCAAGGGCGAGGGTATCTCCTATCTCGCCGGCAGCGACCTGCCCGCGCTGATCGTCAACGTCCAGCGCGGCGGCCCCGGCCTCGGCGGCATACAGCCTTCGCAGGCGGACTATTTTCAGGCAACGCGCGGCGGCGGCCACGGAGATTACCACCTGCTCGTGCTTGCGCCAGCCTCTGTGCAGGAGATGGCAAGCCTTACCGTCACGGGCTTCGACCTTGCGGACAAGTATCGCATGCAGTCGATGATTTTAGCCGACGGCACCATGGGCCAGATGATGGAACCCGTCACGCTTTCCGTGCCGGAACAGAAAACCTATGACAAACCCTGGGCGGTTACCGGCACAAAGATGGCGAGAACGCATAACATCGCCAACTCCCTGTATTTGCAGCCGGAGGAGCTTGAAAAAACCAATATTGAGCGGTATGCGCGGTATGCCACCGTCGAGCAAAACGAGGTGCGCTATGAATCCTACCGCATGGAGGACGCCGAAATCTGCGTCGTAGCCTACGGCATTGCGGCGCGCGTATCGAAAAACGCCGTCGACGCCGCGCGGGAGAAGGGCATCTGCGTCGGCCTCATCCGGCCGATCACGCTCTGGCCGTTCCCGAAAAAGCCGCTCCTCGAAGCGGCGGAGCGCGTGCACACGTTCCTTTCCGTCGAGCTGTCCATGGGCCAGATGATCGAGGACGTCGAACTGTCCATCCGCTGCAAGCGCCCCGTCCGCCTCGTCAACCGCGCGGGCGGCATGATTCCATCTCCGGAGCAGGTACTCTCCGCAATTGAAAACGCCGCAGGAGGTGACAACAAATGATCGTCGCAACCCGCCCCCACGCCCTGTTGGACGTACCCACCCACTACTGCCCCGGCTGTACGCACGGAATCATTCACCGTCTTGTCGCCGAGGCAATTGACAAGCTCGGCATCGAGGGAACGACCATCGGCGTTGCGCCCGTCGGCTGTGCAGTGCTCGCGTATAACTACTTTGCCTGCGACATGGTCGAGGCCGCGCACGGACGCGCGCCCGCTGTCGCAACGGGCCTGAAACGCGCAAATCCTGCAAATATCGTCTTTACCTACCAGGGCGACGGCGACCTTGCCTCCATCGGCACGGCGGAAACCGTACACGCCGCCA
>CAYPLG010000092.1:0-9778 GCA_964411535.1 uncultured Oscillospiraceae bacterium
TTACAATCGAGCGCGGCAGGCTGTTTATGTTGCAGACGAGAAACGGCAAACGTACCGCAGCCGCTGCGTTGCAGATTGCCGTCGATCTGGTTAAGGAAAAGATGATCACGAAGGAAGAAGCGCTCATGAAGATCGAGCCGAAGTCGCTCGACGCGCTGCTGCATCCGACGTTTGAGCCGAACGCTCTCAAGAAGGCCAAGCCGGTTGCGACCGGTTTGCCGGCTTCTCCGGGCGCCGCCTGCGGGCGCGTGTATTTCACCGCTGCGGACGCAATGGAAGCGGCCAAGCGCGGCGAAAAGGTTGTGCTGGTCCGGTTGGAGACCTCGCCGGAGGATATCGAGGGCATGTATGCGGCGGAGGGCGTGCTGACGGCGCGCGGCGGCATGACGTCGCACGCGGCGGTTGTTGCGCGCGGCATGGGCACCTGCTGCGTTGCGGGCTGCTCCGATGTGATGATTCTGGAAAAGAGCCGCACGTTTACGACGGTTGGCGGACATTCCTTCAACGAGGGCGACTGGATTTCGCTAGACGGTTCCACCGGTAATGTATACGGCGAAGCGCTGCCGACCATTGATGCGCAGGTTTCCGGAAACTTTGCGACCATCATGCAGTGGGCGGACGAGGTTCGCACGCTGAAGGTTCGCACGAACGCCGACAATCCGCACGACGCGGAGGTTGCGGTCAAGTTTGGCGCCGAGGGCATCGGCCTCTGCCGTACGGAGCACATGTTCTTCAATGAGGATCGTATCCCCGCCGTACGGGAGATGATCGTTTCCAAGGACGAGAAGAGCCGCCGCCGTGCGCTGGCGAAGCTTCTTCCGATGCAACGCGGCGATTTTAAGGGCATCTACAAGGCGATGGGCAGCCGTCCGGTCACCATCCGCTTCCTGGATCCGCCGCTGCATGAATTCCTGCCGACCGAGGATTCCGATATCCGCGCGCTGGCAAAGGAGATGGGGCTATCGTTTGAGGAGCTCAAGCTGACGGTTGCAAACCTGCACGAGTTCAACCCGATGCTGGGGCATCGCGGCTGCCGTCTGGCGGTCACGTATCCGGAGATTGCGGAGATGCAGACCCGTGCGGTCATCGAAGCGGCGATAGAGACCCGCTATGAGACCGGCATCAAGATCGTACCGGAGATCATGATTCCGCTTGTTGGCGAGCCCAAGGAGCTGGAGTATGTCAAGAGCGTCGTGGACAAGACCGCGCACGAGGTTATGGACGAGCGTGCGTTCGACATTCCGTATCTTGTCGGCACGATGATCGAGGTGCCGCGCGCGGCGCTGGTTGCGGACCGGATTGCCGAATATGCGGAGTTCTTCAGCTTTGGCACGAACGATCTTTCGCAGATGACGTTCGGCTTTAGCCGTGACGATGCGGGCAAGTTCCTGGACGATTACTACAAGAAGAAGATATTCGAGTCCGATCCGTTCGCTCGCCTCGACCAGGACGGCGTTGGCAAGCTTGTGGAGATGGCAGCCAAGTTGGGCCGCAGCGTGCGCCCGGATATCAAGCTCGGTATCTGCGGCGAGCATGGCGGTGATCCGTCGAGCATCGAATTCTGCCACCGCGTAGGTTTGAACTACGTGTCCTGTTCGCCGTTCCGCGTGCCGATCGCGCGCCTTGCCGCGGCGCAGGCCAAGATTACAAACGGCTGATTTACGCATGGCAAGTGGCCGCTGAACCCGTTTCAGCGGCCCTTTTCATACTCGATGCGGGGAGGAGATACGTATGCGGGAACGGTATGCGCGCAATGCTTCGTGCATCCGTGCGGAGGAAACGGAGCAGCTTTTGACGGCGCGTGTTGCGGTCGTGGGCTTGGGCGGGCTTGGCGGCTATGTCGCGGAGCTGCTTGCGCGCGTGGGCGTGGGAACGATCCTTGGCTTCGACGACGATACAGTGAGCGCGAGCAACCTCAACCGGCAGCTTTTCGCTACGGAGGACGGTATCGGGCAGCCCAAGGCCGCAGCGGCGGCAAAGCGCATCGCCTCGGTCAATTCGGAGACGGTCTTTACGGCGCGTATGCTGCGCATTACGGAAGGCAACGCCGAAGAAACGCTGCGCGGCGTAGATATCGTTGTGGATTGCTGCGATAATATCGATACGCGGCTCATACTCGAACGCGCGGCGGAGACGCTTTGCATTCCGCTTGTTCACGGTGCAATTGCGGGTTGGTACGGGCAGGTCGGCGTATGCTTTCCCGGCGACGGGCTGCTATCCGCTTGCTACGGCGAGAAGCGCGGCAAGGGCGTTGAAAGCGAATTGGGGAACCCGTCGTTTACGCCCGCGCTGGTCGCCTCGATCGAGGCCGCGCAGGCGGTCAAGGTGTTGCTCGGCCGGGAAGGCGTGCTTCGAAACCGCCTGCTGTATGTCGATTTGCTCAACAATACGTTTACGGAAATTCAGATGTAACGCATGCCTGGCGACAAGGTTTGATTGCCGGATAGGGCCCTTCCGGTCTGGCAGGCGGATGGATCAAGCGGGCGGCGCAGGTTTGCGCCGCTGGCGCGTGTAAACGTACGGTTCGTTAACAATGCTTTTGCATAGTCTCCTTGCCCAAGGGAGACTTTTTGTATTTGCACGCATGCTTCGCGCCGCTTTTGCAGATACTTTTTCCATGGGAATCAACGGAAGAAATACACGCAGAGGATTGTTTGCGTTCGACGTGCCGGACGGGGAATATGAGCTGCTGGAAACCGAGCGCGGCGAGCCGGGTTTTTGGGGCGGCTGGCGCGAGCGGCCGCGGGAGCGAAAACCAGACGACGCACCCGACGAAATTGCGGATACGCTGAAACGCAATCGCGCGCGGCTGATGCAGGAGCTACGCGGGGAGATCAACAGTGACCTGATTCTGCGTTCCTTTCGTATTGGCGGACGGTTGATGGCGCTGGCCGCGTTTTTGAACGGTATGGCGGACGAGGACCAGATTAACGATTTTATCCTGAAGCCCTCTATGCGGCGCGGCTGCATGGATGAGGCGGAGGGCGACATGCCGCAGTTCATGGTCGAGAATGTGTTCGCGATGCAGGAAGCGGAGCTTTCGTCCTCCTGGACACAGATGAAGACGGCGGTGGAGGAGGGGCGCACCGCTGTGTTCCTGGAGGGCGAAACGCAGGCGGTGCTGATGGACACACGCGGATACGATTCGCGTAGCGTGGAAAAGCCCGCCAACGAGAACGTCATACTCGGCCCACACGAGGGTTTTACGGAAAATATCCGAACGAGCATTACTTTGTTAAGGCGGATCGTCAAGACGGACGATTTCGTTGTGGAATTCCGGAAATCCGGCGGAAAGAATAACAATCGAATCGCCATTGCGTACCGCGAGGGTGTGGCGAACCGTACGCTCGTCAACGAGGTCAAGCGGCGATTTACGCGGATTGATACGCTTATGGTCCTGTCCATCGGAACGCTCGAACAGCTGACGGAAGCCCATCCCTTCTCTCCGCTGCCGCAGTCGCTTTCCACCGAGCGGCCGGATCGCGTTGCGGCGCATATTATGCAGGGGCACGTCGCGGTGCTGTGCGAAGGTAGCCCGATTGCCAACGTGATGCCCGCAACCATTTTTACAATTATGAGCTCCGGCGAGGACGCGTACCTGCGGCAACCGGTCGGCAGCATTGTGCGAATCATTCGCTATGTCGGCGCGTTTCTTTCCATCATTATGCCCGCGTACTTTCTTGCGCTTTCACTGCATCACCAGGGGTTGCTGTCGAGCGAGGTGCTCTCCACGGTGGTTGCCTCGCGCAATATGGTGTTTCTTCCGCTGGCGGTGGAAATGCTGTTTCTGCTGTTTCTGTTTCAATTGCTACGCGAGGCCACGATCAGCGCTCCGGGTGCGATGGGGCAAAGCATCGGCATCATTGGCGGCCTGCTGCTTGGGCAGGCGGCGGTTTCCGCAAACATTGTGAGCAAGGTCGTACTGATCGTCGTTGCGCTGGCGGGCCTTGGAAACTTTACGATACCGGACTATTCAACGCAGATTGCCGCGTCGTACTATCGAATTGCACTGGTGATTGCCGCGTGGATGGGCGGGCTTCTTGGCGTACTTTCGGCGGTGCTGCTGACGGTTGCAACGCTTGCAGGGCTGAAATCCTATGGCGTTCCCTTTTTATCCCCCGTTTCGCCAAAGACCTATGCAAAAGGCCATGTGTTTGTGCGCGGGCGCGTAACAATGCATACGCGGCCTGCGGATACAATGAATACCGGAGGCCAGCAAACATGAACCTGCGGGAAGGGCGTATCGGCAAGCAGGAGGCGGCGACGACGGCTTGGATCGCGTGCTGGATATCCGGCGTGTTTGCCATGAATACGGAGACATATTACGCAAACGGAAACGCGGCGTATATTACGACCGTGCTGTCCGCCATGCTTGCGCTACTTGTGTTTTATATGATTGCCGAGGTGATGCAGCGCAAAGGGTGCCAGAATCTTGCCGCGCTGTACCGCAGGGCCTATGGACGCGTGTTGGCCATGCCAATGGGACTGCTAACGGCCATGACGCTTATTTACGCGTCGGTAATCCTGCTGGTGCGGCTCGCTATGATTTTGTCCCGTTATGTTTATGCGGAATCCAATGTTGTCAACACCTCGCTGTATTTTTATGTGTGCGTACTGGTGCTAGCCTGGATGGGACTGGAGATCATTGGGCGAACCTGCAAACTATTCTTTAGGTGGATTTTGATAGCTGCAATTGTGCAGGTGGTTGTTGCGTTACCTGCGCTATCCGCATTCCGGCTGTATCCATTGCCCGGCATAGACGCTACGGAAATGCTGTGGCAGGGAGCGACGGGTATAAGCCGCTATTTCCCGGCGCTGCTGGGGCTTCTTATCTGCGGCAGGGGCGTACAAGGCGTGGAAAACGCAAGGGGAGAAGCGGTAATCGGCGCGGCGGGCGGCGGGCTGATGGCGGGCGGCATGGAGCTTGTAATCGGCATGGCGTATCCGTATAAAATGATTTCGCAAATGCATTCGCCGATGTACCGGCTTACGATGGCGATACGCTCGGACGACGGATACTTGCGTACGGATAAGCTATTGCTGTTCTTCTGGGCGCTGGCTGGGATGTTGAGCGGCGGATACTATGCATATGCTGCGTCACTTTTGTATGCGGATACGTCGGATATGCGGGACGTCAGGCCGATTGTCGGCGCGGCTGTTGCGATGATCGGCGCGCTAATGCTTATCGGACAGCTGAATCTGCCCATGTATGAGCGCGTTGCGGAGGCACTTTGGGATACCATATACATCGGCATGCTGCTGCCGCCGGTGCTTGCCGCAATGCTGGTAAGCCTGCGAAAGGAGAATGCGTGATGCGCCGTTTTGTTGCCATATTGCTGCTTGCCGCTCTGTTTTGTTGCATGGGCTGCATGAGCGCGCATAGCCTGGATCGCTATGGGTACGTGCTGGCCATTGGCTTTGACGAAGGGAAAACGCTGCCGCTTCGCGTTACGCTTGTGCTGCAAAATACGATGTCGGAGGGAAGCGATACGCAAACCAACAGCGGCTTTACGCTTGTGGAGGCGGAGAGCCGTACGCTTTTTGAGGCGATTGAGACGCTTTCCGGCAACCTGCCTTTTCAGCTTGACCTTGCGCGAACGGCGTTTTTTGTGATATCGGCAAAGCTTGCGCAGCGGGAAGGAGGCGTGCCGGAACTGCTCGATATGTCTTTTTCCAAACTGCACATCCGCTATAATACCAATTTGTTCATCTCCATAGGCGACGCTTATGATACGCTGTCGGGGTTCAGTAATGAGCTGGATCCAAGCCTTACCAAAATGGAGATTAACTTCGGCTCTTATGCAGAAACGACCGGGCTAATCCCCATGGTGAATATTACCACGCTTTTCGAAACGATGGAGGATGGGAGTACGTATGACGCCGTGATTCCGCTTTGCGGCATAACGAAGGAGGATGGCGCAAAGCCTGTGCTAGGCGACAGTATTGGGGAAAGCGATTATGCGTACATTGGCGGGAGCCTGCTTGTCAAAAGCAGCATAAAAACGGGCCTTGCGGGCGCGGCCATACTTAAGGACGGGCGCATGGTGGGCTTTGTCGACGGACAGCGCGTGCAGCTGATCCTAATGGCGCTTGGCGAGTTTACGTTCGGTCGCGCGCATTTTCCGTTACCTAACGGTGAAGCGCTCTGTGTGCAGCTGCACGCGGAAAAGAAGCCGGAAATCAAGTTTACCCTTGCAAACGGCGCGCATGCGCAGGTGACGATTCCGATTACGGCATATATAGAATCCCCGGAGCGGCTGCAGGGCGTTTCGGAGGAGGAAATTACAGGCTTGATCGAGGGGCAGTTAACCGAAAAGATGCAGGAGCTGTTTTACGGTTGCCAGCGCATGCAGGCCGACACGCTTGCTTTCGGGCGGCAGGCGGTTAAACGCTTTCGTAGCGTAAAGGCATGGGAGGCCTTCGACTGGAAGGCTGCCTACAAAACGATGGACGCGGAGTTTCTGTTTAAGGTGGAGCTTGTGCAGGACCCCGGAAAATCCGCACTGGAGTGACGCAAGATGATCGGTTTTTCATTGATACTGGCGCTTTCTGCAACATACTTAATTTGCTATACGGTACACTGCTTTCGCAGGAAAAATGTACGTGCGGCGATTGGAGCAATTCTGCTTACCATGCTGCCGGCGCTGTTAATTGCCGCTTTTTTTTCCATAATGTTACAAACGTATTGAAAAACAAGCTTTTCTTTAGCGCTTAATTTTGCTATGATACAAATATGTTTGGCTATATTCGCCCGTTGGAATGTGAGCTTCTGGTGCGGGAGCAGAAGGAGTACCGTGCCCATTACTGCGGTCTGTGCAAGGCAATCGGGGCGCGATACGGACTGCTTAAGCGCCTGACGCTGACATATGACTGTGCGTTCCTTTCCGCCTTTCTATGCGCATATACCGGGGAAACGGTTTGCGCGCAGCGCAGGTGCCTTTGCCATCTGTCGCGCGGTAGGCAGCCGATGGTTTGCGGAAGCGAAAGCATGTCCTACACGGCGGACGTGAACGTATTGCTTGCGTGGTATGCCGCCTGCGACAACTGGCAGGATGAACGCCGCCTTTCTGCGCTGTTTGCCAAGTGGCTGCTGTACGGGGCCTATCGCCGCGCAAAGCGTTACCGGCCTGCGCTCCTGCTTGCCGCAGAGGACGCGTTGGGCAGGCTGCGCACGCTGGAGAAGCAAAACGCGCCTTGCACGGATGAGCCGTCCGACGCGTTTGCATCGTTAATGCGGGAGATTATTCTGCACGCGCCTTTGATACGCGAATCGGACAAAGCCGCCTGCGGGTGGATGTTCTATAATCTCGGCCGCTGGGTGTATTTAATTGACGCGTGGGACGACCGGCAAAAGGATGCGAAGCGCGGCGCCTACAATCCGTTTCTTGCGGCGCATACGGATCCGGACACGGTTGCGTTCCTGCTTCATAAATCGCTTGATGAGGCGGAGAATGGATATGATCTGATTGCTTTTTCCGGCCGACAGGGGCTATTGGATAACATTATGCGGCTCGGCTGCCGGACACGGACGCGGCAACTTCTGCATACGGACAAGGAGATAGAAAATGAATCCATATAAGGTGCTTGGGGTTAGCGAGAATGCGACGCAGGAGGAGATTCGCGCCGCGTATCTTGCGCTTGTCAAAAAGTACCATCCCGATAAGTTTACGGACAATCCGCTTAAGGAACTAGCCAACGAAAAACTTAAGGAAATCAATCAGGCATATGAAATGCTTACGAAAAAGCCGGAGCAACAACCGCAGGGCAGCTATTCCCCAGGCAGCGGTTACGGCGGCTATGGCGGAGGGCAGTCGCAGTCACGCCCGCGCGGCACGGCGTACACAGGGCCGAACGCGGCGGAATTTGCCCGCGCCCGCTCGTTTATCGACCAGAACAATCTGGCTGCTGCGCGCGCTGTTCTCGACCGTATCGCAACCCACAATGCGGAGTGGTACTATCTGTACGGCATTATTCATTTGCGCCAGGGATGGTATGAGCGCGCGCGCGAGTGCATTCGGAAGGCCTACGAAACGGAGCCGAACAATGCGGAGTACCGGCAGGCGTACGCTTCGATCAATAACGCCGGCCGTACCTATCGCACGCAGACGTATGATACCGGCAACGCAGGCAGCTCGTTTTGCTGTACACTGTGCCCGGCGCTGATGTGCCTCGACTGCTGCACCGGCGGCTGCTTTTGCTAGGAATTTGTGTTGCGGAATGGACTTGCCTGTACGCGGACTGTACTTTTGCGTATAAGGGGCGCTTGCCCGTTGCCTTATCGGCAAACACAAGGAAGAGAGTGAGGACGGATGACAGATAACCGTTCGATTACGTCGCCGGATATGCTGGTTACGACCACGATCTTCCCTACAACACAATCGGCCCGCTCATATCCCGCTTGATTTCCTTTCCGGTGGCGTATGCGAGCACGTCCGTGCTTAGCATATCCGTATCTACGTCGCGTTGTACAAATTCGGGACAGGTTGCGATATCGCTGTTGCGCAGGATCATGGGCGCGCGCTTATACCGGCCGATCTGCGAAAGCAGCGTGCGCGCCTCCCGCCGGAATCCCAGCACGCGCAGATAGGAGCCTTCGGCGCTGCGGACGGTGGCATGCACCTGCTCCACCGTGATGCCAAGCAGCGCGGAAACGGCAATACGCTTGACGCGCGCCATGGTGTAACGCTTGCTTTTGACCGCATCATAAAACTCGGTGATGTTGCGCGCTGCCCGCGCAGCCTTGTACAGCACGTTTTCGAAGCCCTCGCCTACGTCCGGGATATGCGCAATTTCCTCCGGCTGCATGCGGCGCAGGGCGTATAGAAGCAGCGAACCGATGCTTTCCTGCGTGATGAGGAACTGTTCGTCGTAGGCAAACGGCCCGCCGACGAACGACGGCATGGCGGAAAGCACCTCGCGGTTGCCGGTAAGCAGGGCATGGCGAATGGCAGTGGCGCTTGAATACTCCCCGCTGAGGGTTTCCGAATGGTATTGGTTGACGATACGCGTAATCGGAACCGGGCGAATGGTGGGGGCGTAGGCGTTGATTGCTTGCAGGTACTCGATGGCAAGGATGTTGTTTGGCTGCACGATGCTTTCCAGCATAGCGTCCGGCACGCCGTAGTCGGCGAGCGCCTCAAACCGCGCGCGGGGATAGGACTTGCCGAGCTTTAGGTGGCTGTGCAGCGCATTTTTGAACGTGGGCGGCTCGCTTACAATGATATCGGCAAGCTGGAACAGTGTGGAGACGTCGGTTTCCTCGCAGCCGAAGGCCAGGTCGGTGACGACGCCCGTGCCAAAGAGCGTGCGCACGCCGCCAATGGCAAAGCGCTCCGCGCTGGCGTTGCTGAACACGGTGGGCAGCTCGATGACCGCGTCCGCACCGGCCTTGAGCGCCCATTCCGTGCGCGTAAACTTGTCCGTGCACGCGGGCTCGCCGCGCTGCACGAAATTACCGGACATCACCACAACGCAGTATTCCGCGCCGGTGAGCGCTTTGGCCTGCTCCATGTGGTAGATATGCCCGTTATGCAGCGGGTTGTATTCCGCTATGATGCCGACAACACGCATGCACGCTCCCCTTCCTGCGCGGTAACAGGCGGTTTTGGATCCTTTTTGTTATTATAATACAAATTGCAGCGGATGTCCTGCGATTCTCAAAATCAATTGTCTGCGGGACGGGACGATTGCGCGTGCTCAATGTCCGCGCGCCCGATGGCGCTGCGCTTGTAAAAGAGGATCATGAGTAGGCTGCATAAAACCCATCCAATGGGGTAGG
>CAYPLG010000093.1:0-9450 GCA_964411535.1 uncultured Oscillospiraceae bacterium
GCCTGGACGATTACGAAAGGCGACAAGGCGCCGCAGGCCGCCGGAAAAATCCATACCGACTTTGAGCGCGGGTTCATCCGCGCGGAAATCGTTCCTTTTACAACGCTGAAGGAACTTGGCAGCATGGCCGCCTGCAAGGAAAAGGGCCTGGTGCGCAGCGAGGGCAAGGAATACGTCATGCAGGACGGCGACGTCACGCTCTTCCGGTTCAACGTATAAGTTCTATACGTTGTGAAAACCCGATACCGGCAGGCGCTGTAACAGCGTTCAAAAAACCATTGTGGGCGTGCGTGTCAAAACGTGCGCCCTTACCATATCACCCAGCTCGCAACCGACGCCGCAAACAGCCAGCAGGCGTTTCGAAGCTTTTTGTATCTTTCCAGCAGGCACAGCGGGGATAGAAACAGCAGCGCGGAAAGGAAAAGCAGGCAGGCAACGCCGTTTGGCGCGGATACAGGCACGTCCAGCTTTCCGCCCACGGAAGCAATCGACCAAATTACGGCAAGCGCGGTGCGCGCAACGCCCGCAATCGCATTGCCGAGCGGAAAGGACGCATAGGATACGGCCACGCCGAGGAACGCCGGCACAAGCGCGAACGGCACAACCGGCAGCACAAGAATATTCGTCAGTACGGAGAGCAGCTGCACCCGCCCAAACGCCCCGGCCATAATCGGCAGCGTTGCAACGGTCACTGCAACAGAGCCTGCAATCGCCTTGCTCCCCGCGCTCCCCAAGCCACGCAGCGCATGCGCAATCGGCGCGCTTAGCAGGATCAGCCCGTATACCGCGCAGTAGGAAAGCTGCAAGCCCGTATAAAACAACGCAAGCGGGTTACATAGCAGTATGACAATAAAAGAAAGCGCAAGCGCGTTGACCGGGTCGGCGCGCCTGCCCAGCGGAAACGCCAGCATATAGCAGACGAACATCAAGCCTGCGCGCATTACCGAGGGTGAAAACGCCGTAAGCGCGGCGTACGCAGCGAGGAACGCCGCGACAAACGCAAACCGTACCCAGGCGTTGCGTCGGAACGGCAGAGAAATCGCCGCCGCCAGCACCGAGACATGCAAGCCGGAAATTGCAAGGATGTGCATAATGCCAACGTCCTTGAACCGGTCTAGCACAGCGTCCTCGATATCCCCTTTTTCGCCCAGCAGCATGCCCTTCATAAGGCCGCCGTTATCGGGAAACAAAAGATCGATACGGGCCCCGACTTCCGCACGCACATCATCCAGCCGGTATGCAAATTCCCCATCCGGCGCAAGTACGCGTCCCGTTACGGGGAAAACGCCGTCCGCCGGATAGCAAAGCGAGGCGAGCGAGAGCGAAAGCGCCGCCGCAAAAAGCATAATCGCAAATTGGCGGCGGCTTGTCCAGAACGATACAAGCGAAACGCCCGCCAGTACGGCGCTTACCGCAAAGCTAACCGGCGGCGCAACGCAGGAAACCAGCGCCGTCCCCAGCAGCATGCCAGCGGCAAACGTGCTTAGCGGGCGATCATGAAAGGCCTGCTTATTCAGCGGTACTCACTCCGTCCTTGCAACAATGTCCGATTGCGACTTGAAAATGTGCCAGCTGCGCACGACGCCGCGCACGCGCGAAAGCGGATACACCTGCGCATATGGCTCCAGAATCGCGCCGGGGCAAAGCACGCTGTTGCAGCCCACCTCGACGTGATCGCCCAGGATCGCGCCAAACTTTTTCAGGCCCGTTTCGATATCCGCATTGCCATGCACAACGACAAGCGTTTTATCGCTTTTGACGTTGCTGCAAATGGAGCCCGCGCCGGTATGCGCATAATGGCCGAGTATGCTGTCGCCGACATAATTGTAATGCGGCACCTGCACGTTATCAAACAGGATGCAGTTCTTAAGCTCCGTCGAGTTGCCGACGACGCACTTTCTGCCGACAATCGCACTGCCACGGATGAACGCGCCGGGGCGCACCTCCGTTTCCGGGCCGATGATGGCCGGTCCGGCAATATAATTATTCGGGTAGATGACAGCGGACTTATGGATCCAGACGTGTTCGCTAACCTCGTTATACTCCGCAGGGTCAAGCATCGGCCCCACCTCCAGGATGAACGCCTTAATCTTCGGCAGCACCTCCCATGGATACTGCGTCGCGGCAAACAGCGGCCACGCAATGGTGGCGTCCGGGTTCAAAAACATGTCGGTATTCTTCATTTGTATCGTTTACTCCCTCTGTAAATTGCGGAAACGCGTATATTCACCCTGCCATGCCAACAGTACGGTGCCCGTCGGTCCATGGCGGTGCTTGGCAATAATAATCTGGCTCGTGTTATCCTCCGTCTCGTCATACACGGCAGGACGATACAGCAGGATGACCATATCGGCGTCCTGCTCGATACTGCCGCTTTCACGCAGGTCGGAAATCATCGGCGTATGATCCTGCCGCTGTTCCGGGCCGCGGTTCAGCTGGCTAAGCAGAAGGATCGGCACGTCAAGCTCCCGCGCAAGCAGCTTTAGCTGCCGCGTCATATCGGATATCTCCGCCATACGGTTATCCGACTTGCGCCCACCGGAGCCCTGCATAAGCTGCATGTAGTCGATAACGATCATATCGAGGCCCGCGCGCGCCTTGAGCCTCCGGCACTTGCTGCGAATCTCCGGCACGGTGATGCCGCCGGTGTCGTCGATAAAAAACCGCGCGTTGGACATGGGGTCCATGACCTCCATCAGCCGCGACTGATCCGCAGTACCGATCAATCCCTCCTTGATGCGCTGCGACTCCACGGACGCCTCCGTACAGAGCATGCGCATCACAAGCTGCTCCGCGCTCATTTCGAGGCTGAACACGACGACCGTGCGGTTATCGTGCAGCGCGGCGTATTGCGCAATGTTGATCGCAAAGCTCGTTTTGCCCATGGCCGGACGGCCCGCTATGATAACAAGGTCGCTCTTCTGAAAACCGTTCGTCTGGCGGTCAAGCTCCGTAAAGCCGCTCGCCACGCCGGTGATCTTCCCCTTCCGGCCGGCAAGCTCCCCAATCTCGTTAAACGCGATCGGCACGATATCCTTGATAGGGGTTAAGGAATCCTCCGTCTTGCGCATCGAGATGTCGTAGATACGGCGCTCCGCCGCATTCAGCGTCTCCTCCAGCTCCTTCTCGTCGTTCATGCCGTCCTTGATGATTTCGCCGCCCGCGCGAATCAGCTGCCGCTGCACGCTCTTGGCTTCCACAATCGCAATGTAATTCTGCACATTGGCGGCGGTTGGCACAAACGTCATCAATTCGGAAAGGTAGGCAAGGCCGCCCGCCCGTTCCAGCATGCCGTGGCGCTCCAGCTCGTTGGATGTAGTGACGAGGTCGACGGCGTTGCCGCCGTTGCGGACGTCGCGCATCGCTGCAAACAGCGTTTCATGCGCGGGAATATAGAAGTCCTCCGCCTTGAGCTGCTCCAGCGCAAGCTCCAGCGCGTTGGGCTCGATCAGCATTGACCCCAGCACCGAACGCTCCGCATCCGGTGCGTGCGGCGGTACGGAGAGATGCTCCTGCTGCTCCATTACGCCTCCTTGACGACGATCTTTACCGTTGCGCTCGTGTTTTCAAAAAGGCTGATCTTTGCGGTGTATTCGCCCGTGGCGCGGATGGGCTCAGACAGGGCGATCTTCTTTTTATCGATTTCCACGCCCCGCTGTTCCTTAAGCGCTGTCGCAATCTCTTTGCCGGTAATCGTTCCAAACAGCTTGCCGTTGTCGCCGACATTGGCGGACACGGTCAGCACAGCGCCTTCCAGCTGCTTTGCCGCATCGCGCGCGGCAACGCCCGCCTGAAACTTGCGGTGCGCGGCGGCCGATTTGCTGATGCTGGCTGCATTGATCGCCGCTGCGTCCGCGGGAGAGGCCAGCTTATGCGGCAACAGGTAGTTGCGCGCGTATCCATCCGACACGTTGACGATTTCCCCCTGCTTGCCCGTGCCCTTAACATCCTGCTCCAGTAATACTTTCATGCGTTTCCTGCCTCCTCAATATATTGCTCGATGCAGGAGCGAACAATCGCTTCCGCCTCGTCGAGATCCGTTTCCACCAGCTGCGCGCCGGACATGGTCAGGTGTCCGCCGCCGCCCATTTTTTCGCAGATCAGCTGCACATTGACATTGCCGAGCGACCTGCCGCTGACGCTGATGCTGCCGTCCTCCAGGCCAAGCACGAACGCGGCCTCTATGCCGCGTATGCCGATGAGCTCATCCGCAGCCTTGGCGGCGATCAGCTTGGCGTTCGGCGCACCCTCCTCCACGGAGGAAAGCGCAATACCGGCGCCGATTACGTCCGCGCTGCGCACCGTATTGGCGCAGTCGCCAAAGCTCTCCATATCCTCCTGGAAAAGCTGCTTTACCATGCTGATGTCCGCGCCGTTCTTGCGCAGGTACGCCGCCGCTTCGAACGTTCGCGAGCCAACGTTGAACGCAAAGTGCTTCGTATCCACCGTAATGCCCGCAAGCAGCGTACCGCATACGAACGCGGGCGGACGCATGTTATCGTCAAAGTACTGCACCACCTCGGTCACAATCTCGCTTGCCGAGGACGCGCGCGATTCGAGATAGTGCAGCGTAGGATTTTCGATATGGTCCGTGCTGCGTCGATGGTGATCGATAATCACAAGCCGGCTTGACAGGCCGAGCAGCTTCGGTGCGCAGACGGTGCTTGGGCGCTGCGTATCGACCACAACGAGCACGCTTGACGGCCGCATAGCCTTCTCCGCCTGTTCGGGGGAAAGCAGCATGCTCGCGTACGCGCGGTTTCCCTGCATCAGCGAAATCGCGCGGTCAATGGATGCGTTGTTTTCCTCCAGCACAATATACGCGCGCGATCCCAACTGCTTGACGCAGGCCGCAATGCCAAGCGCCGCGCCGATGCAGTCCATATCCGGCCGCTTGTGCCCGGTAATAAACACGTCGCCCGCGTTCTCGAACAGCTGCCGCAGCGCCTTGCTGAACAGTCTCGTTTTTACGCGCGACTGCATGGAATCGAGTTGCCTCTTGCCGCCGTAAAACCGGTAATGCGTGCCGGACTTGACGATTGCCTGATCCCCGCCGCGGCCAAGCGCAAGCTCCATAGCCTGCCGCGCGCTTTCGTCGGAAGTGAATATGCGATCCGCCACGCCGACGGCAATGCTCAAGGATACGGAGGCGTTCGTGCCGGTGTCAATCCGGCGGGCCGCTTCCAGAAGCGGAAATTTCTGCTCCTCCATCAGCGCAAGCTGCTGCGCCTCGAATACCACATAAAACCGGTTGTTATCGTAACGGCGGTATACGCCGCCGACGGTATGCACCGTGTCGGCAATCAGCCGCTCCACCTCGGCAAGGACGGTCGTCCGGTGGAACTGCACGTCCGCCGCAAGCTCCTCATAGTTGTCGACGTAAATCAGCGCCACATACGGCATCTGATCCTCCAACAGCCTGCGATAATGCGTCGCCTCGGTACGGTCAATCCAATACTGCATCGTAAGATCCCGACCCGTCTTCGGGCGGCGGATGCGCATACTCATGACCTGATAGGTATTGTTGTTATACTCGGCGGAAAGCGCCACAAGCGGCTTCTTCGGATCGAACGCGGGTATCAGCGTATGGATGTCGTCCACATTGAACTGCGTATCGAAAGAATCGTTCTTCCAAATAATCCGGCCGCCGTCGTCCATGACCGCGCACGGGATGGAAACCTCCCGGATGACCTGCGCCGCCACGCCCGCATTTTCGGAAAAGATGGTATCCATGCGTTGCAGCAGCCGTTTGTCGCGCCTGCGCTCCGCAAGCACATAGCATAGCGCGGTTATCGCGACAAGCATCAGCGCGCCGCCGGCAACCTGCACCCGATACGGCTGGAACCGATCGGAAAAGAAAACGGCCGCACAAAGCAGCACCGATACCACGATGCAGGGAATCGCATAGAATCGTTTCTTCCCCATTGCCCCCTCCTTTGCGGCATAATGCTATCCGCCCTGCAAAAGGCCTACCCAGATTTATGCCGCTCGCTTACATCTGTATCGGCGGCTGGGCGGATCTCGTGCGAAAACGGAAAAGCTGGTCAAAGCAGCCGAGCATAATCAACGGCGTCTGCACCAGCGCAAAAAGAACGCCCGTCACAAGATATGCCAGCACGCGCCGCGACGCAACCTTGCCGTCCGCCTTTTTCGACAAAATGAAGTCCAGCACGCAGAGGCCCTGCAACAATAGCGGCATGCCCACAATTGCGTTGACTGTATTCGTCAGCGCCGCAGCATAATCCCAGTTCGTCATGCCCATAATCAGCGAGCCGACCAGCATCACGATCAAGCCGGTCGTCAGGCTCTTTGGTATCGACCAAAGCCTAAACGGGCGAAGCGTCGAAATGGCAAGCCCCTTTCCCCTTGCAAACAAGCGGAAAAAGAGAAAATTGGAAAGTCCCAGTACGCCGGATAGAATCGTAAGCGCCGGTACGACGAGCGCGGGTATGGACGCGACGTACGCATCAAGCGATTCCTGCAAAAGCGCGGCGTTTTCCGCCGGCAGCGCGGATACGGTTGGCAAAAGCGTGCGGAACGCATCCGCAGCCTCCTGCATCAGCGCCTGTGCCGCCGCAAAAGCGCCCTCGCCGGAAAGAATCCCCGGCAGGCAAACCGCAAGATACAGGCAGACCAGCGCAATGCCGGACGCCGCCGCAACCGTATAGGCGTTGCTCATGCGTTTCGTTTGCATATAGTACAGCGCCGCCGCGCAGCCGATTGCCAGCACGGTAAAGCACGCGCCGTTAAACGCGCCCAGCAGCAGAACCTCCAGTACGGCGAATACAACGCCAAACAGCGCAAGGCTCGTCGGCCGGGTTTTGCACATCGCGTATGCCCAGTATGCGGGCGCAAGCAAAAGCGCCGCCGGAAACAGCACGGCCGCAATGCCGATCAGCGTGCCCAGCAGCAGCGGCAGCAGCTTGCCGGACGGGTTTTCCTGTTGTAAATGCATATCCTTTTCCATACAAGACATTTTAGACGCAAATGCGCAACCCGTCAATATACCAGGCGCATCCGCTGCATTGCGCCGGGACCGGAAAACCGGCAGCCGCCGCTTTGCATTGCATTGTATTTTACCACACTTTTTGCTAACCGGCAAAACAACCAGGCGTCCGCACTTCACATTCTTGGTAAAGTCTGATATAATGCGATTTTGTAAATTATAAAGGATGGAACCGATATGGACTTTTTACATGCCATCGCCGCGGCTGTTGCGCGCGCAGCGGACATCTCCTTAACGGACGCCGCCGAATGGATGGAAACGCCGCCAAATCCGGAGATGGGCGACTTTGCGTTCCCCTGCTTCCGGCTGGCCAAAACAATGCGCAAGGCCCCTGCCGCCATTTCCGCGGAGCTTGCGGAAAGGATTTCGCTTCCGGAAGGCGTGGAACGCGCCGTCTCCGCAGGGCCGTACCTCAACTTCTATGTGCAAAAAAGCGTATTTTGCGAGCAGGTTCTTCGCCGCGTATTCGCCGAGGGCGACGCATACGGCGGCAGCGACATGGGGCAAAAGCGGAATATTTGCATCGATTATTCTTCCGTCAATATCGCAAAGCCTTTCCATATCGGGCACCTGCGCAGCACGGTGATCGGCAACGCGCTCTATCGCATCTACTCGCACATGGGATATACCTGCGTCGGCATTAACCACCTGGGCGACTGGGGCACGCAGTTTGGCAAAATGCTCTGCGCCTACAAAAAGTGGGGCGACCGCAGCGCCATCGAGCGCGACGGCGTATCCGCGCTTGTCAAGCTATACGTACGCTTTCACAAGGAAGCGGAGGAAAACGAAGCCCTCAACGACGAAGCGCGCGCGTGGTTCAAGAAAATTGAGGATCACGACCCGGAAGCCACCGAGTTGTACGAATGGATGAAAGCGCTGACCCTCGCGGAAGCGGGACGCGTATACGACATGCTGGGCATCACGTTCGACAGCTACGCCGGCGAAAGCTTCTATAACGACAAGATGGACCGCGTGGTTGACGAGCTGCGCCGCGACGGCCTGCTCAAGCTTGACGACGGCGCGCAGATTGTCGACCTGTCGGAATACAAGATGCCGCCGTGCATCATATTAAGAAGCGACGGCGCAACGCTTTACGCTACACGCGATATCGCGGCGGCGCTGTACCGGAAGGATACCTATGACTTTGCCAAATGCCTGTACGTTGTTGCGTACCAGCAGGATCTCCATTTCCGGCAATGGTTCAAGGTTGTGGAGCTCATGGGCTATCCCTGGGCAAAGGATCTTACGCACGTATCCTTCGGCATGGTCAGCGTCAAGGACGGAACCCTTTCAACGCGGAGCGGCAACGTCATCTATTTAATGGACGTATTGCAGGCCGCCGTTGAAAAAACCTACGACATTATCTGCGAAAAGAGCCCGGATCTTCCGGATAAGCGCGACGCCGCGCGGCAGGTCGGCGTCGGTGCAATCGTATGGAACGGCCTTTACAACGGGCGCATTAAGGACGTGCAGTTCGACTGGGATACGGCGCTGAACTTTGACGGCGAAACGGGACCGTACGTACAGTATACGCACGCCCGCGCATGCAGCGTCCTGCGAAAGGCGCAGCCATCCGGCGAGCCGGATTATACGCTCCTTTCCGACGCGGAGTCCACCGCTGTCGTCGCCGCAATTGCCGCATTCCCGGACGCCGTGCGCGAAGCCATGGAAAAGAACGAGCCCTATCTCGTCAGCCGGTGCCTCATCGCCGTATGTACGGCGTTCAACCGCTTCTATTACGAACAACGCATTATGCACGACGACGCAGCCATCCGCAACGCCAGGCTTACGCTGACAAAAGCTGCATCACAGGTGATCCGCATCGGCCTTACCCTGCTCGGCATCGCCGCGCCGGAACAAATGTAACGATTTTTGAAAGGATAATTGGGGGAACAAACATATGCTGGATATCAAATTTGTGCGCAGCGATCCGGAGGCTGTAAAAGAAAACATCCGCAATAAATTTCAGGATGAAAAGCTCGTGCTCGTCGATGAAGTGCTCGCGCTGGACAGTGAATACCGCGCCGCTAAAACCCGCTGCGACGAGCTTCGCAACCTTCGTAACGTCACCAGCAAGCGCATCGGCGCGCTTATCAAGGACGGCAAGCACGAGGAAGCCCAGGAGGCCAAACGCACCGTTACCGCCATGGCGGACGAAATGGAACGCCTGACCGCGCGCGAGGAGGAATTGCAGGAGGAAATCCGGACGCGCATGCTCGTCATCCCCAATATTATCGACAGCAGCGTGCCCATTGGCCGGGACGACAGCGAAAACGTCGAGGTAGAGCGCTACGGCGACCCGGTTGTTCCGGATTACGAAATCCCCTACCATGTGGATATTATGGAACGGCTTTCCGGCATCGACCTCGACAGCGCACGGAAGGTTGCCGGCAACGGCTTTTACTACCTCATGGGCGACATCGCCCGGCTGCATTCCGCAATAC
>CAYPLG010000094.1:0-9375 GCA_964411535.1 uncultured Oscillospiraceae bacterium
GGTCATAACCTGCGTCTGCCCGCGGGTAAACACGGCGCTGCCATGCGTACGGGCCAGGATGCCGACCTCGCACCAGATGGGGCGAATCTCGTCCTGCGCGCGGCCGTCCGGACGAATCTTTTTGTTGATGATCTTGTCGCGCACAATTTCCTTGGTAATGGCGTACAGAATCGCGTCGATGTCCTTTGCGCTATCCGGATATTCCTCGGCAAACGCCGCGACCGTCTCCTGCTTTACCTGCTCGCTGCGCTGTTCGCGCTCTTTGCGCACAAAGGTATCCAGCGACCACGCAACCTTATCGAACGCATACGCGCGCACCTTCTCGGTGAGCGCCGCATCCGGCGTATAGATCACGACCTCGCGCTTCTCTTTGCCGATTTCGTTCTGAATCTCGGTGATAAACGCAACGATCTTTTTGATCTCCTCATGCGCAAACAGGATCGCACCGAGCATCTCATCCTCGGATACTTCCTTCGCGCCCGCTTCGACCATCATGACGGCGTCCTTCGTGCCGGCTACCGTAAGGGTCAGACGGCTCTTCTCGCGCTGTTCGCAGTTGGGGTTAATGATATACTCGCCGTCGACCATACCGACCGCTACAGAGCCCGTAGGGCCCGCAAAAGGCGCATCGCTGATCGACAGTGCAATAGACGAACCAATCATGCCGAGTACGTCGGGCTGTATATCCTGCTCGACGGAAAGCACGGTTGCAATTACCTGTACGTCGTTATAGAATCCCTTCGGAAACAGCGGACGCAGCGGACGGTCAATCAGGCGCGACGTAAGAATTGCGCGCTCCGTCGGGCGGCCTTCCCGCTTAATGAAACCGCCGGGAATCTTGCCGACAGAATACAGTTTTTCCTCGAACTCTACCGACAGCGGCAAAAAGTCCACGCCGTCACGCGGCGCTTTGGCAACCGTTGCGGAAACCATCACTGCGGTATCGCCGCAGCGAACGAGGCAGTTGCCGCCCGCCTGTTCGGCGTACTTGCCGGTTTCTACGGTCAGCGTACGTCCGCCAACCTCCATCTGAAATACTCTTTCCATTTGTTTTCCTCTCTTGTCTTCTTATCTTCTTTTATATTGTATCCAATTTTATGTTGCCCGCAAGCGCGCAATCTTATCGGGCGCAGCCGCAGGCGCGTCCAAAACCGCAAAGTAAAAAGGCGGGATTACCCCCGCCTCTTGTAATTACTTTCTGAGGTTCAGACTGGCCAGAATCGCTCTGTAACGCTCGATATCCTTCTCCTTGAGGTAATTGAGCAATCCGCGGCGGCGACCGACCATTTTGAGCAGGCCGCGACGGGAATGGTGATCCTTCTTGTTGATCTTCAGATGCTCGTTCAAGTGGTTGATACGCTCGGTGAGCAATGCAATCTGGACTTCCGGTGAACCGGTATCACCTTCGTGTAATGCGTACTTTTCGATAATTTCCTGTTTTTCCATACTATCCTCCATTTTTTCTTATATCCCCGCAAACGGAGCAAGGCGTCGGAGTCTCGCCAAACCACGCAAGCGGATCAAAATGCTTGTTAACTATAGCATACCCGGTCTGCTTTGTAAACAGCTTGAACCAAAATTTTCTTGTGCTATCATGCATTTTCAGCAGCATCCATGCTGCCGCACGGCAGCTTTATGCGCACGCGCACAACCTCTACATCCTGCAATAGCTGTTGGCGAAGCGCCTCCACGTCCGAGAACCTGTGCTCGTCGCGGATACGGAAGCAAAAGCGCACGGTAATCGGCTTTCCGTACAAATCGCCGTTAAAGTCCAGCAGGTGCGATTCAATCGAAAGCTGCTTTCCGCCGACCGTGGGATTCGTTCCAATATTGGTCATCGCCTTGTACCTGCCGGCATCCGTTTGTACAATCGTCGCGTACACGCCCGCCATCGGCAGCACGCGGTTTGCGGGCGGCAATATGTTTGCCGTCGGAAAGCCAATGCGGCGGCCGATGCGCCTGTTCGCAACCACATCCCCGGCTAGCGCATACTTTCTGCCAAGCATATCCGCGGCGGCCGCAACGTCGCCAGCTTCCAACGCTGCGCGGATGCGCGAGCTGGACACGGGCGCCCCCCGATACAGCACCGGCTGCACGGTTTCAACCGCAAAATCGTACTGTTTGCCAAGCAGGCAAAGCGTTTCCGGCGTTCCGGCGCCCTTGCTGCCAAACGAATAATTGAAGCCTACCACAAAAGCGCGAACGTCCCACAACCGCAGCTCCTCCTGCACAAAGCGCTCCGGGGACCACGCGGCATACTCCCTCGTAAAGGTACGCATGCGAACCTCGTCCGCGCCCGCCAAAAGCATCTGTTCCCTGCGCGTATCGGCGGAAGAAAGCATCCGTACGGAGCCGCCAAGCACCTCGCTCGGATGGTTGCTAAAGGTATCCACAACGGTGCGCACGCCCAGCGCATGCGCAAGGTCGCTCGCATGCCGAATAAGCGCGCGATGTCCAATATGCATGCCGTCGAACATGCCAAGCGCAACGACGGCCGGTTCTCTTCGTTCCATAGCCTTCCTCAGTATAGATGCACCGCAAGCTTCACGCGGCCGTTTTGTACTTTTCCGATTCCCAGAAACCCGTTGCAATACAACCGGCAGTCTCCGTCGGGCTGCCCGTTAACATAGGTCTCCAGCGCGTTCATCGCCGGTGTACGGCGTTCCTTTGGGAGCGTCACCGCAGGCAACATCGACAGCGCTTCCTCGCAGCTGACGATGCATTCCGCAAGCGTGCCCGCCTCCGCCATCGTCTCCAGCTCCCGCACGCTGCTCGCCTGTGCGATTGTAAACGGACCCGCCGCCGTCCGAAGCAAAAACGACATGTACGCGCACACGCCGAGACGCGCCCCGATATCCGCCGCGAGCGAACGCACATATGTACCGCGGGAGCAGCAAACCTTCATTAGAAAACGGTTTTCATCCGTCTGTCCAAGCAAATCCAGCGTATGGATTGTGATCGCGCGTGCCTTTGGCATCACCGCAACGCCTGCGCGCGCCAGATCGCACATTTTTCGCCCGTCGACCTTTAACGCGGAATACACGCTTGCCGTCTGCTGCTGCGTCCCAAGGAAAGACGGGATGACCTCCCGCAACCGGTCTGCCGTAATGTGGCATTCGCGCCGCTCCGTCACGCTTCCGTACGCGTCCTGCGTATCGGTCGAAAGACCAAACGCAATCTCGAATACATATTCCTTCTGCTTGTCTACAAGATAATCAAAAAGCCTGGTCGCGCGCCCGATGCAAACCGGCAGCACCCCGGATGCACCGGGATCCAACGTACCGAGATGCCCGGCGCGTTTCTCGTTGCAAATCCGCCGCACATCGTAGACCGCGTTGCTCGATGACATGCCAGGCGGTTTTAACAGCACTACTACGCCGTCCATCAGGCGTCCGCCCCGTGCAGCACGGCGATTGCGGCGGAAAGAATCCGTTCGGCAGCCTCCGTAATCGGCCCCGTGAGCGTACAACCTGCGGCCAGCCGGTGTCCGCCGCCGCCGGATGCTACTGCGATCTGGCTTACATCGGCGGCCGATTTGCCCCGCAGGCTGACCCGGATTTGCCCGTCGCTGCTTTCACGCAGCAGGGCTGCAATCTCTACCGTGTCTATATCACGGATGGTATCAATAATGCCTTCCGCGTCCTCGCCCGTTGCGCTGCATTCCCGCAAATCCGACTGTGTCAGCGTGGACATGCCAATGCGTCCATGCTCATACAGCTGCGTTTTTGTAATCGCAAGACCCAGCAACTTTGTTTTGTGGAACGGAACGGTGCGAAACAGCGCGCGGTTCAGGTACGGAAGATCGATGCCCGATTCCAGCAGTTCCGCCGCAATCCGCAGCGTATCCGGCGTGGTGTTCGAATATGCAAAATTGCCCGTATCCGTCGTCAGCGCAGCGTACAGGCAGCTTGCAATGTCCGTTGTCAGCCGAACCTTGAGCCTGAGCAGGATTTCGTAAACAAGTTCGCCCGTAGCGCCAGCCTTTTGCACAAAGTTATTCTGCGCATACCGGTTGTTCGTACCATGATGGTCAATGTTTAATGTATAGCCTGCCGCGTCGAACAGCGGCTTGCAGTCGCCCGTACGCGCGATGTCCGCACAGTCTATGCATACGACCGCCTCCGTATTGCGCGCCCCGGAAGGCAGCGTCACCTGCCCGGCATTTGGCAGAAAGCGGTAGATATGCGGCACCGGCTCCTCGCAGACAATTTGCGCACGCTTGCCAAGCTGGGTAAGCGCGGCATACATCGCAAGGCCGCTGCCAAGCGTATCGCCGTCCGGAGAAACATGCGAAATAAGCAAAAAATCGTCATGCGCGCGCAGGAACCGCACCGCGTCGTTCAGCATCGCGTTACCCCTCCTTGTCGGTATGGAGGTCGTTCAACAATTTGCTGATATGCACGCTGTACGCGATAGAGTCGTCGAGGGAAAAAGACAGGCTCGGAATGGCGCGTATGCGCATCCTTGCGCCAAGCTCGCGCCCGATAAACCCGGCTGCGTGATTGAGCGCGTCAACCGTCGATTTACGCTTGCTTTCATCCTCATCATATACGGAAACCTTAAGTTTGGCGTATTTCAAATCGCGGGTAACCTCGCATCCCGTCAATGACGTCATCGACGAAATGCGCGGATCCTTCATTTCCCGCACAATCTCGGAGATCGTTTTTTTGACCTCCTCATTCATACGGTCGGAACGTATGGCTGACATAGCTTCTCCTTATATTATCTCTGTACCTCTTCCACGATGTACGCCTCGATCACGTCGTCGACGAGCAAATCGTTGAAGTTTTCGATGCCGACGCCGCACTCGAAGCCCGTCAGAACTTCCTTTGCGTCGTCCTTAAAGCGCTTGAGCGAGGCAATCTTGCCGTCGTGAATGACAATTCCGCCGCGCACAACGCGAACCTGTGCATTGCGCGTGATCTTGCCCTCGTTGACATATGCGCCCGCAATGGTGCCCACGCCGGAAACACGGAACGTTTCCCGTACGGTTACGCGGCCAAGCTCCGTTTCCTTGAAGACCGGCTTGAACATGCCCTTCATTGCGTTTTGTACGTCCTCAATCGCAGCGTAGATTACGCGATAGGTCCGCACATCGACCTTTTCCTTCTCCGCCAGTGTACGCGCAGAAGCATCCGGCCGTACGTTAAAGCCGATAACGATTGCATTCGAGGCGGAAGCGAACATAATGTCCCCGCCGGTGATCGCGCCGACGCCGCCATGAATGCAGCGTACGCGCACCTCTTCATTGCTCAGCTTTTCAAGCGCTTGCTTGACGGCCTCCACACTGCCCTGTACATCCGCTTTGACGATAATATTCAGGTCCTTGAGCTCGCCCTCCTCCATCTGACTGAACAGATCGTCCAGCGAGACTTTGGAAAGGTTCTTCAGCTGCGCGGCCTTGATCTTATCGCGGCGTTCCTCCGCAACCTGGCGGCTGAGCTTGTCAATCTCCGCAACGTTCAGCGTATCGCCTGCATCCGGCACCTCGCTAAAGCCCAGCACCTCGACCGGCATCGACGGGCCCGCCTCGGTTACGCTCCGTCCGCGGTCGTCCACCATGGCGCGTACGCGCCCGTACGTTGTGCCCGCAACAATTGTGTCGCCGCGGCGCAGCGTACCGTTTTGTACCAGCACGGTCGCAATCGGGCCGCGTCCTTTGTCAAGCTGCGCCTCGATGATCGTGCCCTTCGCAATGCGGTTCGGATTTGCGGTAAGCTCCAGCATATCCGCCTGCAACAAAACCATCTCCAGAAGGTTGTCAAGTCCCATGTGCGTTTTCGCGGATACGGGCACCACGATGGTTTCGCCGCCCCACTCCTCCGACACAAGCTCATACTCCGTCAGCTGCTGCTTTACGCGATCCGGATCGGCTGCCGGGCGGTCCATCTTGTTGATGGCAACAATGATCGGAACGTTCGCGGCCTTTGCATGATTGATCGCCTCAATCGTCTGCGGCATAATGCCGTCATCCGCCGCAACGACCAGTATGACGATATCCGTTACCTGTGCGCCGCGTGCGCGCATGGAGGTAAACGCTTCGTGCCCCGGCGTATCGATAAACGTAATCGTGCGGTTGTTGCACTGCACGGTATATGCGCCAATATGCTGCGTAATGCCGCCGGCCTCGCCCTCCGTGACGCTGGAATTCCGAATTGCGTCAAGCAGGGAGGTCTTGCCGTGGTCGACATGGCCCATGATGGTTACGACCGGCGGACGCGGCACGCGCGTTTCCGGCGCATCGGTATCGTCGGCACTGTCGCTCAATACTTCCTCAAACGACTTGGTCGGCTTGAACTCCAGCTGGATTCCGTAGTCGGATGCGATCAACTCGCAGGTATCAAAGTCGATTTCCTGGTTGATCGTTGCCATCATACCAAGCAGGAACAGTTTCTTGATGATTTCCGCCGCCGGTTTTCCGATCTTCTCGGAAAGGTCCTTTACTGTAATCATCTCCGTAGTAATCACCGCCTTTTCAATGACGACGGGTTCCGGACGGTGCATGGGCTGCTGCTTACCGCGCTTGGGTCGGCGGCCTCCCATCGGGGAATCGTCGTCCCAATTGCGTGCGTCGGGCGCGGTCTCGCGCGCCATCGCCTTTTTATTTTTGGATTTTCTGTCATTATCATAGGTACGAACATACTGGCCCTTGTTGGGGTCGTAGTTGCTTACGCCCTTCTTGACCGCCGTACCGGCGGTTGCCGGCGCTTTTGCGGCGCCTGCAGCCGGAGGCCTCGGCGCTCCGCCTTGCGGACGTTGCTGCGCCCCGGTTCCCTGCTGCGGGCTACGCTGCTGGTATCCGCCTGCCTGCTGCGGCCGCGGGCCGCGCTGCTGGTATCCGCCTGTCTGCTGCTGTTGCGGTGGACGGCGAACCGGCGTTTGCTGCTGTATCGGGCGCGCTTCGTATACGCTCTTTTGCTGTACGGGCGCAGGTTTCGGCTCCGGCTCAAAAACATTGGCTTGCGGTTGCTGCACCGGCTGCGAAACTGGCTTTGCCGCCTCCGCTGCGGGCGCCTCCACCGCGGGCGCTTCCGCGTCCTCCGGTGCAGCCTGTTCCACCGTTGCCGTGTCCGCAGGCGGGGTCGCCTGCTGCGTCTCTTCCTCCTCGTCGTCGCCGCCGACATGCACAGCTAAATCGCCTGTCGCGGAAAGCACCTCGCGAAGACGCTCCGCACGCTCGCGTTCAGCGCGTGCCTTACGCTCCTGTTCCTCCCGCGCAAGCATCTCGTGCTCCGTCGTTTTCACAGCGGAGAGAAGCTCGCCCACCGCGTCCTGCGACGTCGTCAGCCGTTCCAGAAGAGCTGCAATATTCTCATTTAGCGCGCTCGCCGACTCCATTAGATTGTTTTTCGCCATACGCTGTTACCCCCGATTTCTGGTATGATTCTCGCCGTCGGCTGTTGCCGCGTTTTGAATCATGTACGCAAAGTTTTGGTCGGTCACCGCAGCCAGCATTCGCCCCGGCTTCCCGATGCACGTTCCCAATTCGGGAACGCTCGTCATAATAATATGTGCGCCGCTGCATAAGCGCTCGTACTTCTCGCGTGTGTTCGCGGACGCGCCTTCGTCGATCAGCACCAGCAACGCCTTTTTCGCACGTACAAGCCGTTCTACGGAAAAATCGCCCGATTGCAGCCTGCCCGCCTTCATTGCAAACCCGACTGCGCTGCGCAGACGGCTATTCTCCGGCATGTGCAAAAGCTCCCTTAAGCGCAGCAAGCGTGTCCGCGTCAAGGCTTACCTCCAACGCGCGCTCCAGCGCCTTGATCCTGATCGCCTTCTCCAGGCAGTCAACATTGTCGCAGAGGTACGCGCCGCGTCCGTTTGCGCGACCGGTTCTGTCGAGCAATACCGGCCCATCCGGCGTACGCACCACGCGCAGTAATTCCTTTTTGGGGCGCATCTGCCTGCATGCCACGCACATGCGCATCGGCGTTTTCTTTGCCAACAGGCTTACTCCTCGCTTTCCTCCGGGTATTCGGCGTTGTCCTCAAAGATAGAGTCCATGGCCTCCTCCGCCTGCGTTTGATTCTTGATGTCGATCTTCCAGCCCGTAAGCTTGGCGGCAAGGCGCGCGTTCTGCCCCTCCTTGCCGATGGCAAGCGAAAGCTGGCTATCCGGCACGATGACCTTTGCGGCCTTCTCCTCTTCGTTAATGTAAACCATAAGCACCTTTGCGGGGCTTAAAGCCTTTGCAATATAAACGGCGGAATCCGCATCCCACTCGATAATATCGATCTTTTCGTTATGCAGCTCCGTCACGATGCGCTCCACGCGGGAACCGCGCTGGCCGACGCAAGCGCCGACAGCGTCCACCTGCAAATCGGTCGAGTGCACGGCAACCTTCGTACGAAACCCCGCCTCGCGCGCAATAGACTTGATCTGTACAACGCCATTCTGAATCTCCGGCACCTCCAGCTCGAACAAACGCTTCACCAGGCCGGGATGCGTACGGGAAACCAGCACCTGCGGTCCCTTGTTGTCCTTACGCACTTCCAGAACATAGACCTTGATGCGATCCGTATTCTCATACGTTTCGCCGGGAATCATCTCGTTTTGCGTCAGCAATCCATCCGTCTTGCCCAGCTCCACATAAACGTTTCCTTTTTCCACGCGCTGGACAATCGCCGTAAGCACCTCGTTTTCCTTCTCGACGTACTCTTCATAAATCACGCCGCGCGCCGCTTCACGAATTCGCTGCATGACAACCTGCTTGGCCGTCTGCGCGGCGATACGGCCGAAATCGCGCGTATGCACCTCTTCTTCCAGCACATCGCCAACCTCGTACAGCGCGTTGACCTTCCGCGCTTCCGCAAGTGTGATCTCGTTATGCGGGTTCTCCACCTCTTCAACAACAGCCTTGCTGGCAAAAATGGATATATCGCCCGTTTCGGGATTGACTTCCGCGCGGACATTCGCGGATGCGCCGTAGTTGCGCTTGTAAGCGGATATCAACGCGGCCTCTATCGCGGAAATTAACACATCCTTACTGATGCCATGCGCCTTTTCCAAATCGTTGAGCGATTCCATGAATTCTACGTTCATCTATGATAACTCCTTCAACAAATAATTCGATACAAGCTGCTTCAAAACCGGATAACCGGCTTGACAAGCGCTGCGTCTTTTCGTAATATGCGCACCTCGGCGCCGCCATCCGTCAATATTACGAAACCATCCGCATCATACGCGGTAAGTTTGCCCGAAAACTCCTTTTCCCCGTTCTGCGGCGCGTAAAGTTTAACGGAAATCTCTTTCTCCATATTGCGCGCATAATCCGCATCCTTCTTAAGCGGCCTATCCAGCCCCAGTGAAGAGACGGACAGATAATACTGCTGCTCAATCGGGTCGGCCTCGTCTAAAATGGGATCGGCCGTC
>CAYPLG010000095.1:0-9296 GCA_964411535.1 uncultured Oscillospiraceae bacterium
ATTGACGGCGCAGGCGCGCTCGACAAGGTTATCGACATTGATCAAAGCCCGATCGGCCGCACGCCGCGCAGCAACCCGGCGACATATACCGGGCTTTTCGATCTTATCCGCAGCGTGTTTGCCTCCACGCCGGACTCGAAGATGCGCGGCTATAATAACGGCCGTTTCAGCTTTAACGTCAAGGGCGGGCGCTGCGAGGCCTGCCGGGGCGACGGTATCATCAAAATTGAGATGCACTTTTTGCCGGATATCTATGTGCCCTGCGAGGTCTGCGGCGGCAAGCGCTACAACCGCGAAACGCTGGAGGTGCATTACAAGGGAAAGTCCATCCAAGAGGTATTGGAGATGACCGTGGAGGAGGCTCTGCGCTTCTTCTCCCCGCTGCCGAAGCTAAGAACGAAGCTGCAGACGCTCTTCGACGTCGGCCTGGGCTATGTCAAGCTCGGTCAGCCGAGCACGCAGCTGTCGGGCGGCGAGGCGCAGCGCGTCAAGCTTGCGACGGAGCTGTCGCGCAGGGATACGGGGCGCACGCTGTATATCCTGGACGAACCGACGACAGGGCTGCATATCGACGACGTCAAGCGCCTGCTGGAAATATTGAATCGCCTGACGGAAAGCGGTAGCACGGTGCTTGTCATTGAACACAATCTGGACGTGATCAAGACTGCGGATTATGTAATCGACCTCGGCCCGGAGGGCGGCGACGCGGGCGGCACGCTGGTTGCAGCCGGTACGCCGGAAGCGGTGGCGGCGGCGCCGGGCAGCTATACCGGCCAGTTCCTAAAGCCCATGCTGGCAGCAAAGGAGTAACGATGTATACGCGATGGAGACTCTACATTCTGGCGCTGTTCCTCGTGATCATTGCCGGAACCTGGCTCATCATCCGGCTCATGCGCAAGCGCGGGATATCCATTTCCCGCTGGCAGGCGGCGCTTGCGATTACCGGCGTAACGCTGGTTTTTGAAACGCTGCTGGTGTCAAGGCTTAGCAATTTCAATCTGGGCGTGATTCTGCCCGCCTTTTTCGGCGTGCCGATGCTTTTTTGCGCCGTGTTTCTGCCGCGGATGCGGACGGGCTTTCTGCGCATTTTGAAGATTGTGATTATCGTGTGCTACTGTATTGCGGGCGCAATATTTGCGGTATGCGGCGTGCTGATGCTTTCCGCGCAGCATGACGCCAAGCGCGTGGAGGCCGACGCGGTGATCGTACTTGGCGCGGCGGTACATGGCGACAAGGTGACATGGGTGCTGGAGAACCGCCTGAACACCGCGATTGCGTTTCTGCAAAGGAATCCGGACGCCATCTGCGTCGTTTCCGGTGGACAGGGCGCGGGCGAATCCGTAACGGAGGCTTCGGCCATGAAGAAGTATATGGCGGAGCATGGCATTGCGGAGGAACGCGTCTACATGGAGGAGTACGCGGTGAACACGCTCGGCAACTTCGCCTTTTCCATGGAGATCATCCAAAGGGAGCTCGGCGAAAATGCGCGGGTTGCGTTCGTAACGACCGATTTCCATGTGTTTCGCGCGGGCGCGGTGGCTAAGGTCATGGGCTATGCGGTGACGGGCATACCTGCGCCGGACGTGTGGTATTTGCGGCTCAACAACTTTTTGCGCGAATGCGTCGGCATTTGCACCTATGCATTGCTGGGACGCATCTAGCCAAATCGGGAACGGTGGGGTATTATGTATAAGAACCGCACAGCGGACGGACGGAATAATCTTTGCGGGCGCAACGTGCGCGTACTGCGGCTGTTGATGCGGCCTAACGTTTCGCAGCGTGCCCTTGCGGAAAAAATGCGCGCGTACGGCGTGGACGTCGATAAAAACGCGGTGCAGCGCATCGAGAGCGGGCAAAGGTTTATTACGGATATTGAGCTATATGCGCTTGCGCAGGTGTTCGGCGTTTCGGTGGACGAGCTGTTGCGCCAATAGCCTGGATGGAAGCGCTGGCATTACAAAAGCAATGGAGGGGGAACGATGGCAACGTATCTTGTGACCGGCGGAGCCGGGTTTATCGGCAGCAATTTTATTTTCCATATGCTGGGGACGCACCCGGAGGCAAGGGTTGTATGCCTGGACAGCCTGACGTATGCGGGTAACCTTGCGACGCTCCAAAGCGTGATGGACAATCCTAATTTCCGCTTTGCGCGCGCGTCGATCACGGACCGCGCGGCGGTGGACGCCTTGTTCAATGAGGAGCACCCCGACTACGTGATCAACTTCGCGGCGGAGAGCCATGTTGACCGCTCGATTGAGAATCCCGGCGTGTTTCTGGAAACCAACATTCTCGGCACGCAGACGCTGCTTGACGCCTGCCGCAAGTATGGCGTAAAGCGCTATCATCAGGTGTCGACGGACGAGGTGTACGGCGATTTGCCGCTCGACCGGCCGGATTTGCTTTTTACGGAGCAAACGCCGATCCACGCGTCAAGCCCGTATTCGGCGAGCAAGGCCTCGGCGGATCTGCTTGTGCAGGCGTATTACCGGACGTTCCATGTGCCGGCGACCATCTCGCGCTGCTCCAACAACTACGGCCCGTACCACTTTCCGGAAAAACTGATTCCGCTTATGATCGTCAACGCGCTAAACGGCAAGCCGCTGCCCGTCTATGGCAAGGGCGAGAATGTGCGCGACTGGCTGTATGTGACCGACCATTGCAAGGCGATTGACCGCATTATTCATGATGGCCGCGAGGGCGAGGTATATAATATCGGCGGGCATAACGAAATGAAGAATATCGATATTGTGCGCCGGATTGTGGACATTCTTGGAAAGGATGAAAGCCTGATTACGTTTGTGACGGATCGTGCCGGGCACGATATGCGATATGCCATCGATCCGACAAAGATGCACGAGGAGCTCGGCTGGCTGCCGGAGGTGTGCTTTGACGACGGCATTCAAAAAACCGTGCAGTGGTATCTGGATAACCGGGCATGGTGGGAGAATATCGTTAGCGGCGAGTATCAGGACTATTACGAACGGATGTACAAGAACCGGTAGGAACCGGTTCATCGGCAAAGCAAAACCGGGTGCGTGATTTTGCGCACCCGGTTTGTTGCGTTTGCTTGCGTTACTCTGCGTATGCGCCGAGCAGCTCACCAATCAATATGCGATGCGGATCGCCGTTCGGCAACGCTTGGTTGCTGCCATAGTAGCGTGCGCGCGACGTCTCGTCGAGCGCGGCAAGATCCATGTCTTGCCGGTATACGATACGGCATTCGAAGTGCGCTTTGCAGGCGGCAACGCCGTCCGCACCGCCGAAGCGGGCAGGCAGGCGCACAAGGCCCGTGGCGGCGAGCTTGTCGCCGTCGCGCCCGGAATGGCTGCCGCAGTACGAGAGCGCAGACTGCATGTCGTTTAGCGCGGGTACGCTGATGCTGAAAACATCGGTGTTTTCCAGCAGCTCGAAGGTATAGCGGCTTTTGCGCACCAGTACGGTTACCATAGGCTTGCCCCAGATAACGCCGAACTGCGCCCAACCGATCGTCATAGGGTTGCAGGATTCGCCGCCGACGGTCAAGAATGCGCCCTTACCGATCTGTGCGACTGCATCCGGCAAAAGCGAACAGTATGTGTTCATGTCCATATCAGGTTCCCTTCCTCTTTTACAATGTGCACGCCTGCTCCCTATGAAGCAAGCGTGCCGAAAGCTAAGCATACGTATGCCATGAACCTATTATTGCGCAAACATGAACCGGTGCGCAAGCCCTATGGAAAATTTCCTGGCCGGCGTCACTGCGTAAGCGGTTTGCTTGCGCCTTTTACTCGAACTCCGCATGCCCGGTGGCCGTGCCGCGGCGGAAGAGCATAATGATGCCCCACAGGGCCGCAAGGCCGACGAGCACGTAGATGATGCGGGAAACGACGCCCGCCGCGCCGCCGAAGAGGGCGGCAACCAGATCGTACTGGAACAGGCCGACGAGGCCCCAGTTGATGCCGCCGATGATCATGAGTACCAATGCAAGTATATCCATAATGTTCTCACTCCTTTTGCACATAGTATGCACGGCGTGCGCGAACGATATACAAAAGGAAAATGGCATAAAACGCGCGGCGGCTATCATTACGGATGCTTACGCCATGGTTTTCTGCTTTTCTGCAATGTAGCTTTCCGCTGCCTGCTCCATTAACAGGCAGCAAAGGTACGCTTTTTCGAGAGAATCCCCGCATGCGACGGCGCCGTGGTGCGCCATGAGTGCGGCGTTCGCATTGCCCATGGCCAATACGGTGTTTTTGGCAAGCGCGTTTGTGCCCGGCAGGGCGTATTTTGCAACGGCGATATCGCCCTTGGCAAGCGCTTTGAGCTCTTCTGCCGCTGCGGGCAGCGCCGCGTGTGCGGCGGCCAGCACGCTGCAACAGTCGGAATGCGTGTGGATGATAGCGGCGGCTTCCGGCTTTGCCAAATAGATTTGCTGATGCAGCGCTTTTTCGCTTGTCGGTTTCACGCCGCCTTCGTAAGCGAGCGTTACGATATCCACCTTTACAATGTCGTCCGGCGTAAGCGACAGGTAGTCGAGGCCGGATGGCGTAACCAGCATGTATTTTTGGTCAAGGCGGACGGAGAGGTTGCCCCAGGTTCCCTGCACCAGGCCCGCTTCGACGAGGCGAACGCCGTAATCGACGAGCGATAGCCGCAATTCCTGCTCATTCATAGGCTTTGCTCCTGCATTTTCGAGTATTTTTTAAGGTAGACCGTGCGCATGATCGCGCAATCGAGGGCGCTGAGCGGCTTTGCACCGCCAAACGGGACGGCCTGCACCTCCGCTTGCGCGCCTTTTGCGAGCACGAGCGCGGCGACATACGCTTCGTGCAGCGAGCGGCCGACCGTAAGCTGGCCGTACCCTGCGATAAAGCAACCGAAGTTTTTCCGGATACAGGGGAGCACGTCGGCGGCGCTGCGGGAGGCTGCCTTCCGAATGCGTCCGCCGGCGATCTGCGCGGTGTCATCGAGGCTTACGCGCATGCTGCGCTTTGTTTCGGAAACGGTCCGGCTATAGGGGTTATCCAGCAGCAGCAGGCCGCGTAAATCGGGGCGCGCGGCAAAAATGCGGAGGATTTCCGGGTACGTGCCCGGCTCTTGCAGGGCGTGCTCCGAAATGTCCTTGCCGGAGAGCGCGGCAAACGCTTCGCCGGGGGCGCTGACGAGGACGTGCGTTTCATCCGCGCGCGCCGCGATAACGCCGTCGGCGCCGCCCATCCCCAGCGAGGCGAGCGAATGCGCGTATTTAAGCATCTCGTTTACAATGTTCGTGTTCATGATAAATCTCCCTCAAAGCGCTTGCTGTTGGCCTCGTGATACAGCTTGGCAAGCGAGCTGTAAATTTGCTGGTATTCGGAAAAGAGCTTGTCGTATACGGCGCGGTTGCCCGTATTCGGCCGGTAGACGCGGTCAATTTTGACAAATTCCTTGACGCTTGCAAAGTCCGGCAGGACGGAGAGACCGATCAAAGCGACCGCCGCCGCGCCGACTGCGCCTGCGTTGCGCGGGTCGCGGCAAACGCGGATTTCATAGCCGGTGACGTCCGCCATAATCTGCATCCATGCGCCGTCGAGCGCGCCGCCGCCGATGATGCTGAGGCTGTCTGGCGAGAACCCGTAGTCCGCTTTGAAGTTTTGCAATATCCAGCGAACGTTGTATGCGATGCCCTCATATACGGCGCGCATCATGTGCTCCCGCGTATGCTCCATGCTGATGTTAAACAGCGTTGCGCGCGTTGTCGTGCTGGAGACGGGGCATCGTTCGCCGAGCATCCATGGCGTGCAGATCAGTCCGTCGCTTCCGGCGGGAATCTTCTCGATCACGCTGTCCATGTAGGCAAAAATCTTATCGCCGTATTCCACCTTTTCGTGGCTGAAGAACTGGTCGCGAATCCACTCGATATTTGCACCGGCGGATTCCGTTATGCCCGCGACCAGATTGCTGTCGGGGTCGGCGCTCTGGATGGCTGCCGCGCCATGCGCGAACTTGGTTGCGGTTTTTGATGTGGCCGCGACCCATGCGGAGGTGCCGAGGTATACGTGTACGTCGCCGTCACCGCTCTTGCCCGCGCCGACCGCAGCCGCCTGCACATCGTCGCAGCCGCCGAATACGGGCGTACCGGGCGCAAGGCCTGTTTCCAGCGCGGCGGCGTCCGTAATCCCGCCAACGATATCGATGCTGCGCACAAGCGGCGGAAGCTTTTCCATATCCACGCCCGCAAGGCCCATGACGCGCATCCAGTCCTTTTTCTTAAGGTCGAAGCCGTACGACGACGCGCCGGACATCTCCGTTACCATTTTTCCCGTACACATGAATTTGAGGTATCCGTTGACGTCGAGAATTTTGTAGGTGTTTTGGTAGATTTCCGGACGCTCCTCCTTGAGCCAAATGATCTTTGGGATGCAGTCCTTGCCCATGATCGGCGTGCCCGCGAACGCGGTAAAGAGCGATTTGCCGCCGAACTTGCCCATGATGGCGCGGGCCTGCTTTTCGGCGCGTCCGTCGACCCATGTGATGTTGGGGTACAGCACGTTGCCGTCCCGGTCAACGGGGATGACGCCCTGCGCCTGTGTGGAGAAGACGACGCCCTTTACGGACGCAGGGTCGATTCCGTTTTCAAGCATGATGCGCTTTGACGTCGTGGTAACCGCGTGCCAGTAGTCGGCCGGATTCTGCTCCACGAAGGCGGGCTGCGGATAGAACGTCGGGTACGGCTCCGTGCATGTTGCGCGGATGCTGCCGTCAAAACGTACCAGCACGGCCTTGTCGGAGCTTGTGCCGATGTCGTGCGACAGGATATAATCTTCCATTGTGTTTCCTCCAAACGGTGAAAATGCGGTTATGTATGCTGCGTGGGCTGGGCTGTACAGGCGGCGGAAGGGCGGGATTTTCCTTGCGTGCCGCGTGAACCGGTGTATAATAGAGGCAGGTGACATGCAGTCTGCATTGAACAAAGGTACAAAGTTATTCTAGCGCGCGGGTTCGCGCGTGTCAATCGGCACAGGGCAAATCCGGGCCTGCTCCGGTTGCGCAAATTATCGGGGGAGAGGTGTTTTTTCGTGACGGCTGAAAAGAAAAAGGAACTGATCCGCGTGATCAAGTACGTGCTGTTTTCCGCGTCGGCGGGGGTGATTCAGCTATTGTCGTTCACGCTTTTAAACGAGCTTACCGGCTGGTCGTATTGGCCGTGCTATCTGATAGCGCTTACGCTTTCCGTACTGTGGAACTTTACGCTCAACCGGCAGTTTACGTTCAAGGCGGCAAACAACGTTCCGCTTGCGATGCTGAAGGTGTTCCTGTATTATTGCGCGTTTACGCCGCTTTCCACATGGTGGGGCGACGCGCTGACGAAGGCGGGCTGGAACGAGTATGTCGTGCTCATTGGCACGATGCTCATCAACTTTGTAACGGAATACCTGTTCTACCAGCTGGTAGTGTTCCGCAACAGCATCGATACCAACGCCCTGGCCAGACGGCAGGCGGAAGCCGAGGCGGCGAAGCTTGCCGACGCCCCGGAATCACCGGCGGAGGAAAATGAATAAGGCCTTTGACGTAACGGTTATCGGCGGCGGGCCAGCCGGATTGGCGGCTGCGATTGCGGCGGATGCGCGCGGGGCAAGCGTCCTTCTTATAGAGCGCGAAAAGGCGCTTGGCGGCATACTCAAGCAATGCATTCACGACGGCTTTGGACTGGTGCGCTACGGGGAGCGGCTTACCGGGCCGGAGTATGCGGGGCGTTTTACCGACGCATTCTATGCGCGCCGCATCGAGGCGATGACCAGTACGTTTGTAACGCGTATCGAGCGGCGGGACGCCGGATTCGCCATCACGGCGACTACGCGCGAGGGGATGCGGCATCTGGAGACGCGCGCGATTGTGTTCGCCACCGGCTGCCGGGAGCGGACGGCCAAACAGGCGTCCATCCACGGAACGCGCCCGGCGGGCGTGTTTACGGCCGGTACGGCGCAGCACTACGTCAATCGCATGGGGTATCTGCCGACGAAGCGATGCGTGATACTCGGTTCCGGGGATATCGGGCTCATCATGGCGCGGCGGCTCACGCTGGAAGGCGCAGAGGTCGTCGGCGTTTACGAGGTGATGGACAGCCCCAGCGGGCTCACCCGCAACATTGCGCAGTGCCTCCATGATTTTGATATACCGCTGCATCTTTCCCATACGGTCACGCGCGTGTTCGGGGAATCGCGCGTAACCGCCGTTGAGGTGGCAAAGGTCGATGAGAACCGCCGCCCGATACCGGGTACGCAGACGCGCGTTGCGTGCGACGCGCTGATACTTTCTGTCGGGCTGATACCGGAGAATGAGCTTATTGCATCGGTCGGCGTACCGCTGGACGCCCGCACGGGCGGCGCGCTGTGCGACAATCGTTTTATGACGGACGTTTTCGGCGTCTACGCCTGCGGCAACTGCCTGCACGTCAACGATCTGGTCGATTATGTGTCGGAGAGCGGCGCGCTCGCGGGCGCGGCTGCGGCGGAGCCTGTAAGGGCGGATCGCACCGTGGTGGACGTGGTTACGCAGGGCGATATCCGTTATGTTGTGCCGCAGCGCGTGGATATTACATCCGATCTGTCGCAGGTGATCCTGTATTTTCGAAGCGCGCGCGTGCTGAAGGACGCGGTTGTGACGGTTACGGTCGGCTCTGCGGAGGTCTACAGAAAGAAGTATGCGTTTTTGAAGCCGCCGGAGATGGAGCGGCTGTCGCTGGACCTTTCCGGGCGGACGATGACCGCGGACACAAGGATTGTGTTATCGGCGGAGGCGGAAGCATGAGTGAACTCGTTTGTATCGTGTGCCCGAACGGCTGCCTGCTCCATTGCGAGGAACGCAGCGGCGCGCTGGTTGTTACCGGGAACCTTTGTAAACGCGGGGAGGCGTTTGCCATAGAGGAGCAGACGGCGCCGATGCGCACGGTCTGTTCCACGGTGCGGACGGCATTTCCCGATATGCCGGTGCTGCCGGTTCGTACATCCGGGGAGATTCCGAAGGCGCGTATATTCGACGTTATGCGCGCGATCAACAGCGTGTGCGTGCAAACGCCGATGCGCCGCGGCGATTGCGTCATACAAAACGTTGCGGGGCTGGACGCCGATATTGTGGCAACGGCCGATACGCCAGTTTGATTTGCCGGATCGAAGCAGGGCAATTGCCGGGTAAAACCGGGATGAAAAATTAAATATGCGGACAACAAGAAAGGCGCTTCCGGGTTGGAAACGCCTTTTTGTCGGTTTAACTGTCTTCCGATTTATCCATGCAACGCACGGAACAAAGGGGATCGAGTTAGCGGTTTTTGTGGT
>CAYPLG010000096.1:0-9292 GCA_964411535.1 uncultured Oscillospiraceae bacterium
GGGTGGTTTATTATGCGCCCGCTTCGCGGTCGCACAGACTGAAGTCCATAACAAAGGGAACGGACAGCTTTGTCCGTTCCCCCGCTTGGTACAATCTTTTGCTGATTACGCCTGTGCAGGCGCGCCAACCGGGCAGGTGTCTGCGCAGGAGCCGCAATCGATGCACTTGTCGGCGTCGATTACATAGCGATCCGCGCCTTCGGAAATGGCTTCCACCGGGCACTCCGCGGCGCATGCGCCACAGCTGATGCATTCATCGGAAATTTTGTATGCCATGGTTGTGATTCCTCCGTATTGTTGATGTTTACCGGTATTATAACATATCGAAGTGAAAAAGCAAGTCACGCTTTCCGCCGGTTTATGCGCCCCGCGCGCCGTTATTTCTGCATGCGCGAACATTTACAAAAACGCTGCTCCGTGTTACTATAATCCCAATCCAACCCGGGTTCTGCCCGAAGGAGCGGCATGGTCTTTTCCAGCTTGGTGTTCCTGTACCTGTTTTTACCGGCGGTTCTCCTGTGCTATTTTCTGTGTCCGAAAAAGCACAGGCTTTTTGTGCTTTTGCTGTTCAGCCTGCTGTTTTACGGCTTCGGCGAACCAAAGTACCTTGCCGTCATGCTCCTTTCCATTGCGGCAAACTATGGTTTCGGCGCAGCCGTCGGCCGCTTTCGGGATACCGACCGCGTACAGGCAAAGCGCCTCGTCGCCGTAAGCGTCGTTTTCAACCTGCTGCTGCTCTGCTTTTTTAAGTATACCGACTTTTTCCTGGAAAACCTGTCGCTGCTGCCCGGCCTTTCCGGGATACGGCCGCTTTCTATCGTTCTGCCGATTGGAATATCCTTCTATACCTTTCAGAGCATGTCCTATCCCATCGACGTATACCGGCATGACGCGCCGCCCCAGAAAAGCTTCGTCAAGTTCGCCTTGTATGTGGCCCTCTTTCCGCAGCTGATCGCGGGACCAATCGTGCGCTATAAAACGATTGCAGATCAGCTCGACGTACGCACGGAAAGCATGCAAAAGCTCGAAAGCGGCGTCGTAACGTTCATCATCGGGCTAAGCAAAAAGGTGCTGCTGGCCAACGCCTTCGGGCAGCTTTGGGACGTCTTCCGCCTCGCCGGTACGCGCAGCGTCGTCGGCGCATGGATTGGCATAGTCGCCTTCGCGCTGCAAATCTATTTCGACTTTGGCGGGTATTCCGATATGGCAATCGGCCTTGGCCGCATGTTCGGCTTTTCGTTCCAGCTTAACTTCCGGTATCCGTATCTTTCGCGCAGCATTACGGAATTTTGGAGCGAGCGCTGGCATATTTCACTCGGCACCTGGTTTCGGGAGTACGTATACATCCCGCTTGGCGGCAACCGTTGCGCATTGCCAAGGCGGATGTTCAACCTTGCCGTCGTGTGGCTGCTCACCGGATTCTGGCACGGCGCAAGCTGGAACTTTATCCTGTGGGGCGCATACTACGCCGTGCTGTTGATCATCGAAAAGCAATTCCTGCTGCGGTATCTCAAGCGCGCGCCCGCGTTTGTGTCGACGCTGTATACGCTGTTTGCCGTCCTGATCGGCTGGGTGCTGTTCGCACTCACCGACATGGGCGATATTGCCGCGTATCTATGCAGTCTCTTTGGCGCCGGGGGAGCGGGGTTAATTGACGACGCCGCGCGCTACGCCCTGTCCGGCTGGCTGCCGATGCTCGCCGTCGGATGCATCGCTTGCACGCCGCTTGCCGCAAACCTCTTTTCGCGCTTTACGTTGCGCCGTCCGCGCGTTGCCCGCGCAGCAGGCGCCGTGCTATGCCTGCTTGCATTGCTGCTTTGTACGGCATACATTGTGGAAGCAAGCTACAATCCTTTCCTGTACTTTCGGTTTTGAGGGAACACGCCATGCAGCATGATGCACAAAAGCCCCAACCGCCCCGCCTGCCCTTCGTCGTATGGGCGTTCCTTCTTGTACTCGTCCTTTTGCCGCTTGCAACCATGCTGTTGCCCGACCGGACCTTTAGCCCCGCCGAGAACCGCGTGCTCGCGCAGCTTCCCGCGTTCAGCCTGCAAAAGCTCTTTGACGAGCGCTCCAACTGGACACGCGAGTTCGAAACCTATTTCTCCGACCAGTTCGCGCTGCGCGACCAGTGGGTATCGCTTAAGGCCAGCGCGGAGAGATGTCTCGGCAAAAAGGAGAACGGCGGCGTATACTTTGCAAGGGATGCGCTGATCGAGCGCCCGGACGGATACGACGAAGCCATCCGTCGGATGAACATACGCAGCATTGAGACCTTCGCCGAAAATACCCGTTCGGACGTATACCTTGCGCTCGTCCCCAACGCCTGCTGCATCGAAAGCGCACGTTTGCCCGCGTACGCCGCCGACGGCGCACAGCAGGAGATCATCGCGCGCTGCAACGCATCGCTTAGCGCCGCCGTGCCCGTTCCGGCGATTGCCGAAACGCTGCTAATGCATGCCACCGAGCCGGTCTACTATCGTACGGATCACCATCCAACGTCCCTTGGCGCGTACTATATCTATACGGCGCTGTGCGCTCCGCTTGGGCTTTCCCCGCATCCGCTTTCCGCCTATACGCAGGAAACCGTCAGCACGGCGTTTTACGGCACCGCACGAGCGAAATCCGGCGCATGGTGGATTTCGCCGGACAGCATCGAGCTATACGCCCTCCCCGATACGCCGCCCGGCACGCTCACGACCTTTGAAGGCGGCGAACCCGCCGCGAAGCTTACCGGTCTATATGACCGCGCGCGGCTTGCCACGGCGGATCAATACACCGTATTTTTGGGCGGCAACCACCCGCGGCAGGTTGTCCAAACCGGTCAGCAAAACGGCAGGAAGCTGCTGCTTGTCAAGGACTCCTTTGCGCATTGCATTACGCCGTTTCTCGCCGCGCACTATTCGGAAATTCATTTGCTTGACCTGCGGTACTATCGCGCCTCCGTGCGCGATTACGTGCAGGAAAACAGCATCGATCAGGTTTTGATACTCTACAGCGTCAGCAACTTTATGACGGATAAAAACCTGTTGTTCCTCGGCGCATCGTAAAACATACCCCCTCTTATACGCAAAGGAACGGGCGTCATCCGCCCGCTCCTGCCGTTTTCTGTGTCCGCCTGATTTACGAAAACTGCTCGAACAGCTCCGTCAGCGTCTTTGCCTCCGGCGAAACAAGCATCGCCACGGTAAGATCCTTGCGGATAACGTCGCACTTCTTAATGATCGCATACTGATCCGGCGCATAGTCGTCCGCCTCCAGCGCCTTGGCCGCTAGGCGGTTTGTCAGCGCCTTTTCAATGCGCTTGGCAGCGGCTTCATCCACCGCGTCGATGAGAACAACCTCGTCGGCAAGCATGTTGTCAAAGCTGATATAGTAAATCCCATCCGCGCAGTCAGCCGGGTCGACGCCGTAAAAATCCGCCACCATGTCCTTTGGCAGCTCCATCATGTCCGGCAGCACGCCGCTTTCCTGCATCTTTGCATACAGCGGCGCAAACCGGCTTGCGCTTTCCGCCTGCGCCGCCTCCGGCGCGGGCGTACTCTGCGTTGCGGCCGGTTCTTCCGTGGCTACGGGCGGCTTTGCTTCCGCCGCCGGTTCCGCAGCGGCTGCAACGGGTTGCGCATCCGCTTCCGGCGCGGACGCAGCCTGCGCAGGCTGGCACGCGGCGCTAAGCAGCATGGCGGCAATTAACAGTACTCCATAAACCTTTCGCATTTGTGCACTCCTTTACTGTTCGGTGGCAAATTCCGTTTCGGCCGGTTGGGACGCAGGCGCTTCTTCCGGCTCCGCTTCGGCAGGGGCGGCTTCTTCCGGGGTTTCCTCCGTTACCGTCTCTTCCGTTGCCGTCGTTTCCCCCGTCCTTCTGGTCGGGATATACGACTCCATCGGCTCCAGCTCCGGCAGCGGCGGCGCCATGACCGCATCGCCGTCCTCCGGCGTATACCAGCCCGCCAGCGTGGCGTCGTATGCGAACTGATAGAGCGCATCCAGCCAGACAGCCGCGCCCTCCGGGGACATATGCACATAGCCGTCCTTGGAATATTCCGGCCGCATGGCGTTGTCCTCACCCTTGAGCGGCGTCGCGATATCGACATAAAACACGCCCGTTTCGCGGCATAGCTTTCTAAGCGCCGCATTGAAGGCGTCCAGGTTTTCGTTGTTCACCTTTTCCCGTTCCCCGGTTTTTACGACCGGCGTGCAGGATTCCAGATAGATCAATACGTCCGGATTGACCGCCCGCAGGTTCACGATCATCTGCCGGTAGAGCTCGATACATTTTTCGATTTGCGCGCCGGCCCAGTTATTGAGGCCGAGCATCACAAAAACCTTCTTTGCCTCCGTGCGCTTCAACAGGTACGGCAGCGTAACGCCGTTGCCGTTATAGGGCATCCGTTTCTTGGACAGGGAAGCCGCATGCTGTAGCCCGTATTTCGCGCTTGCATAGAATTCGGCGTCGCCCAGAAGCGTCGGCCTTGCGGCGCGTTCCCGGATCACGTAGTTGCGCAATCCGCCCGTGATGGAATCCCCAATGATGATCGTGTCGTTGAAAAACGCGTCATAATAGGCGTCCCCCACCGGAGGCATGGGCGTAGGCGACGGGGTCGGGGTCGGCGTTGGCGTGGGCGTTGGAGTAGGGGTTGGCGTTGGCGCTGCCGTCGCCGTCGGCACCGGCGTGTCCGCAGGCGCAGCCGGTGCAGTCTGTGCACAGCCCGCAGCGCATATAACTACAAAAAACAAGGCCGCTGTAAAAAGCGCCAGCCGCATGAAGGTATGCCGCATATACAATTACCCCCCCGTCTTTTACAAAAGTATAGCAACTCCCCCATCTTCCGTCAAGATTCGCCATTCCCCGACAATTTGTCTAAAACAGCGATATTTGATTTGTCCGCGGCATATCTGCAAAGCAGCCGCACTTGTCAAGCGAGGCAATCAGGCCGCTGTTCGCGCCCGTCCGTTTCTGAAAGTCCTCTACGGAGAGGAACGGCTCCGTACCGCGCCGCTCGCAAACGGGTATGGCAACCGTTGCGCCGACGCCCGGTATGGCGTTAAACGGCGCGCGCAGCCCGCCCTCCTCGATGCGGAATTTCGTCGCGTCCGAGCGGTATATATCCACCGGCAGCAAATCAATGCCGCGCAGGTTCATCTCGTATACAACCTCCAGAATCGTGGTCAGCTCCCGGTCGCGTTTCTTTTCGGCGGTGTCCTTAAACTGCTGGTTCTTTTCAAGCTCCTTGATCGCGGCAAGCACCGCATCCGCGCCGCCGGACGCGGTAAATACGTCGAACGCGTCCGCCCGCACCGTGAAATAGACGGCGTAAAACTCGCGCGGATAATGCACCTTGTAGTACGCGATACGAAAAGACATCATAGCATACGCAACCGCGTGCCCGCGCGGGAACATATACTTGATCTTGTGGCAGGAGTCGATAAACCACGCCGGAATGTTGCCGTCCACCATCGCCTGCTCCATTTCCGGCAGCAGCCCGCGCCCCTTTCGGACGCGCTCCATAATCGAAAACGACAGCGACGCGGGCATGCCGTGCGCGATGAGATAATTCATGATATCGTCGCGCGTGCAGATGACCTCGTTAAGCCGCGCGATCTTGTTGGTAACAAGCGGCTCCGCATTGTTGAGCCATACGTCCGTGCCATGCGTCAATCCCGCGATGCGCACAAGCTCCTCCATGGTCGAGGGCTGCGTGCCCTCCAGCACGCCGCGTACAAAGCCCGTCCCGAATTCCGGCACGCCGATGGAGCCGATTTTGCAATCGAGGGCGGAAAGATCGGCATGCAGCGGCTCCGACGAGCTGAATATCCGCCGCGTATCCGGGTCGTCGAGCGGGATCGTCTTCGGGTCGAGCCCCGTCAGATCCTGTAGCATGCGCAGCGCCGTCGGGTCGTCGTGGCCCAGAATGTCGAGCTTGACCAGACGGTCGTCCATTGCATGGAAATCGAAATGCGTCGTGATGGTGTTCTTGTCCTTCTTGTCCGCCGGATACTGGATCGGCGTGAAGTCCAGAATGTCCTCCTCCTTCGGCACGATTACGATGCCGCCGGGATGCTGGCCGGTCGTGACCTTGACGTTCTCGCAGCCCTTTGCCAGCCGCTCGCGCTCGGCGTTTCGAAGCACCTTGCCGGTCGTCTCCGCATAATGAAACACGCATTCATACGCCTTCTTCTCCGCCACGCCGGAAATCGTTCCCGCGCGGAAGGCATGGTGCTCCCCGAACATCTCCTCCACGTATTTATGCGCAACCGGCTGATACTCGCCCGAAAAGTTCAGGTCGATATCCGGCGTCTTGTCGCCGTCAAAGCCAAGAAACACCTCGAACGGGATATCATATCCCTGTTTTTTATACTTCGCGCCGCATACGGGGCAGTCCTTGTCCGGCATGTCGACGCCGCATGCATACAGGCTGCGATCCACATCGAACTCGCTGTGCTTGCAGTTCGGGCAGACGTAATGCGGCTGGAGCGCGTTAACCTCCGTAATGCCCGCCATCGTAGCAACAAGCGACGAGCCGACGCTGCCCCTCGAACCGACAAGATACCCGTCCGAAAGCGATTTGGCGACAAGCCGCTGCGCCATGAGATACAGCGACGCAAAGCCGTTGCCGATAATGGACTTCAACTCCCGGTCCAGCCTCGCCTGCACGACGTCCGGCAGCGGGTCGCCGTATATTTCGTGCGCCTTGCCCACGGCCATATTCCGGAGGATGTTCTCCGCATCCGGAATCTCCGGCGCATGCGTACCGTCCGGGAAAGGCTTCAGGGTATCGCACATGTCGGCAATCGCATTCGGCGTATCAACGACGACGCGCCGCGCAACATCCTCGCCAAGATAGGCAAACTCCTGCAACATCTCCGTCGTGGTCTTATAATACAGCGGCGCCTGCTCGCCCGCGTCCGAAAAACCGAGCTTGGTCATGAGTATCTCGCGGTATACGCTGTCGCCGGGCTCCAGAAAGTGCACGTCGCCCGTGGCGGCGACGGGTTTTTCCAGCTTGTCCGCAAGGGCTACAATTTTGCGGTTAATATCCAGCAGCCGCTCCTCTGTCGCCGTTCCCTCTCGCACCATAAACGCGTTGTTGCCGCGCGGCTGAATCTCCAGGTAATCATAATAGGACGCAATCTGCTCGATCTCCTCCTCGCTCTTGTCGTGCAGGATCGCCTGATACAGCTCCCCCTGCTCGCAGGCGGAGCCGACGATAAGCCCGCCCCGGTAGACGGAAAGCAGGCTGCGCGGAATGACCGGCCGCGTCCGAAAATGGTCCAGATGCGAATAACTGATGATGCGGTACAGATTCTTCATGCCCGCCTGCGTTTGGGCGAGTATAATAATATGGTTCGTGCGGTGCTTCTTCTTTTCGCTTGGCTCCCCTTCCTCGGCGGGGAACCGCACGGGCAGCTTATGCACGCCGAGCGCGCGCAGTTGATCGAGCAGCTTGATGAACACGTCCGCCGTCGCCCTTGCGTCGTCGATCGCGCGGTGATGGTCCGTCAACTCGACATGGAGCGCCTCGCAAACGGTGTCCAGCTTGTGATTATGCAGATCGTGCATCAGATAGCGCGAAAGCATCAGCGTGTCGGCATACTCAACGGAAAACGGATAGCCGAACCGCGCGCCGTGATAGCGCAAAAACCCGGTATCAAAGTCCGCATTATGCGCAACGAGCACGCATCCTTCGCTAAACTTTACAAAATCCCCAAGCACATCCCGCAGCCTTGGCGCACCGGCAAGCATTTCATTGGTTATGCCGGTCAGCTCCGTAATGTTCGTCGGAATGATCGTACCGTCGTTCACAAACGTCTGGAAGGTGTCGACAGCCTGCCCGCCGACAATTTTCGCCGCGCCGATCTCAATAATCTCCGCGTGCTCCGGCTTCAGCCCCGTCGTTTCAAGGTCGAACACGACAAACGGCTGCTCCATATCGGCAAGCCTTGCATCCGGCAGCAGATATCCCTCCACGCCGAAAATCACCTTGACGCCGGCTTTCTTGCCGGCCTTCGCCGCCTCCGGGAAGGACTGCACAACGCCATGGTCGGTGATTGCAAGCGCCTTATGCCCGAACCGCTTGGCCGTTTGGAACGCCGCCGTCACGTCGGTAAGCCCGTCCATCGTGGACATACGCGTATGCAGATGCAGCTCCACGCGCTTTAACTCCGATTCGTCCATGCGCAGCGTAACCTTCGCCGTGTTGACGTCATTGACGTAAAGCTGCAATTCCTTGTTGAACTTCGTAACCTTCGCCACGCCGCGGACGGCCAGGTGCTCCCCGGCCTTCACCGCCTCGCCAAGCAGCTCCATAAACCGCGCGCGCTTCGCCTCCGAAAAAAACGTGCAGGCGCAATAGATCGAATCCGTCTCGTCCGTCACGTTTATCTGTGCGCGATAAATATTGTTTCCGTTCTTGCTGGCCCAGCTTTCGCGTTCCTCAAAGGAGACTACGCGGCCCTCAATGATCACCGTCGCTTCGGAATCGGTAAGGTCTGCAATGCGGACGCGCTTGTCGGTCTTGATGGACGTTCCCATAAGCACGCGCGCGCCGTTCTCCATTACGCCGGCCTTGGTCGGGCGCACCGCCTCCGCCGCCGCGGAAACGGTCTGCGCGCTTTTCTCCGGCGCGGGCGCCGTTGCCGGTGTAAACGCCGGCAGGAACTCCGCCTGCACGCGCAGCTCCGGCAGCATGCCTTTGAGCGCGGTAAGTACGCGCCACTGCGCCGCATCGTCCAGCTCACGGCTGCACAAAAAGCGGATGTGAACGGCATTGCTCTTTCGGTTTAGCACCACATTTTCAACCTGCAATGCATCCGTATCAATATTCTGTTGTTGCAGCGCCATCAGGAGTCCCTGCTCCACCCCCGCTATCCTCCCGCCGTCTCCTTTACCGCTTTTGTATCATCTCTGTCGCGGTTTCAATAAGCGTATCCATCACAATGTCTGCCGGTCCGTGGAAAACCTTCTCCCCGTGCCGGAACAGAATTCCGTTTCCGTCGCCAAACGCGATGCCGATATCCGCGTCGGCCGCCTCGCCGGGGCCGTTCACGGCGCAGCCCATAACCGCAACCTTCAGATACCCCTGCCGCCTCGGCAGGCGCTCCTTGAGTATATCCACCATGCGCATGAGATTCACGCGCGTACGGCCGCATGTCGGGCAGCTGATAATTTCAATATCGTCTTTCCTTAGATGCAGCGCGCGCAGAATGCGCAGTCCTGTTTCCACCTCGCGTACGGGATCATCCGTCAAGGAAACCCGAATCGTATCGCCGATGCCGTCGAGCAGCAGCG
>CAYPLG010000097.1:0-9195 GCA_964411535.1 uncultured Oscillospiraceae bacterium
TTTAAGAATCTGGTTGCGCTCGACAGCATCGATTTGACCATTACAAAGGGCGAAGTCGTCGGTATCATCGGCCCTTCCGGTTCTGGCAAAAGCACTTTGCTGCGATGCCTGAACCTGCTGGAGGAGCCAACAAGCGGTCAGGTGATTTTCGAAGGCGTGGATATTACGGATAAGCATGTGGATATCGACCGCCACCGGCAGCGCATGGGAATGGTGTTTCAGCAGTTTAATCTGTTCAACCACCTCAGCATAATGGAAAACATTACGCTTTCTCCCATGCTGACCAAGCATGAAAGCAGAGAGGAAGCGGAAGCGTATGCAACGGAGCTGTTAAAGCGTGTCGGACTGTCCGACCGGGCGCACGCAATGCCGCATCAGCTGTCCGGCGGACAGAAGCAAAGGATCGCCATTGTGCGAGCACTGGCAATGCGACCGGACGTTATGCTCTTTGACGAGCCGACGAGCGCCCTGGATCCGGAAATGGTGGGGGAGGTGCTCGACGTCATGAAGGGGCTGGCCAAAGAGGGAATGACCATGGTTGTGGTCACGCATGAGATGAATTTTGCCCGCGAAGCATGTAGCCGCTTGCTGTTCATGGACGGAGGCAATATCGTCGAGGACGGTCTGCCGGAGCAGATATTTACGGAGCCGACGCAGGAGCGTACAAAAACGTTTCTGTCGAAAGTATTATAAAAGTAAAGGAAAGAGGAAGAAAAATGAAAAAGGTAATTTGTATCGCATTGGCACTGGCACTGGTTTTTGCAATGATGACCGGCTGCGCACAGAAGAAGGAAGCCAACAAACTGGAACAAATCAAAGAAGCGGGCGTGCTCGTTGTCGGAACATCGCCGGATTATCCGCCGTATGAGTTTGTCGTGCCGAGCGCGGATGGCAGCATGGAGTATGCTGGCATCGACATGGATATCGCCGAGGAACTGGCCAAGGACATTGGCGTCGAGCTGAAGATCGAGGCGATGGACTTTGCCGGTCTTGACAGCGCGCTGCAGATGGGTACCATCGATCTGATCATGGCAGCGTACAATGCAACGGAAGAGCGTGCGGAAGTCATGGACTTTTCCGATGAGTACTACATTGACGAGGTGTGCGCGTTCACGCTTGCCGCCCAGGCGGATCAGTACACGGACCTGACGAGCTTTGCAGGCAAGAAGGTTGGCGTGCAGCTTGGCACCACGTTGGAAACGGACTATTTTCCGATGCTGGAAGGCGCGGAGAAGGTTGCGCTGAAAAAGGTAACGCAGCTTGTTACCGAGCTTCAGGCCGGCGCGCTGGACGCTATCATCGTGGAAAAGCCGATTGCGGAAAGCTATATCGCGAACTATCCCGACCTTGGTATTACGAGCGTAGTATTCAACGAAGGTGCAGCGGGTTATGTGGTAGCCCTGCCGAAGGATTGCCCGGAGCTGAAGGAAGCGATCAACGCAACCATCAAAAAGCTCGTTGATGCTGATACCATCGCATTGTTTGCGGAAACCGCGCAGGAGATTCAGGATCAGGCCGTACTGCCGGAGTAAAATAACGGTTAAATACGTAACAACAAAGCGGCTGCGCATTTGCGCAGCCGCTTCTTTTGCAATTGATTTGCTTAATAGAATTCGCGCAGGTTATACCGGAGATTATCACGCAGCAGTTTGGCGGTTTTTTCTGCGTTTATCTGTTTCGTGGAAGCGTGCTCATTGTGGATGATCTCGATGCTTGCGTCAAAGTAGGTTTTTACGCCTGCCCGCAAGGCGTGCTCCGCAATAAATACCTCTTCGCCATATAACAGCATGCCGTAATGCTGCTGTGAGAAATAGGCCATGAACGCTTTTGAAAACGCAAGGAACGCGCCGTTTACTTCATACACATACCCGCTTTCCGGCCTGATCGTTCTACGCCGCTTATATTTGCTGTCCGCAAGCCGGACGTACATTCCGCGCAAAAACGGAATACTGAACAGCAGTACGCGTATCTGCAATGAGCGTTTGGATCTGCGTATAATTCTGTGCGGGCTTTGGTATTCTGAAAACTTCGGGTTCAACACGGAGGGCCCCACAATCCCGATTCCCGGTTCGTATGCGTCCTGCATAAACTGCCTGAAAAAATCCGGATGGGGAAAGCTGATATCCGTATTGCTGAGCATCGCCCAGTCCGGTGTGGTTCCCGTTTCTTTTACATAGGCGGCATAGCCGTAAAGGAAGCCGTTTAAGTAACCAAGATTTGCTTGCGGTACGGCGACAAACACATCCAGGCCGATTATCGCCGCGTCTTGCTGTAAAGTGTACGCATCCGCCGCAAGCCCCTTGTTGACAATCATGATGACGGTTATGGACGAACAATATGACTGATTTGCAAGGGCTTGCAGGTAGGCGCGGATTTCCTCGGCGTTGTCATAGTAAATTATGGCGATACATATTTTCATGTGGGCTCCCAATACGCATTTCGTAGCATACTTAACGTACATTTTCACACATACTATAACAGTTCCCGATTAAATTGGCAATGCAACGAGGTATGCAAACACTTCTATCTGCACAAAATCAGCACATGAAGACGATTCAAACCATGTACGGTACATACGGGATACTATGCGCGCCGGGCGCAACACTTCAAGAGAATGCAGAAGCTGCATTCGCGGAAGCGGCGATGTGCGAAGCCGGACTGCTATATGCGGATCATACGGTACGCTTTCCGGACGGTAAAAGCAAGCTTGTAAAAAAGCCGGACTGGTCGCCGGATACCATGCTTTCCACAAATTATATGGAGGGGCCTGTTGCTATACGGCAGGATCTTTTACCGAATCATGCGGACGAAATTTTCGCTGCGCCGGATGCACGCTATGCACTGTTGCTGGAAATATCGGAACGAACGCAGAGCATCCGGCACATAGCGGAAAACCTGTGTTCCGGTGCGGCAGATGCGCCGTGCAAAAGCTTTGGACCCATTAAAAGCGCAATACACAGGAGACGTTTACACGCTACGGTAGAGCGTGGGACGTTGCCGGGCAGCTTTGCACTGCGCTATGCTGTTCCGCTGAACACGCGCGTATCCGTCATTATTTATGGAAACGGCAGCGTGCACACATTCCGGAAAACACTGGAATCCGTCGCAGTGCAAAGCTGCTGGCCGCATATGGAGCTGATCATTGCCGACAGCGGCGGCATTGAGACGGAGAAGGAGCGGTACTACGCCGCGTTACAGCAGAACCATGCAGCCACAATTGTACGCCTTTCCGCCGGTACGGGCACTGCGAATGCGCTCAATAACGCCGCGGCAGGCGCATCCGGCGAGGCGCTGCTTTTCTTGCCTGCGGGCGCGCGAATTCTGTCGTATGATTCCATTGAGCGCATGCTGGAATATGCGCTGCTCCCGCATGTCGGAGCGGTCGGCGGCGTATGCGTGCAAAGGAAGGAAAAGATTACCGGCATCATTCATAACACCGGTGCGCTGGATGACGGACCTATGATGACTATGCGAAATTGTTACTTTACGTCCGGCGGATTTGACGAAACGTTTGCTGAGGCGGGCTTTATACGGGCATACACGCTGTTGCATGCCGACAGGAGGCTGTATAACGTACTTACGCCATATGCGCAGTTTGAAATCGAGAAGAGTACGCAAACAGAAAAGCTTAGCGAAATAAACAAGCAACGCATAAAGGATATGCGTTGCTTTGAAACACGAAACCGGGATGCGTATTTCAACGGTTAAAGCTTAAAATCCGCCTTTACATATTTCCGCTGCCATTCGTCCGTACGGCAGTGTGAGATGTCGTCGTTGGCGCTGTCAAGATAAAGATCCTCCGCAATCTCACGAATCACGTCGAAAAGCTCCAGATCGTCGACCATGCTGTTTGGTATGCTGTCGTAGCCAAGATAAGCGCCAAGGATACTGCCGGTGATCGCACCCGTAGAATCGGAATCACCGCTATGGTTGACGGAGGCGATCAACGCTTTTTCAAAGGCATTATGGTATTTCAACGAGCAGTAGACGGCTATGGCAAGCGCTTCCTCTGCAATCCATCCTTCTCCAAGCGTGGCGATGGCGCTTGTATCGGCAATATTCTGGCGGCTTAACTCGATAGCGTTTGTTAGCAGGGCTTGCAGCTTTGCGGTTTTTTCATACTCGCCGAACGTATCGGAAAGTGCCTGGATGCAGTCTTCGACAACAGCATATAATGCGTCGTCGCCGGTAAAATCACCGTATGCGATACTGTTAATCATGTGCACGAGCGCCGCAGCGGATATAAAGCCGAGCGGATGGCCGTGTGTCAACGCGGCACTGCGCGCGCCAAGCATGTCGATATCATGGATGCTGTAATGCGCCGGGTCAAAGTACAGGGCGATGGGGGATACACGCATAACGCCTCCGCAGCCCTTGCTTGTATTGATCGGGTGCTCTATCGTGCCCATCACGCCGCTTGCCAGGGAACGAAGGCATGTGCCGCCCGGCGCGCGGACGCTGTGCATACGCTTATCGTGATAGATCCAGCTGTTAACGGCGCCTGCTTCTCCGCGCGGAACCAAGCGCTGCGTCCTGTGCCAATCCATGTAGGCGCAGTGCAGATACCGAAGCATGGGACGACGCTCTCCGGTCAAGTGCTCGCGCGTCATGCCGGTCAAAATACCGTTTGCGGTAAACAGTGTCATCTGCGTATCGTCGCTGATGAGCGCTTTGCCATCGACAAGCTGCAACGATTGGATACCGGTGCTGCCGTACTGTTCCCGAATTTGTTCAATATTGGAAAACTCTACCGCATATCCCAATGCGTCGCCGATTGCGCCGCCAAAGAGACAACCTTTTATTGTATCGATACTCTTTACCTTCATTTGCTGCCTCCTATACCGTATTTGATTGTAGACGGGTTCATACTTACCTGTGTTTATTATATCATAGGATGTGAGCGGACGCAAAATGCGTTCGTTTATTGTGGAATAACCGGATGCCGAATAACCGTACGCTGCTTATCTTTGGATATTTTGCGAGGGTCGCCAAGGTAGATTTCATGATGCATGCGGCCGTTCGTAAAGTCTTCCGTATACCCGTGCTCCGCAGCGTATGCCTGCATTGCGGAAATGGTTGCAGGTTCGTCGTCGTATGGGCCGATATGCAAGCATTGTACGCATAAGCCCTCATGATAGGAAAAATACTCTGCGCTTGCGGTGTCAAGCTTTTTCTTACGTGCAGCTTCCTCCTGCGCCCAGTTAAATTCATCCTGCGTTACAAACTCCGGCAGACGAATCATAGAGATCCAGCAGAAGCCGCTTTTGTTGGAATAATCCACGCCCGGCCGCCCGTCGTCCATCCACCAAAGCCCTTCGAGCGGCGGCACAACATAGTCAAAGTACCCGTCGATTCGGTGATCGCCCATTTTGCTCATTTTGATGGTGTAGGAGATGGCGTACAGAATGCTTACGGCGTGAGAATAGGCGCCGTCCTCCTCGTTGGGGTTGCCGGAGCCGCGAACGGCGACAAACGGCATGGCGGGGATTTCAATAATCTCCGGCTTCTTTGCGGGAAGATAGAATTCCTTGTATTCCTTTTTGTAATCAAATGCCATAGGTGGCGCCTCCCGGTAACGGATTATTCAATGGGTCTGCGTCCGCAGACAAAGTTGCGCTTGCTCCACGAGCCGGTGCTGCTGCGTTTCATAACCTTGCCGTTGGAGCTTGATGCGTCGATCATGGTGCCACTGCCAATGTAGATACCGACATGACCGACGGACTTGGAGTCGTCCGACTTAAAGAAAATCAGATCGCCGCGTTTCAGCGCGCTCATGCTGGATACCTTGGTCCAGCTGGACATGTTGCTAAAGCCTTTTGCGTTCAGGCGACGGCAGTAAACGCCGGCTTCGCGGAGGCAATAGTAGGCAAGGCCGGAGCAGTCGAAGGCGCTCGGACCGCTTTTACCAAGGATATACGGCTTGCCGACCTGTTTTGCGGCAATTGCGATCAGCTTATCGATTCGGCCGGAAGGCGTCTTGGCTTTTGCGGCCTTGGCGGCGGCTTTAGCCTTCTTTACAAGCTCTTGCTCCATAACGTACGTTGGACGGGCGTCTTCCGTATTGAGGGTTTCCAACGTTTTTTCACCCGCTTTACCGTCCTGCGTAAGGTGATTGCGCCGCTGAAAATACTTGACCGCTTCCGTTGTTACGTCGCCGTAATAGCCGGTAATCTGGTTGTCCTCCAGATAGCCAAGTTCCTCCAACTGCCGCTGAAAAGATTCAATGTCGTCACCCTCCATACCGGCAAGCATGACATAGGCCTTTGCTTCTTCGGAAAACAGGAGCGTCTGTGTCTGCGCCCCGACAATGCCGTCCATTTGTAAGTCGTGCTGCCGTTGGAACAACTTGACGGCGGATTGCGTAGCTTCGCCAAAATTGCTGGTCGGCTCGTCAATGGCAAGATAACCAAGCTCCATTAGCCGTGTTTGAATGTCGATGACAAGTTCTCCCTTTGCCCCGCGCGTAACCCAGGATTCGGACGGATCGGGCGTAGGGGAAGGCGTCGGAGAAGGGGTTGCGGTAGGCAATGGCGTAGGGGTAACTATGGCCGCCAGAAACTCTGCGTATGCTGCGGCTTCTTTCTTTCGCTTTGTAGGGATGGTGATAATCAGCACAACGCCGATAATAACAATAACGGTAACGGACGCAAGGAAAATGCACATTGGCGCGCCAAGACCATAGCAGGCGCGCAGGAACCGCTTCAATTTTGAGCGTGCGTCGCGCTTGCATCGCTTGCAAAAACGACGCCATGCGCTGCGCATCACTTGAAAGGTTTCATATATGTTCATGCAAATTGACTCCTAAGGCTACATCTTACATAAACAGGCATGCTTTTGCAAGAGGTATCTATTTGCTGTCAAATAAAGTTCATGATTTGAACAAATCCGTGGAGAGATATCGTTCGCCTGTATCCGGAAGCAGCAATACAATATGCTTATGCTGCATCCCTTCCCGTATGGCGAGCTTATATGCCGCGCAGGCTGCCGCACCGGAGGAAATGCCGCATAGGATCCCCTCGCTTGTCATAAGCAGCTTTGCGTGCGCAATCGCTTCCTGCGTCGATACAGTAATGACCTCGGTAACGAGCGAAGCGTCATAATTGGCAGGTACAAAGTTCGCGCCGATACCCTGTATGCCGTGCGCGCCTGCGCGCCCCTCTGACAGCAGCGGGGATTCGGAGGGTTCGACGGCAAAAATCCCGATTTGAGGATTCTGCTTCCGAAGATAACGTGCCGTTCCGGTTAATGTGCCGCCTGTGCCGACGGTTGCAACGAATGCATCCAGCGCGCCGTTTGTGTCGGCCCATATCTCCGGGCCGGTGGAATCAAAGTGCGCTTCGGGATTAGCCGGGTTCTCAAACTGGAACATGCGCATGCTGCCTGGGATTTCCGAAAGCAGCTTCTCCGCCGCTTCGTTTGCACCGTTCATGCCGCGCTTGCCTTCCGTCAGGACAATTTCTACGCCGAATGCGGCAAGGATTTTTTGGCGTTCGATGCTCATAGTATCCGGCATTGTGAGAATTACCCGATAGCCGAGTACAGCGGCGGCCAGACCAAGACCGATGCCGGTGTTGCCGCTGGTTGCTTCGATGATCGTGCCGCCGGGTTGCAGCGAGCCGTCTGCCTCCGCCGCGCGAATCATGGATAATGCGACGCGATCCTTGGCGCTGCCGCCGGGATTGCGGCTTTCGCATTTTGCAAAGAGCTCGGCGGAAATGCCAAGACGATTGCAATAGCGGGTAAGCGCGACCATGGGGGTGTTGCCGATGGTATCCAGTACGGAATGAAAAATCATGCTTGTATCTCCTTTAACGCTGCGTTTGCGATTGTGGCGGCGTCTGCTTGCAGCAGGCGTTCGCTTTCCGGAATGCAGATGTAAGGCGCGCCGCCTGTACATATGCGCTCGCGCTCCGTATTGTCAAGCGCGTCCAACCGGCAAACGTCCGGCGGCAGCGTGACGATGCGCGCGGTAAATCCGCGAACGGATAGATGGTCCCCGGCAAGCAGCAGATGTTTTTCCATCTCCGGCGTGCCGATAAAAATGACGTCCGGGCCGCCTTTGGGTTCTCGAACAATGGTAGCCTCCATACTGAAATCTCCTTATGTTGCGATCCATACGCAAACGGCTCATCCGCTGCAAAATGCATAGATGAGCCGCTTCGTACATGATGACTGCGTTAGATTGCCTGCGCGATGGCAACTGCGATTGCGACTGTCGCGCCGACCATGGGGTTGTTGCCCATGCCGATCAAGCCCATCATTTCGACATGCGCCGGAACGCTGGACGAACCCGCGAACTGCGCGTCGGAATGCATACGGCCCATGGTATCGGTAAGGCCATAGGAAGCGGGGCCTGCCGCCATGTTGTCCGGATGGAGCGTACGGCCCGTACCGCCGCCGCTGGCAACGGAGAAGTACTTTTTGCCGTTTTCGACGCACCACTTCTTATACGTACCGGCAACGGGATGCTGGAAGCGGGTCGGGTTCGTGGAGTTGCCGGTGATGGAAACGTCCACGTTCTCATGCCGCATAATGGCGACGCCTTCATTGACGTCGTCGGCGCCGTAGCAGCGTACCTTTGCGCGATCACCGTCGGAGAACGCCTTGGTGGAGACGATGTTGAGCGCGCCGGTCTTATAGTCGTAATCCGTTTCCACGAACGTAAAGCCGTTGATGCGGGAGATAATGTATGCCGCATCTTTGCCAAGGCCGTTCAAAATGACCTGTAGCGGCGTTTTGCGCACTTTGTTTGCCGTGCGGGCGATGCCGATTGCGCCTTCCGCCGCGGCAAAGCTCTCATGACCGGCCAGGAAAGCGAAGCATTTGGTTTCCTCGCGAAGCAGCATCGCGCCGAGATTGCCGTGTCCGCAGCCAACGTTGCGCTGGTCCGCCACGGAGCCGGGGATGCAGAAGGACTGCAAGCCGATGCCGATAGCCTCGGCGGCTTCCGCTGCATTCTTGACGCCCTTTTTGAACGCAATTGCCGCGCCGACCGTGTATGCCCAGCAAGCGTTGTCAAACGCGATGGGCTGAATGCCCTTTACGATTGCGGCCGGGTCGACGCCCTTTGCATCACAAATCGCCTTGGCTTCTTCGATATCCTTAATACCGTACTCGTTGAGGACGGCGTTGATCTTGTCGATTCTTCTTTCGTAACCTTCAAACGTAACCATAGCTGCCTCCTTACTCCTGCCT
>CAYPLG010000098.1:0-9044 GCA_964411535.1 uncultured Oscillospiraceae bacterium
GTGCTTACCGCCGCCGAGAACATTATTCTCGGTTTGAATGAGCATGCGCTTGTGGACTTGAAGGGCGTACGCGAAGCGGTGAAGGATATTTGCGACCGTTACGGATTTGTGGTGAATCCGGATAAAAAAGTTTATGATATGTCCGTGTCCGAAAAGCAGACGCTGGAAATTGTCAAGGTGCTCTACCGCGGCGCAGACATTTTAATACTTGACGAACCGACGGCTGTTTTGACCCCGCAGGAAACGGACAAGCTCTTCGCGGTGATGCGCAATATGAAGGACGACGGCAAGTCCATCGTCATTATTACGCATAAGCTGCATGAGGTTATGGCGATTTCCGACCGCGTTGCAGTGCTTCGGAAAGGCAAGTATATAGGCGATATCGCAACGTGCAACACCAGCCCGCAGGAGCTTACCGACATGATGGTAGGCCGTGCCGTGTCGCTCAATATTGACCGCCCGGAGGCTGTTAACGTCACGGAGTGCCTGCGCGTACAAAACCTTACGGTGCTGGACGTGGAAGGCGTAAAAAAGCTGAACAACGTAACATTTACGGTCAATGGCGGCGAGATTCTTGGCATCGCCGGTATTTCCGGCAGCGGCCAGAAGGAGCTGCTGGAGGCGATTGCCGGCTTGCAGCCCATTTCCGAAGGGTCGCACATCCTGTATAAGGACCGCGACGGCAGAGAGGTCGACCTTGTCGGCAAAACGCCGCGGGAGATCAAGCATCTTGGCGTTGCGCTTGCGTTCGTGCCGGAGGACCGGCTCGGCATGGGTCTGGTTGGCAGCATGGACCTGCCGGACAACATGATGCTGAGAAGCTATCAGAACGGCAAGGGCATTTTTACCGACCGAAAGGCGCCGCGCGACCTTGCAACGGAGGTCGTCAAGGAGCTGGAGGTCGTTACGCCGGGGCTTTCCACAGCGGTGCGCCGCCTTTCCGGCGGCAATGTGCAGAAGGTGCTGGTCGGGCGCGAAATCGCGTTGCAGCCCAAGCTGCTCATGTCCGCTTACGCAGTGCGCGGCTTGGACATCAACACGTCGTATACGATCTATCATCTGCTCAACGAGCAAAAGCAAAAGGGCACGGCAGTCGTGTATGTTGGCGAGGACCTTGACGTACTGCTGGAGCTGTGCGACCGGATTCTTGTGCTGTGCGCCGGCCAGGTTAGCGGCATTGTGGACGGGCGCAACACCACCAAAGAGGAAGTGGGTCTGCTTATGACACACTTGGGGAAGGAGGCAGACGCATGAAAAACGAAGGAAAAGAGCCGTTTGTCCGGATATCCAAGCGGGATTCGATGCCGCTTTGGCAATCGATCGGCGTGCGGCTGATTGCAATCCTGATTTCGTTGATTATCTGCGGGTTTATCATCTATGCCATTGTAAAGCTGAACCCGATCAAGGTATACGCAACGATGTTTGAGGGCGCATTCGGCACGAACAAGCGCGCGTGGGTGACGATTCGGGACATCATGATGATGCTCTGCATTGCGGTTGGCCTTGCGCCGGCGTTCAAGATGCGATTCTGGAACGTTGGCGCGGAGGGGCAGATTCTTGTCGGCGGCGTTGCCGCGGCGGGGCTTATGATCAACCTTGTCAAGGGCAGCGGGATTACATCGAACGCATTGCTGCTTGTCATTATGGCGGTTGCTTCGATTCTTGCCGGCGGTATATGGGGCGTGATTCCCGGTATATTCAAGGCGAAGTGGAACACCAACGAAACGCTGTTTACATTGATGATGAACTATATAGCCATACAGCTGACAAGCTATTTTGTCGCGCTGTGGGAGAATCCCTATGGCAGCAGCAGCGTCGGCATCATCAACCCGAACACGCGCATGGGCTGGTTCCCGCCGATCTTTGGCGAGCAGTATGTGCTGAACGTATTGATTGTTATGGTGGTTGCGGTCGGCATGTATCTCTACCTCAAGTACAGCAAGCAGGGGTATGAGATCGGCGTTGTCGGCGAGAGCGAGAATACCGCGCGCTATGCGGCGATCAACGTCAAGCAGGTCATCATCCGCTCGATGGCGATCTCCGGTGCGATCTGCGGCCTTGCCGGCTTTTTGACGGTTGCCGGTGCGGGACACACGATTTCCACCTCCACCGCAGGCGGGCGAGGGTTCACCGCCATTATTGTGGCGTGGCTGGCCAAGTTCAATACGTTTGTCATGATCTTGATCTCTGCGTTGATTGTCTTCCTTGAAAAGGGCGCAATGGAGATTGCTTCGCGATATGAGCTCAACGACTTCGTATCCGAAATGATCACGGGTATCATCCTCTTCTTCATTCTCGGCAGCGAATTCTTCATTAGCTACAAGGTCAAATTCCGCAGCAGGAAGCAGAAGGAGGAGGCAGAATGACACAGATCATCTCCCTGATACAGGCGGCTGTTATATTCGGTACGGTCATCCTGTTTGGCGCGATTGGCGAGGTGCTGACGGAAAAGTCCGGCAATTTGAATCTGGGCGTTCCGGGCATCATGTACCTTGGCGGGATTGCGGGCCTGATCGGCGTGTTCTTCTACGAATCGTCCACGCCCAATCCTTCGCCTGCCGTATGCGTGATCATCGCGGTCGTGTTCGCGATTCTTGCGGCGATGCTCGGCGGCCTGATCTATTCGTTTTTGACGATTACGCTACGTGCCAATCAGAACGTAACCGGCCTTACGCTGACCATTTTCGGCGGCGGCGTTGCGAACTTCTTCGGAGGCTCGCTCAACAAGCTTGCAGGCGGCGTCGGACAGATTTCCGTTGCGGTAACGAGCGCGGCTTTCCGGAAGGATATCGGCTTTACCAACGGATGGGGCATCATTGACGACGTGCTGTTTGATTACGGATTCCTTGTCTATGTTGCGATTGTGTTGGCCATTCTGCTTACGTGGTTTTTGAACCGTACGAGCATGGGCCTGAACCTTCGCGCGGTTGGCGAGAACCCGGCGACTGCGGATGCTGCGGGCATCAACGTTACGCTGTATAAGTACATGGCTACATGCGTCGGCGCGGGTGTTTCCGGCCTTGGCGGACTGTATTATGTCATGGATTACATGAAAGGCACGTGGGACAGCGCGGGTGCAATAGAGGGCCTGGGCTGGCTGGCGCTGTCGCTGGTTATCTTTGCAAGCTGGAAGCCGCTGCGCACGATCTGGGGCGCATACCTGTTCGGCTTGCTTTCCTGGCTGTTCTTCTATCTGCCGGGCTTGTCCCGCCGTTCGATGGAGCTTTTCAAGATGCTTCCGTACGTGGTTACGATCGTTGTGCTCGTTGCGGTGGCAATGCGCCATCGTCATGAAGACCAGCCGCCGGCCAAGCTGGGCTTGCCGTACTTCCGCGAGGAGCGGTAGCGGCGCGCTGCAATTCGATAGCGGTAACAGGAGTCGTTGACGAAACGGCTCCTGTTTGCGTATTGCGCCGCGGCCTTCGAATATCGGGAGAACCGTGGTATAATCGTAAATAACCATGCAGCAGACGGAGGCAGTATTGAAGAAACAGCGCGTCGCAGTGCGAACATTGGTCGAGACAATCCTTCTTAGCGGCAGCATATCGCCGGTGGCGTCCGCGCAGCGCATGCTGGAGGGGGCGGAGGCGCATCGCGCGCTGCAATCGGTTCCGGCGGAGGGCGCGCAAAACGAGGTTGTCGTCAGCGGGACGGTCTGTTCGGAGAACATCACGCTATTGGTATACGGCCGCATTGACCGCCTGTATGGAGAATCCTGCATTGAGGAAATGAAAACCACATACGCATCCGAGGAGAGCCTGCATGGCGGCAAGGCGCAGCATTGGGCGCAGGCGAAATGCTATGCGTATCTATTTTGTAAGAAGAACAACATTGCGCAGATCGATGTCCGCCTGACATATTTCCATCTGGGAACGGGAGAGGTCTTTTACTTTACGCAAAGCGAGACGCAGGAGGCGCTGGCTTCGTTTTTCACCGACCTCACGGGGCGGTATCTTGCGCGGTTGGAAGCGGATTATGCGCATGCGTGCACGCTTCGGGACGCGGTTCGGACGATGCCGTTTCCGTACGAGACGTTTCGTGACGGGCAGCATGCGCTTGCGTCGCAGGTGTATTACGCCGTTTACAAGAAGACGGCGCTGATGGCGCAGGCGCCGACCGGTACGGGAAAGACGATGGCCGTGCTGTTTCCCGCCCTGAAGGCCATGGGGGAAGGGCATGCGGAGAAGATCTTTTACCTGACTGCGCGAACGACGCAGCAGGATGCGGCGGTTGCAGCCGTTACCCTGCTTGCGATTCCGGAGCTAAGATGTGTGGTGCTTTCCGCAAAGGAAAAGATGTGCATACATCCGCATCCGATCTGCCGGGAGGGGATGTGCGCATGTGCGGAGGGATACTATGACCGGCTCAACGGGGCGCTGGACGAGGTTTGCCGGACCGGCGGGCTGTATACGCGCGAGGCAATCCGGCGGCTGGCGGCCAGGCATTTTCTTTGCCCGTTCGAGCTTTCGCTGGACTTGTCTTCCGTTTGTGACGCGATCATCGGCGACTACAACTACGCATTTGACCCAAGGGTGCGCTTACAGCGATTCTTTACGCAGCGAAAGAACCCATATGTGCTGCTTGTTGATGAGGCGCATAACCTGCCGGACCGCGCGCGTGGAATGTACACGGCTGCGCTGGCGCTGATCGACGTAGCGGGCGTACGGCGCTCCGTGCCGCGGCAGCATAGAAAGTCGCCGCTGTACCGGAGCCTGACGAGGCTCATGGGGGCGATTGCAGATTGTTTTTCCGAAAGGGAGATCCCCGGTGCAAGCGAGAGCGCGCCGGAGCAGTTGCTACCGGACGTAGAGGAAGCGATTGCGAACCTTTCCGCCGAGGAGGTGCATGCGGACACGGAACAGGCGCGGCAGCTGCTGTTTTCACTGTCCGCCTTTCAATACATTCTTCGGCAGTATGACGAGAGCTATCTGACGCTGTACGAGGGAGGGAAGACGACGCGCCGCATTACGCTGTTCTGCGCGGACGCGGCGGACCGCCTTGCGGAGGTATACAAAAAATGCAGAAGCGAGGTGCTGTTTTCCGCGACGCTGACGCCGCATACCTTCTATCGGAACCTGTGCGGACTGTCGGAAGGCGCGGCAATGCTTGCGCTGCCATCTCCGTTTCCGCCGGAGAACCTGGCCGTACTGCATATGCCGGTTGATACGCGCTATAAGGCGCGGATGCAGACGATGGGCGAAGTGGCGGATGCGATTGCGGCGTTTGCGCTGGCGCGGGAAAACGGCAATTATCTGGTGTTTCTGCCTTCGCATGCGTATCTTGCGGCGGTTCATCCGATGCTGACGGAGCGGCTGCCGTCCGCACACCTTTTTACGCAGCAAACGGAGATGGATGACGCCGAGAGGGCGGCGTTCCTGTCGCAATTGCAGCCGAATCCGAGCGGCGTTACGGTTGGACTGGCCGTCATGGGGGGCGTGTTTGCCGAGGGGATCGACCTGCCGGACGACCGCCTTTGCGGCGCGGTTGTTGTCGGCGTAGGCCTGCCGCAGCTTTGCCTTTCGCGCGATGTGCTGAAGGCCGTTTATGCGCGGAAATATGAGGACGGCTATCGCTATGCGTATCTGTATCCGGGCATCGGCAAGGTGTTGCAGGCGGCCGGGAGGATTATACGCACAGAGAGCGACCGGGGGGCGCTGCTTTTGCTGGACAGTCGATACGGTAGCGCGGAATATCGCGCGTTGCTGCCCGCCGCATGGAAGCCGCAGCTTGTCAAAAGCGCAGACGCCATTCGTGCCGCGTTAACTGCGTTTTGGGAAGGGGAGCGCGACGGATAGCGCGTAGCGGCGGGTTACCCGCCGCGCAAGGCGTCTTTCACAGAGCGCTATTTTGTGATTGACACGCGCAGGGACAACGATGTACTGTGTACTTGGCTGCTTTTAGAAACAGGGTGATGGGAGGTATGCATATGTCCGACTATTCGCAAAGTGCGATGGAGATTCTGCGCAATCCGCAGGCAACGATGAAGTGGTATGTCGTACCGCTGCTGCTGATTGTCATGTGCTTCTACTACGGCGAGCTCAAACGGAAAAATTACAATGTCGTTCTTGGCGCGGCGGCGCTTTGGGGCATGGACCTGTTCAACGAAATCTGGAACAGCATTGTTTTTCACGCAACGGGCTTTGCGCCTGTCTGGGGCACGCCGATGGGTGTTGGCGACACGGCGCTGCTGCTATTGATCGGTTACAATATCGAGATATCCTTTATGTTTGCGCTGATGGGCATTGCAACCTGCAACAGCCTGCCGGAGGACCCCAAGAAAAAGATACTCGGCGTGAACAACCGCGTATTCTACGTGGTGCTGTACACGACGCTCGCGGTCATCATCGAATGCTTCTTAAACTACTGCGGCATCCTTACGTGGGAGTATGCATGGTGGAGCCGGAGCTGCCCGTGGCTTGTCTGGCTGATTGGGTACTGCCCGTTCTTTACGATGGCGTTCCTTGTGCACGATATGAAGCAGCGCAAGCACCAGTTCCTGACGCTGGGCGTTATATTCGGCGTCGATTTGCTGCTGCTGATTATATTCGGCTGCATCGGCTGGATGTAGGGCGGCACACAGAATCAGGTGAGTAACGAAAGCGGGTGCGCAACGAAATGGCTGCGTACCCGCTGATGGATTCTTTGCCCTTTATGTGCGGCGTTACTTGGCCGCACCGCAGCATTTTTTGTACTTTTTGCCGCTTCCGCAGGGGCAGGGGTCGTTCCTGCTGACGACTTTTTCGGCATGGAATATCTGGTCGCCCTTAAACTGCTTCGTGATGGCGTGGCGGCGTTCCTCCGGCAGGACGCCGTCCCATTCCGTCAGGCCGTAGAGCCAGGGCGCCTTGGCCTTTAGCATGTTGTAGTAGAGCTTCTCAAAATCGATCTGCGCGCAAATGTTGGTTTCCGGGTCAAGCGCGTCGAGGTTGACTTCCTCGATCAGGCTTGTGTTGATGCCGTCGAAGAAACCGGCGGTTTCCACCGGCGTAAGCGCGAGCCGGTCGGAAATCTCCGCAAGCGTGCCGGAGAGCTTGTCAATTTTTTCGGAGAGGATGCGCTTATAGGCTTCCGTCTCCTTCTCGAAGTATGCGCTCCAGTAGGCGTCGTATTCTTCCTGTGTGCGTTCCTGCTGCGCAAGTGCCTGCCAGTCTTCATAGAGTGTCATGTGCCGTTGTCCTCCCGTTGGTTTTCAGTGTATTTTGAATATCGGTATTCCATAATAAAAGCGCGCCTTCGCCGGTGTCGCTGTAGTAACGCGGGCGATAGCCGTTCTGCGCAAAATCCAGCTTTGCATACATGTGCTGCGCATGCAAGTTGTTTTCGCGCACCTCCAGCGTCATGGACGTTGCGCCGAGCAGGCTTGCGCTTTCCATCATGGATAGCATAAGCCGCGTGGCGTTGCCGCGGCATCGGTATTCCGGCAGCACTGCGACGTTTGTAATATGCGCTTCCTCGAAAAGCACCCACATGCCCGCGTAGCCGGCGATCTTGCCGTCCTGCTCCAACACATGGTAGTGCGCGACGTCGTTGCGCAGTTCGCCAAGCAGGGCCATTTTCGACCATGGCGAGCGGAAGCAGATACATTCGATGTCGTGCACGTTTGGCACGTCGCGCCGCGTCATTGGGCGGATGTCAGCATCCATTGCGCTTCGCCTCCTGCCGCAGCTTCCACATACGCTCCGCCTGCGAGGGGCGAAGGTACATGGGCTTTGCATCGCCAGAGGCGGATTCCGGTCGCCTTGCCGCCGCGAGGCCGACAAGCCTTGCGGTAGGATATGCCTTATCGCCCCCGACGTCGCCCGTCACGCGCGTGCCGCCCGGGAGCGAAGCCATATAGTCCGCCGTAACCACCGCATCGGGTGCGGCAATCGTGCCGCCGGCTGCATACTGCGCGGCGTAGGCGTTGCCGTTGCCCGCGTCGATGATCGCGCAAACGCGCTCCTGCGTATCCGCAAACGGTTCGTATAGTGTCCGGAGCGCGTCCACCGGGACAATGGCTTTGCCGGTCGCAAACGCCATGGCGTTTAGTATCGATACCCCGATGCGCACACCCGTAAAGGACCCCGGCCCGACGTTCACCGCAAAAAGGTCAATATCGGCAAGCGGCGTTTCCGTGTCGGACAAAAGCTTTTCAATAAGCGGCAATGCGGTTTCCGCATGCTTTTTGTCGGTTGGGGCAAAAAGCTCCTGTAGGCAGACGTCGTCGCGAATAAGCGCGGCGGATGCGACATGGCAGGAGGTATCCGCAGCAAGAATCAGCATAGCGCCTGCACCATCCTTTCGTATCGTGCGCCAACGGGAACAAGGGTAATTTCCCGCGTGTCACTGCCGCTGCCGGTGATCATGATATTGAGCCGCTCCGTTGGCAGCGCGTCCTCTACAAGCTCCGCCCACTCGATAAAAAGGAGCGCGTCGCGCTTGCAGTAATCCGAAAAGCCGATGTCGAGCAACGCGTCGCCGTCCGCAAGCCGGTATGCGTCAAAGTGGTAAAGCGGCGGCATGCTCTCATACTCGTGTACAATGGTAAAGGTCGGGCTGGTCATGCCGCTGACGCCCAGCGCGCTGCCCGCGCCCTGTACAAGCGCGGTTTTGCCGGAGCCCAGATCGCCGTAGAGGGCGACGCATGCGGGCGTTTCCAGCAGCAGGGCAAGGCGGGCGCCAAGCTGCGCGGTGTCCCGCTCCGTTTGACAGAGAAAGCGCTTCAATCGTAAATTCCCCCTGCAAGCAGTTCCTTTGCAAAGTCGCCGTAGCGATCCTCCCGGATAGCCTGCCGGACGTCGGCCATCAGCTGGAGCGAAAAATGCAGATTGTGCATGGTAATAAGCTGCGCTGCGAGGATTTCCTTTTCCTTGACAAGGTGCCGGATATATGCGCGCGTAAAGCCGCTCCGGCAGGCGTAGCATCCGCAGCCTTCCTCAATGACGCTGTGGTCATGCGCAAAGGTTTGGTTGCGCAGCATTTTCCGGCCGGTGCGCGTCAGCGCAAGGCCGTTTCGCGCGATGCGCGTTTGCAGCACGCAGTCGAACATATCCACGCCGCGCAGT
>CAYPLG010000099.1:0-8619 GCA_964411535.1 uncultured Oscillospiraceae bacterium
GCATAGCGGGTGGGTTTCTGCGCCGCCTGCGGCGGCACTGACTGAAGTCCATACATAGAAAAAGGCCGGAGTATCCCCCGGCCTTCCTGCTTCCTATTTATATGTCAAGTCCTTTACATGTCCCGTTACTTTGCAAAGCGAACATAATCCGCCTTGCGCGGCGCCGCCTCCGGGTACTCGCAGTCGCGATATCCCAGAATGCAGTTGCCAATGCCCACGTAATTATCGGTTAAACCCCATTCGCGCATGAGGGCCTTCCCCTCCTCGCTCGCAAAGACTTCCTTTGCGCGGTGAATCCAGCAGGAATCCACCCCGATGGCATGCGCAGCGTTGAGCAGGTTACCCATAACAAGCGAGCCGTCCTCGACATACGTTTTGCGGTCGCTATCCGCAAACACGATTACGACGGTCGGCGCGCCATAAAACGGATCTCCGTCGCTTCCCATAACGTCCGCATTCAGCTTTGCAAGCTTCTGGATTAGCTTTTCGTCCTGTACGACCACCATCGCGGGCGATTGCCGGCCGCTTGCCGTAGGCGCGTACTGCCCCGCTTCCAGAATCGCTTTCAGTTCCGCATCCTGAATCTGTTCGTTCTTATACTTGCGAATGGACCGTCTTTCCATCAAATTCCGTATTGTCTCGTTCATACCCTTATCTCCTTTACTCGTTCTTCATACTGTATATACTACCACATTTTACAGAAGCGAAACAACACCGTAAGTTGAATCGCATATCGTAGTATAAAAATGAGCGACCGCAAGAGCCGCTCATGTCGTATCCTTGATCAAGCAGGTATATTTAGCTCTTCTTCCCGAAAATGCCGGAGAAGAAGCTGCCGACCGACGCGAAGAATCCCTTTACGTTTTCATACACTTTGCTTACCGTCTCCCCCGCCTTGCTCAGGTTTTGCGCAGTCTTGGCAAAGCCGACAAGCTGCTCTTGCAGCTGATTTTCGTCAAGTCCCTCAAATTTGCGGACAAGGGACAACACCTGATTCACCTGCGAAGCGGTAACGCTAACGTTGTACGCGGCGGCAAGCTTATTGATTTCCTCGCGTACCTGATCGTCCGTCATGCCCTGCGTCTGATCCAGCATGCCCTTCAGTTCCTTGATCATAGCCGCGGCGTCTTCGCTGCCGATATATTCCGCAAGCTCGCCCGTTACCACAAGCTCCTCCGCGCCAAGCTCCTTGGCAAGAGAATTCAAGGTAGAGCCCGTGATGTCCTCATACGCCTTATAGGCGCCGGTCAGCGCGCCGGTGCCGGACACCGGGTACGGTGCGGATACAATCACGTTTGCATCCTTGATGCCAGCGGTATTGAGCGCGTTGACATACATGTCCGCCGTACAATAATTAATGTTATGCAAGTCAACATGCAGCCCCTCTCCCTCCGGCAGCATCTTGATGTAAATACAGCTCAGCGCAACGCTTCCGATTTTCTTTTCGGGTACAAGACCTTCCAAATAGGCGCGCTCCTCGGCGTTGGTTACGGTCAGTTCCTCTACATCGCCTTCCTTAACGCCAAAGTCGGAATATATTGCCGCGCGCTGCGTTCCGGTCAGATCCGCACCCATCGTTATGCGCTGATCCCCGCTGTCCGCAAGCGACGCAGGCAAAAATGCGCACAGCGCAAACAGAATTGCCATCGTTGTTGCAACAATCTTTCTCATAGGGCATTCCCTCCTCAAGTTCAACGCTTGGCAGTATAGCATATGTTTATGAAGCGATTTTCGATATCATGTAAACTTTTCGTGATGGGAATCGGATGGAAAGTTACAAAAAAAACCGCAAAAAAGTTTCGTAAAACTATTGACTTTATTATGCTAAAGTGGTAAAGTCCTAAATAACGAAAGCGAAGAGAAATAATTGGAGGAAATAAAAATGAAAAAACTGATTGCCATCGTACTTGCAGCCCTGATGCTCACCCTGTGCTTTGCCTGCGCAGCACCCGCCGCCGCGCCCGCCGCTGAACCCGCAGCCCCTGCGGCTGAACCCGCTGCAGAACCTGCTGCCCCGGCCGCCGAGCCCGCAGCCGAACCTGCTGCCGAACCCGCAGCTGAAGCGCCCGCCGACGACGATTGGGCCTATATCAGCGATAAAGGCAGCCTGCTGATCGGCATCACCATTTTTGAGCCGATGAACTACTATGATGCCAACGGCGAATTGATCGGCTTTGAAACCGAATTTGCAAAGGCCGTTTGCGAAAAGATCGGCGTCACACCGGAATTCGTGGAAATCAACTGGGATACCAAGGAAGTGGAGCTTGCCGCAAAGAGCATTGACTGCATCTGGAACGGCCTGACCGTTACCGAAGAGCGCAAGCAGAACATGGCGTTCTCCGAATCCTACATCAAGAACATGCAGGTAGTCGTCATCAAGGCCGACAATGCCGCGACGTTTACCTCCACCGAGAGCCTAGCTGGCGCAAACCTCGTAGCCGAGATTAGCTCCGCAGGTGAGACCGCAATCGCCGACGACGCCAACCTGAGCAAAGCCACCTACGTTGCCGTTCCGAAGCAGGCGGACGCTCTGCTGGAAGTCAAGGCCGGGACAGCCGATGCAGCCGTGCTCGACTATGTTATGGCAAAGGCCATGGTCGGTGAAGGTACGGACTATGCGGACCTCATGATCGTTGACGGTTTGGAACTCGCGGTTGAGGAGTATGCAATCGGCCTTCGCGTCGGCAGCAGCGCCGTTGAAAAGGTAAACGCCGCCATCGACGAACTGATCGCGGACGGTTCGCTCAATGCAATCGCGGAAACGTACGCACTGACCGACAGCCTTCTTAGCAACCAATAATCGACAGAGCAAAGCGCCTGTCGCGGGACCCGCGTCACAAACTGATGCGGGCCCCGCATACTGTTGTTTTCAGCAATACCGGATAATAAATTAAGCGTCCCCTGACTGCACGAAAGGATTCACCCAATTCATGGACTGGCTGACTGTAACGCAAAAACTTTTGACCGGCTTCGCGCTCACATGCAAGATTTTTATGATCACGCTTGTCTGCGCGCTGCCGCTTGGTCTATTGATTTCCTTCTGCTCAATGAGCAAGTTTAAGCCGCTTCGCTGGCTAAGCCGCACGTTCGTTTGGATCATCCGCGGCACACCGCTGATGTTGCAGGTCATCGTCGTCTTTTACGGCCCCGGCCTGTTATGGAAAATGTCCGCGCTGCCAAGGCTGACCGCTGTACTGATTGCCTTCATCATCAATTACGCCGCATACTTTTCGGAAATCTTTCGCGGCGGCATTGAAAGCATTCCCAAAGGACAATACGAAGCGGGACAGGTGCTTGGCTTAACAAAGTCGCAGATATTCTTTAAGGTTGTGCTGTTGCAGGTGATCAAACGCATCGTGCCGCCGATGAGCAACGAAATCATAACGCTCGTCAAGGATACTTCCCTTGCGCGCATCATCGCGGTAAAAGAGCTTATCATGGTTGCGCAGGAATTTATTTCCGCAAACGCGCTCATTTGGCCGCTGTTCTATTCCGGTGCATTCTACCTCCTGTTCTGCGGTATACTGACGATACTCTTTAACTACCTCGAAAAGAAACTGAACTACTTTAGGGTGTAAAGCTATGGCAATATTGGACGTACAGAATCTTTGCAAGCACTTTGATACAACGGAGGTGCTCCGCGACATCAGCTTCTCCCTCGAACAGGGTGAAGTTCTATCCATTATCGGCTCCTCCGGCAGCGGCAAAACCACGCTGTTACGATGCCTGAACTTTCTGGAGACGCCGGATGCCGGCCGCATCCTGGTGAATAACGAAACGCTGTTTGACGCGGCCGATCCCGGAACGCAGCAGGATGGCGATATTCGGAAAAAGCGCCTGCATTTCGGGCTTGTTTTCCAGAATTTCAACCTTTTTCCGCAGTACAGCGCAAAGGAGAACATCTCCCTCGCCATGGAGCTGCATGCACGCGAGCGGGCGGATTACCGCGCGAACCGCGCAAGTATCCGCAAAGAAATCAGCGCGCGCACCGAGCAGCTTTTAGCCGAGGTTGGTTTGCCCGACAAGATGCGCCTCTACCCCCACCAGCTTTCCGGCGGGCAGCAGCAGCGCGTTGCGATTGCGCGTGCGCTGGCGTTGAGCCCGGATATCCTCTGCTTTGACGAGCCGACCAGCGCCCTCGACCCGGAGCTCTCCGGCGAGGTGCTCGGCACCATCCGCCGCCTGGCCGATCAGAAACGCACCATGATCATCGTTACGCATGAGATGGGCTTTGCAAAAGAGGTGTCCGACCGTGTGCTGTTTATGTCCGGCAGCCGCATACTGGAATCCGGCACGCCAAAGTATATTTTTGAGGAATGCACGAACCCGACCGTGCGCAGCTTCGTAGCCTCCGTTCTTTCGTAACCCACATTTGCTTTTCTGGATGCGGACGGCTCTCCTCCGTCCGCATTTGTAGTTTTGGACAAGGGAACAGACTTTTCACATTCCATTCACCATTTCCACATACAAACTATGCTAAACTGTTGTCATAAATATGTGTTTCGGGGGTATATACATGAGCAATCGAATTCTGGTGATTGAGGACGAGCCCGCTATCGCCGACGGCATTGCCATGAACCTGCAATACTCCGGCTATGACTGCGTCGTTTTCGGCGACGGGCAGGAAGCCGCCGATGCGTTAAAGGGCGACCACTCCTACGATTTGGCCTTACTGGACATCATGCTGCCCGGACTCGACGGATTTGCACTGTTGCCGTACATGCAAAAGTACGATATCCCCGTCATCTACCTTACGGCAAAGACCGACGCCGCAAGCGAGATCACCGGTTTGAAGGGCGGCGCGGAGGATTATATCGTCAAGCCTTTTGAAATGATCACCCTGCTTGTCCGCATTGAAAAGGTACTTGCGCGCACCGGCAAGCTCAATAACGTACTTCGTTTTAACGATATCGCCGTCGACACCGTGAACCGTTCCATTACGCAAAACGGCGCAGACGTCAGTATGACGCCGCTGGAATTCGATCTTTTTGCACTGCTGCTTCGCCATAAAAACCGTTCCATCCCGCGCGAGCAACTGCTCACCGAGGTTTGGGGAACGGACTTTTTCGGAGACACGCGTACCATCGACGTACACATTGCGCATATTCGAAAGAAGCTGAACCTGGGCGATAAGCTCAAGACGGTGTCCAAGGTTGGTTACCGCCTGGAGGATTAACATGCGACTGTGGCAGAAAATCTCCATCGTATGTATTGTCGTGCTGCTGCTCGTCGTTGCGCTCACCGGCACGCTTCTGCTCGTATCCGCGCGCAGCGACATTCTTACGCTTACCGTTGATAACGCAAAAGAGAAACAGGCCTCGCTTTCCAAGGCCTTCTCCAACATGGCCTCCCTCACCGTCGCGGAAGATATGCCGGAAGGCGTTGTTACGGCCGTTCTGCTCGATTGCTTTGCCGCCTTTGCGGACGACAGCAGCGTGCTCGTCCACGGTTATGACACGCTGTACTCCTACGTACGTATCGAGCCGCAGGATATCCTGCCGGTATCCACTACCGAGCAACGCGTCTTCCTTGATGAAGTGGGCGAGCGGAATTTTTGTATCGTCGGCAGCCTCGTCGAGATCGCTCCGTTAAACGACCAATACACCGTCTATGTGATCACCGATATCTCCGACGTGTATCAAACCTATCGCAATATGACGGTTCGCTTCATTATTATTGCCATCATCGGCATTACGCTCGGCATGCTGGGAATCATATTTCTGGTGCACCTTTCGACGCTGCCGCTTAAGAAACTCGGCCAGTCCGCGCGGCGCATTGCCGGCGGGGAATATACGGAGCGTGCCAACGTGCGCACGAACGACGAAGTCGGCGCGCTTTCCGAGGATTTCAACCGCATGGCGGAAGCCGTGCAAACGCATGTCGACGCATTGGAGGACCGCAACGAACGGCAGAATTTGTTCATTAGCGGCGTTACGCACGAGTTTAAAACGCCTATGACAAGCATGATGCTGCATAGCGAAACGCTGCTGAACAATCCCCTGCTCACCCCGGAGCAGCGGGTAAAATCGCTTATGCATATCCATACGCAATGCGCCTGGCTGGAGCGGCTTACGCAAAAGCTCATGTCGCTCATCACGCTTGGGCAAAACGTAACCACATCCAGTCAATCCGTACCCGACCTCATAGAACGGGTTGTGGAAAGCACACAGGAAACGCTGCAAAAACGCGGTACGCCGCTTGTTACGGAATGCGCCGTTGATACGCTGCCCATGGACGCCGACCTCATGCAATCGCTTCTCATCAACCTGGTGGATAACGCCTCCAAAGCCTCCGAACCCGGTCAAACGATTCTGCTTTCCGCAACGGAACGAACGCTCTGCGTAACCGACCATGGCCGGGGCATTCCGCCCGAAGCCATTAAGCGCGTAACGGAGCCGTTCTATATGGTTGACAAGTCGCGAAGCAAGCGCATGGGCGGCAGCGGGCTTGGTCTTGCGCTCGTCAAACGCATTGCGGACGCGCACAACGCCGAGCTGATTATCGAAAGCATGCCCGGCGAAGGAACAACGATTCGCGTCGTTTTCCCATAAACCAGTAACGCGGCGCACCGTGTCTTTTGAACCGATGCGCCGCGCTAATTCCTCGTTATCAAATGCTCTTCCCGTGCGCCCTTTTATCGGACGCGCAATTGCTTAATCATCATAGGTAACGCGCATAGCGAGCTTCCGGTTACCCGCAACGTCCACATAGCTGATCGTCGCGGGCTTTCCGTCCTGCTTTGGCGGAAAATACGCCGTCATGGAGTAGGTGTACATCTCCTCAACGCTTCCGCCGTCCTGCTGGAAAGAAAGGCTCCCGTTGCCGGACTTCAAAAATACGCCATGGATTTGCCGTTGCTGGGGCCGCCCCATCTGGCTTACGCGTAAAGCAATATTCCGCCCGTTCTTTTTCTCGTATGTAACCTGCGCCCGGTCCCCCGGCATCGCAGTCGGCTCGCCGACATTCTCCAGCTCATCGGGGTTAAACGTGCATTCTACATAGTCTTCATTATCCGTCAGTATATGTAAATATCCCTGGCCATATGCCGCTTCAAATATTGTGCCCTGCACCGTGCGCATGCCGTTGTCCTCCGCTTTCGACATCCCGCTTTTTGCTGCGCTCGACGAAGAACCCGCTTTTGAGCTCGACCCCGAACTTGACGAGGAACCCGAAGACGACGATGCAGCGGAACCGGACCCGGAGCCGCTGGATGACGACGTCCCGCCGGATGATATGCCCGTATTCGAATAGCCGCAGGCACAGCCGCCCGGCACAAGAAGCAGGATCAAGAGCAGGGCAGCCAGAAGCAAGAGTATTACCGCAATCGTGCGCTTTGCCTTGGAGTCCTCCTCCTTACCCTTTTTTAACAGGCACAAAGCGATAATAACCAAAGCAATGAACAAAAGAACAGGTAAGAAAACAAACGACGGCATCTTGTTGGTTCCTCCCACAAAAATGATATGGATAAAGCAGGTGCTCTTTGGCCGCAACAATGTAACGTTCCGGTAATACATATCTTCTGCGCGCAACCAGTTCTGTCGCATTGTCCGCTAATATGCTAACAATAGCAGGAATATGCTGGAAAAGCAAGCATGCCAAAAGAGAGATGCAAATTGCCCTGCGACGCATGTAACAAAGGTGTTTGCACATCGCTGCTTTCTGCGAAAAATGCCTTCGTCGCACCGCGCGAGAAAAAAGCATCAAAAATATGCGAAAAGACGCATAAAAAGCATTGACTTTTTCAGCGCATTTTGCTTTAATTTGGTTTAGCGTTTGTAAACTGAAAGTTTAGAAAGGATGCGAGCGAATGGATATCGGCGGCAAGGTGAAAAACCTCCGGCTTCAACTGGGTTTGACGCAGGAAGAGCTGGCCGCGCGGACGGAGCTTAGCAAGGGTTTTATTTCCCAACTGGAACGCAACATTACGTCGCCTTCCATCGCAACGCTTATGGACATACTCGAAGCGCTGGGTACGGGCACAAGCGACTTCTTCAACGAGAAGCCCGCCGAAAAGATCGTATACAGTGCGGAGGATATGTTTATTAAGGAGGAGCCTGACGGCAGCGCCATCCGCTGGCTTGTCACGGATGCGCAGCGCAACGCGCTGGAGCCCATCCTTATTACGCTTCCGCCGGATACGTCATCCCCTGCGGACGATCCGCATGAGGGCGAGGAGTTCGGCTATGTACTTGCCGGCGCCGTGCATCTGTTGCTTGGCGATCGCCGTTACCGCGTGCGAAAAGGCGACAGCTTCTATTTTCGCCCGCAGCGTATTCATTATCTGATAAACAGCGGCAAAACCGAAGCGCGTGTGCTTTGGGTCAGTACGCCGCCGTCTTTTTGAGGAGGACGCCCATGAAGGACACCCACTTGATCGAACTGCGCAATGTTTCAAAAAGCTACGACGGGGACGTCGCGCTGGAGCATGTCGACCTGTATATTAAGGACGGCGAGTTTTTGACCCTGCTCGGCCCTTCCGGCTGCGGCAAGACGACAATGCTGCGGCTAATCGCTGGTTTCATCATGCCCGACGAAGGCAGCATCGAAATGGACGGCGAGGATATCGCAAACGTGCCGCCCTATAAGCGCAGAATCAATACGGTTTTTCAGAAATACGCG
>CAYPLG010000100.1:0-8248 GCA_964411535.1 uncultured Oscillospiraceae bacterium
ATGTGTTAGGCACGCCGCCAGCGTTCGTCCTGAGCCAGGATCAAACTCTTGAGTTCAATCTCAAACGATTGTTTCCAATCGCTAGCTCACTTACTTTTCGCTTGGTCTTCTCAAATTCATTGCGTTTTCTTCATTCCTTGCATCTCTGCCAGGAATTACTGGCTTGTTGTGTTCATGTTTGCACTATATAGTTTTCAAGGTGCTCCTTGCTGTCTCCCCTTAGCTCCTGCGCTCTCTTGCGACAGCTTTTGTATTATAGCAATCAGCAGTCCCGAATACAAAGCATTTATGCATTCAATAATTTTGATATTTCCTCAAATATTTTAATGATTCACCATTATTATAAAATATCGTACAAGTTTGTTTGTAATCTTCTTTTTTCTTCAATTTTCGCAATAATCCGTTTGCTGTTCAAAAAACTGTTTGGTTCATAAAAAAATGCGCGGTTTCCCGCGCAAAGCTCTCCATATCCACCCGGCCGTGTGTTTCTACAGCAGCCGCCGAAGCCCCGGAATCCGCGTAAGGCATTCCGCCAGCAGCATGCAGACGACAAACACAAGCAGCACATAGACCACGCCTGCGCCGTTGACTTGTAACGCGGGCACAAGCGCCTCGCGGACAAACTCCAGCTTTTCAATCGCAAAATCCGCAAAGAGATAGGTGCAAAATACCAGCCGCGCTACGTGGGATATCCGCCCGCTTACCCGCGCGGACGCTCTGCAATCTCCCAATATACGCTTGACGAGATACGCTATGCAGACTGCTACGCCCATTGCAGGCAGCAGGAATGCGTTGTCAAACAGGTTGAACATCGCGTTGTCCCGCATGGTTGCAAACGTTATGGCCGCTATCGTCACAAGCGGGAACAGGATGGCAGCCGCCGTTCTGCCGGCCGAAACCCGCGCGTACGCGTCCATGCCGCGGCCAAGCACTGCCATGCCGATCAGCCCTGTAAAAACAGGCAGCACAAACGAGCTGTCCGGAATAAACAGCGCCGAGAAATGCTGCAAAATCGGCATCAGTCCGTTGAAAAGCAGCGTCCAGAAGGCAAAATACAGGTATTCGTTCCTCCCGAAGGACGCCGTCATCCGCTGTAACAGCGGCAGCATAACGAGCAAACCGATGTAGGCGTACAGGTACCAAAGCGAATTGCTCGCCTGATAATGATACAGCATATCCAGAAATTCAAGCGGCTTAAAGGGCGCATGGTTCTCTATGCAGCCTGCGCCGTAATAGAACAGCGAAATCAGCAGCAGCACGGCGGCAATCCTGCCGATGCGCTTAAAAAACTTTTGATACGGCTCCTCCCGGTCGAGCATCGCGGCGCCGGAAACCATCAAAAACAGCGGAATGGCGGACTTGCTTACATACAGCAAAAACAGCGCGGCCGCCCCGCCCACGCCGGAAAACAGGCGCATATCCCGCCCGGCAACGTGGTTATAGATCACCAGCAGCATCGCCAGAATACGGATTACGTCCAAATAAATTTTTCGGTTCTCACGCTGCATTCGGCTCTCCCCCTACAGCAACTTTTTGACAAGCGGTATGCGCGTAAGCGCCGCGGCAATTGCCAACCCCGCCAGAAATACAATCCCGACATACAGCCGGTCCGCGCACCAGAGCGGCATCCGCCCGCCAAGCCACGTCCGAACGCAATCCAGCGAATCGATCAGCAGCTCGGACACCAGATACACGGCAAACGTCAGCTTCCCGACGCGGGAAATTCCGCTTCGCACGCGGTCGGAAAGCACAGCCTTCGCATCCGCGCACTTGAGCAGGTAAAACACGCTGCCGGCGGCGAGCACGACGCACGTCCGGTCGCAGCGGTCAATGTACCATGCGTTTGCCATGTCGATCCTCTGGGCATAAAACATCAGCGCGGCCGAAATCGCGTTGCACAAAAGCAGCATGCAGCCAGCCGCAATTCGATAGCCGCGCTTTTCCGGCACGTAGCGGTCCACATAATACCCCGCCAGCAGCATGCCAATATATACGGAAAACAGCGGAAGGGACAGCCGCTCGTTCGGCCGGAGCCACGGCAGGAAAAATTCCCCCGCCAGCGCGCAGCCGCAAACGCCGACCGAAAACAACAGAAAGTACCGGACGTCCCGCTTATTCATGCGCACCGTCAGCCGCTGCAATACCGGCAGCATGATCAGCAGGCTTACATACCGGTACAGGTACCAATAGGAATACGTAATACCCAGCCTGTCGCGATACACGCTCAGCACATACTTGCCAAGGTCGAACGCCTCGCCGGTTTGGAGGCAGTAGGCGGCGTAGTTAAGAAAAATGGCAAACGCAAGCGCAAGCACAATGCGCAGACAGCGCAGCAGCGTCTTTTGATACGTATCCACGCGGGAAAGCAGAAGCGTGCCGGAGATCATTAAAAACAGCGGAACGGCAGCCTTACAGAAAAAATAGGCGAATAACGGCAAAAAGGAGGCCGGCGCACCGCCCTCAATTACGCCCGGCCCCACTACATGATTATAGATTACGCCAATGCAGGCGAGAATGCGGATGCCGTCTAAATAGGTTTTGCGCGCCGGTCTCTCCAAGGCTTCCATGGGAATCTTATGAATGCAGCGGCTTCATCGTCGGGAAGAGCAGCACGTCGCGGATGGACGCGCTGTCGGTCAGCAGCATCACCAGCCGGTCGATGCCGATACCGATACCGCCCGTCGGCGGCATCCCGTATTCCAGCGCGAGGCAGAAGTCCTCGTCGATCATCATGGCCTCGTCGTCGCCCTTGGCCCGCTCCTGCGCCTGCTGCACAAAGCGGCCGCGCTGGTCGATAGGGTCGTTCAGCTCCGAAAACGCGTTGGCGTACTCATGCCCGCCGATAAACAGCTCGAACCGCTCGGTCAGGTCCGGATGCTGCGGGCTGCGCTTGCTAAGCGGGGAAATCTCCACCGGGTAGTCGATAATAAACGTCGGCTGGATGAGCGTCTCCTCAACAAACGCGTCGAACGCCTCCGCAAGCAGCTTTCCCTTTGTCGCCGTCTTGTCCTTGTATTCGATATGCAGCGAATCCGCAAGCTTCCGCGCCTCCTCGTCCGTTTGGCAGGCGTAAAAGTCCGCGCCGGTAACGTTTCGCACCGCTTCGTTCATGCTAAGCCTGCGAAAAGGCGGCGTCAGGTCGATATCCATGCCCTGATAGGCAATCTTCGTCGTACCGTTCACGGCCATACAGCAATGCGAAATCAGGTCCTCCGCCAGCGCCATCATGCCGTGATAGTCCGTATACGCCTGATACGCCTCGATGGTCGTAAACTCCGGGTTATGCATCGGGTCCATGCCCTCGTTGCGGAACAGCCTCCCGATCTCGTACACGCGCTCAAGCCCGCCGACGATGCATTCCTTCAAATGCAGCTCGGTTGCGATGCGCAGGTACATGTCCAAATCCAGCGTGTTGTGATGCGTAATAAACGGGCGTGCGGAAGCGCCGCTTGCCGTTGTGTTGAGCACGGGCGTCTCCACCTCGATAAAGCCCATGGCGTCCATGCGGTTGCGAATCTCCGTTATGATGCGGCTTCGTTTGCGAAAGGTGTCGCGCACCTCTGGATTCACGATCATATCCACAAAGCGCTGCCGGTACCGAAGCTCCGGGTCCTTAAGCCCATGGAACTTCTCCGGCAGGGGGCGCAGCGACTTTGTCAAAAGCGTCAGCGCCGTCAGATGAATGCTCGTTTCGCCGGTTTTCGTCACGAACACAACGCCGGTAAAGCCGATAATATCGCCGATATCGTACGTTTTGAACGCAGCGTATGCATCCTCCCCGACGTCGTCGCGGCGCACGTAAATCTGTATCTCGCCCTTCGCGTCGAGTATATGCGCAAAGCTCGCCTTGCCCATGATGCGTCGGCTGACCATGCGCCCCGCCATGCTGACGGTCTGCCCGGTAAGCTCCGGCATACCGGAAAGCACGTCGCTGCTGTAATGCGTCACGTCGTACGTCGTATGCGTAAACGGGTCGGTGCCCGCCTGTTGCAGCGCGGAAAGCTTTTCGCGGCGAATCAGCAACAGTTCGCTTAGCTGCTCGGCGGTCGGCTCCGCCGTCTCCATAACCTGCTTTTCTTCCATACTTGATCTCCCCTCATTCCAAGAAAAGGGGCGCGCCCGCCCCCTTACAAATCCCTTGTCCTTCGCGCACCGGTTACTTGCCGATGGCCATGATCTTGAGCCGGATCTGTCCGCCCGGCGTGTTCACCTCGACGACGTCGCCGGTCTTTCGGCCAAGCAGGGCTTTGCCGATCGGCGATTCGTTGCTGATGCGTCCGTTGACCGGATCGGTCTCCGCCGAGCCGACAATCTGGAAGCTCAGTTTGCTTTTATCCTCCTGGTTGACGAGCTTTACCGTTGCACCGACGCTGACGATCTTCGTATCGATCGCGCTCTCGTCGATCACCTTGGCGTTTTTCAGCTCGTTTTCCAGCTGTACGATGTCATACTCGTTCTTCGCCTGCTCGTTTTTGGCCGCGTCATATTCCGCATTTTCGGAAAGATCGCCAAACGCGCGCGCTACCTTCAGCGCCTCCGCAATCTCCAGCCGCTTTGCGCCCTTAAGATATTCGAGCCGTTCCTCGCGCTTCCGTATTTCCTCCGGTGTCAGCCAGATTTCTGCCATATTGTTATACACTCCTTATTTACGCCCCTTCCTTACTATAGCGAAGGGAATCGTGTTTACCTATTATATGTGCGCCAATATGCCGTGTCAAGTGAGGATTTGTCTGGCTTTCGCCGCACATTGCTTCATCAGCGCCGCAGTGCGCTATGCACACTGCGGCGGCTGCGGCCGTCGCAACGAGGTATGCCGGCGCATTACCTGCCCGCTTCTTTTGTTTATGGCCGCTCCAGCGCGGCTTGCAGCTCCTCCCATGTGTTGCATGCGTTCACACGCGTCCGCAGCGTTGCCGCGCCGGGCACGCCGCGCATGTACCACGCGATATGCTTGCGCAGCTCGATAATCGCGTGTTCGCCCTTCTGCTGCACCGCCATTTTTGCATGCGTAAGCGCCATCGCGCGCCGCATGTCGGCGTCGGGCGGCGTATACGGTTCGCCGGATAACGCCGCGCGTATTTCCGCAAATATAAACGGGTTGCCAAGCGCCGCGCGCCCGACCATCACGCCGTCCACGCCCGTTTGCGCACGCATGCGCAGCGCGTCCGCCCCGCACGTTATGTCGCCGTTGCCGATCACAGGGATTCGCACGCTCTGCTTGACGGCGGCAAGCGCATCCCAGTCCGCCTGCCCCGCATACATCTGTTCCCGCGTCCTCGGATGCAGCGCAAGCGCCGCGGCGCCGCTGTCCTCGCACATCCACGCAAACTCCACCGCGTTTATCTCCCGCTCGCTCCAGCCCTTCCGGAACTTGACCGTAACCGGCACGGATACGCGGGCAACCGTTTGCTCGATGATTCGCGCCGCTATGGCCGGCGTACGCATCAGCGCGCTGCCCTCGCCGTTGCCCGTAATCTTCGGCGCAGGACAGCCCATGTTGAGATCTATGCAGATAAGCCGGCTGCCGAGTTCGTCCGCAACCCGCGCGGCAATCCCGGAAACAATCTCCGCGTCGCTGCCAAACAGCTGCACGGCAAGCGGATACGGCTCCCCGGATCTAAGCAGCGATGCGGTACGGTCGCTGCCGTAATAGAGCCCCTTTGCGCTGATCATCTCCGTTACGACAATATCCGCGCCGAACGATTTGCTAATCGCGCGAAAGGTTGCGTCCGTATACCCGGCCATCGGGGCCAGACAGACCGGAAAATCGTATGTGTATTCGCCTAATTGCATGCGTATTCCTATGAAACGACGGTGACCTTGTTTGCGCCGGAAGCGGGCGGCGTCACAATCGGCGCGTCCGTCGGCGCGGGCGTTGGCGTCGCCGCGGGGATCGGTTCCCTATTCGGGTCGGGTGTGCCAAGCTGCGCCACCTCCGGATTTTCGGCCAAAACGGTCAATCCGTTGATATACCAGCGCCCGTCCGCGTTTACAAAATCAAGCGCGTATTCCTTTGGCGTCCAAACCGGAAGCGGATAATTCTCCGCGCTGTCGCCCTCCTCCAGCAGGCTCGCGTTGATCGAGCCCTTGACGGACACGCGCTCCACCACAACTACCCTGGCGGTCATCGACCACGGCAGCACGGAAAGCTTTTTGATGGAAAGATCGTAATTATAGCTCGATACGGTGAATGCGTCGTACGTCGTATCCTGCAACGCGGCGTCCGTATCCAGATAGGTCATGGTAAAATACTCTTCGAGATCGTTCTGTGCGCCGTCGGCAAGAATGCATTCCGCCCGAAGCGCCATCCCCTCGTTTGTCAGTATATACAGATTCGCAATGCGTTCCGCCGTTAAAAACGCGGCGATGCACACAATGCTGCCCATAATAATAAACAGCAGCGTGCGCACCACGTACATCGTAGAGCGCGTCGCAATATGCAGCTTTCTATCCCGCTCCGTCACCGCAGCCGGCCGCGTCGCGGGCTTTTTTGTGTTTGCCATGCGCATATGATAGCACATTGTCCTGCCCATTGCAAAGCCATGCGCACGATTGTTCACACGGGCGACAAAGCTTACGCCGTTTCGATACGGCAGCGCGTTTGCAGCCGCGTGCCGCCCCCGCGCCGCCCCCGGCGGAGCAATGTCTTACGTACCTGCCCGAACCGGCTCTGGCGCTTTTTTCGCATCCCTTCGGTCGAGCCTTGCCAGAAGCCAAGCGATCACGAAGCCCACCGCAAAGCAGAGCAGGGAAAGCAGCGCCTCGCCCGCGCCGCTATAGCCCGTCGGAACAATCGCCAGCGTGGAAGCGAGAATCACGCCTACGACCGCATGATACGCATACGCATAGTACCGGTTAAAGAGGTAGTTGATCAGCTTTGCCAGCGCAAGCACCGTAAGCGCCATGCCAAGAATCCAGGGGAGCAGCACCTGCATATCCATGCCCGCAATGCCCGCCGTCAATGGTTGATACAGGTCGAGGGACATGAGTATCGAAGAGCTCGTCATACCCGGCACAATCAGGCTAAGCCCCCACAAAACGCCCGCAAACACGTACCAGAGAAAGGACGGCGATACGCTGGTCGCCGGGGAAAACCGCACCGTAAGCAGCAGCATCAGCAACGCGATACACGCGGTAATCAGCGCGGCATACCCGCCGCGCGGCCTGCCGCGCGCGCCCGCCTCCTTCCAAAGCGTCGGAAGCGTGCCCGCAATCAGCCCGATAAAGAGCCACGTCGCCAGCAGCTCGTTGGCGGCAAAAACGATATCGATCACGCGGGCAAACCCCAAAAAGCCCAGCACGAAACCGGCGCCGACGAGACAGAACAGCCGCCAGTATTTCGGCAGGGCGCGCACCGGATGGGACAGCAGCTCCATCATCGGCCGGTATATGCCAAACACCACGCAAAGCACGCCGCCGCTAATCCCCGGCAGAATCGCCCCGCCGCCGATCAGCAGCCCGGAAATCACCAGTATCAGCCAATGCAGCCGTTCCCCTTGCTTCGTTTGCTTATCTGCTTCCATTCGCCTCTCCCTAAATTACAAGTACTCCTACTGTACACAATCGCACCGGGTTTGTCATCCCATTCGCGAAATCCTTTCTATAAATTCGCATTTTTGTATACATTTTTGATACCGCCTTGCTGCTCATCCCGAATTGCAAAAAAGGGCGTTTGCGCGGCTGCGCAAACGCCCTTGCTCGTGTTGGTGCTTACTCGATAACGCTCGAAACGACGCCGGATGCAACCGTACGGCCGCCTTCGCGGATAGCGAAGCGCAGACCCTGCTCAATCGCGATCGGCGTGATCAGCTTGATCGTCATCTTGATGTTGTCGCCAGGCATAACCATCTCGACGCCTTCCGGCAGCTCGATCGTGCCCGTCACGTCCGTCGTGCGGAAGTAGAACTGCGGACGGTAGCCCGTGAAGAACGGCGTATGACGGCCGCCCTCTTCCTTCGTCAGCACGTACACTTCGCTGTTGAAGTGCGTGTGCGGCTTGATCGTGCCCGGCTTTGCCAGAACCTGGCCGCGCTCGATCTCGTTGCGCTGTACGCCGCGCAGCAGCAGGCCGATGTTGTCGCCCGCGATCGCCTGGTCAAGCAGCTTGCGGAACATCTCCACCCCCGTGACCACCACCGTGCGCGTCTCGTCCGTCAGTCCGACGATCGCCACCTGCTCCTGCACCTTCACCGTGCCGCGCTCGACGCGGCCCGTGGCCACTGTGCCGCGGCCCGTGATCGAGAACACG
>CAYPLG010000101.1:0-7980 GCA_964411535.1 uncultured Oscillospiraceae bacterium
GGGGGGGGGGGGGGGGGGGGGGGGGGGGGGGGGGGGGGGGGGGGGGGGGGGACAACAAATGGCTGCCCATGGTGCGCCCGCCGCGCCTTGGCGGCAACACACCCGTCGGCGTGTTTGCTTCGCGTTCCCCGTTTCGGCCAAACCCGCTCGGCCTCTCCTGCGTATCGCTCGATGCGATCGATTGGGACACGCCGCAGGGCCCCGTATTGCATATCGCCGGCGCCGACATGATGGACGGCACGCCCGTATACGATATCAAACCGTACCTGCCGCAGGCGGACAGCCATCCGGATGCGTCGGGCGGCTTTTCCGACGCGGGCCGTGCGCACCGTCTTGCCGTCGTCTTTCCGGAGGCGCTGCTTATGCGCATACCCGCCGCCCGGCGGCAGGCAATTGCCGACGCGCTCGCCCTCGACCCGCGCCCGGCTTACCAGCATGACCCTGCGCGCGTTTACGGCGTCGAATATGCCGGTTTCGACGTGCGCTTTACCGTTGAACGCGACACGCTCACCGTTTGCGAAGTGGTCCCGCTTCCGTGACGGCAACCGCGCCGGGAACGTGAAAACTGTCCTTTTCACGCGATCATAAATGCGCTATACTGATAGCATCATCACTTGGAGGCCATACTATGCATTTTGAAACATGCGCTTTAGTAAAAGCCGGAATGCATCTTCCCGATCCGGTGGCGTTTACGATCAGCGGCGTGTCCTTCTATTGGTTTGGCGTGCTGTTCGCCGTCGGTATCATTCTTGCACTGGTGTTTACCTACATGGAGGTCGTGCGGCGCGGGCTCGATCAGGATACCTGGATCGACCTGTGCCTTGTGCTGATTCCCTGCGGCATTGTCGGCGCGCGGCTTTTCTATGTGCTGACGCATCTGTCCGCATTTCGCGGCGCGTTCCTCCGCGCCTTTGCAATTTGGGACGGCGGATTGTCCATCTACGGCGCCTTCCTGTTCTGTCTGCTGGGGCTGTATCTATATGCGCGTTCCAAGAAAATCCGGTTGGGAACGCTGCTCGATACCATGGCGCCCGGCATTGTGCTTGCGCAGGCCGTAATCATCTGGGGCGACTTTTTCCAGCAGCAAAACTACGGCAGGCTTGTGCAGAATCCCGGCCTGCAATGGTTCCCCTTTGCCGTCCTGATCGAGCGAACCAACACGATTCACTATGCGGTATTCTTCTATGAATTTCTGGTATGCCTCGCGATATTTGCCTTGCTGTGGTTTTTCTTTCGCAAGCGCGCGACGCATCGCGGCGAAGTGTTCGCCTGGTATCTTGCGCTTTTCTTCGGGGCGCGCATGCTGCTGAACCTGCTGCGGGAAAACGATACGACGCTCTCCGGCCTGTTCAAGCCCTCGCAGTTGTTTTGCATCCTGCTGTTCCTTGTCGGGTGTACGCTGCTTTTGATCGTTCGGAAGCGTCCGGCTTCCATATCCTTTGCCGCACCTGCGCCCGCAGGCCCCGCGCCGGTAAGCGCCGATGCGAACGCCTGTGCGCAAGCGCCCGTTGTCGAAATTACCGAACCGGATCACCCGTCCGAAACCATTGAGGACGCAATCCTTGCCGCTGAGTCGAATTCGGCGGCGCAGGAAGCAACCGTGCAGACAGACGACCTGCCAAAGCAGGAATCAAACTATGACGGAGGAAATTTCCATGCGTAATTTAACGATGATGACCGACCTGTACGAGCTGACCATGATGTACGGGTATTTCCGCGAGGGTATGCAGGACAATGAGGCCGTCTTCGACCTGTTCTTCCGCCCGAAGGAGGAGATTGTTTATGCCGTCATGGCCGGGCTGGACAGCGTAATTGATTACATCAACAACCTGCATTTCGGGGAATATGACCTGGCCTACCTGCGTTCGCTCAACCTTTTTGACGAGGATTTCCTCGCCTATCTCGGCAAGCTGCGCTTCACGGGAGAGGTATACGGCATGCCGGAGGGAACGATTGTTTTCCCGTATGAGCCGCTTCTGCGCGTCCGCGCGCCGATCATGCAGGCGCAGCTTGTGGAAACCGCGCTGCTTACCCTCGTCAATCACCAGACGCTGATCGCCACAAAGGCCAGCCGCATCTGCTATTCCGCAGGCGGCGACTCCGTGCTGGAATTCGGCCTGCGCCGTGCGCAGGGCGCGGACGCGGGCATCTACGGCGCGCGCGCGGCCATCATCGGCGGCTGCAACGCGACAAGCAACGTACTCACCGGGCAGATGTTCGATATTCCCGTTTCCGGTACGCATGCGCACAGCTGGGTAATGAGCTTCCCGGATGAAGTCTCCGCCTTCCGCGCATACGCAAAAGTCTTTCCGGATACCTGCCTGCTGCTGGTGGATACGTACGACACGCTCAAAAGCGGCGTGCCGAACGCCATTAAGGTGTTCGACGAACTGCGCGCATCCGGACACGAGCCCATCGGCATCCGTCTCGACAGCGGCGACCTTGCATACCTTAGTAAGCAGGCGCGCAAAATGCTCGATGACGCAGGGTACCCGAACGCAAAGATTTCCGCGTCGAGCGACCTCGACGAATACGTCATCCGCGACCTTAAAATGCAGGGCTGCTGCATCACGGTTTGGGGCGTCGGCACAAGGCTCATTACCAGCGAGGACAACCCTGCGCTGGGCGGCGTATACAAGATGTCCGCCGAAATCGGCTCCGACGGCGCGATCGTTCCGAAGATCAAGCTCTCCGACAATCCCGCCAAGGTCACCAACCCCGGCATCAAGAAGGTATTCCGCCTGTACGGCACGGACGGTATGGCGATTGCCGACCTCATCGCGCTCGATCATGAATCGATCGATACGACAAAGCCGCTGCGCATATTTGACCCCGTGCAGACATATAAGAGTATGACGCTGACTGACTATACGGTGCGCGAACTGCTCGTACCGGTATTTCAGGAGGGGCGGCAGGTATACGTATCGCCGGACATCAAGGCAATCCAGGCCTATGCGCGGCAGGAGAAGGATTCCATGTGGGATGAGTACAAGCGTCTCTCGATGCCGCATACCTACAAGGTCGATCTCTCCGACGAGCTGTATACGTTAAAGAACAACCTGATCGCCAAATATGTCGGGGAGCATACATGAGCAAACGCCGCCTATTAATCGCCGCCGCAATCGCCGTCCTGTGCCTGCTTTTTGCGCTGGGCTGCGACGACGTAACCCCCGCGCTGACCGGCACGCCAACGCCATCCGCCTCGCCCACGCCCCTGCCGGACGCGTTTACTGCGGAGATTACGGCCGCTCCGGCGCCCACCGACGCGCTCGGCAAGCCGCTGAGCGGCGAACGGCACTATCACCAATACCTTTCCTTCGGCGATATCCGCGTATACGAATACGACGACGGCACATTTCTTGACGGCGTATGCGTCAACGCGTTTACCGCCCCGCTCGACGGACGCATCGACATTGTGTACTATACGGCCGAAGGCAAGATCTGCGGAATCGGCACGCTGCACAACAACACCGGCGCAACCCGTATGGAGCCCGGCGCGAACAATATTTATGCCGAAATTCAAACCGATATCAACGTTTGCGACATGGACTTCGTGCTGGAAGTCATCACGCCGTATGCGCCCGTCGCGAGCGAAACGCCCGCGCCGTAACCATAAGCTTTATCCCGCTTGCTGCGCCGCCCTCAGCGCTCCAGCACCTTTGTCGGATAGCCCGTCTCCTCCGTAAAATCGCGCACCATGTTCTCCTGCAACAAACGCAGCAGTTCCGGCGCGCCGCCGCCAACGGGCTTCCCGTCAATCTCCGAAACGCCCGCGCCAAGAATGCTTGCGCTGGTCACAATAATCTCGTCCGCCGCAAGCAGCTCGTTTACGGTAAACGCCTCCTCCACATACGGCACATGCAGCCTTTCGCAAACGCGCAGGATATGCTTCCGCGTTACGCCGGGCAAAATCAGGTTATCGGTCGGCGCGGTATGCAGCACGCCATCCTTCAGAATATGCACATTGCTGTGCGCGCACTCCGTCACGCGATCCCCGCGATGGAAAATCGCTTCCTCGCATCCGGCCGCTTTCGCCTGCTGACTGGCCATCACATTCGGGATTAAGTTAATCGTTTTGATATTGCAATGGAAGAACCGCGTGTCCTCCACCAGGATGGCCTTCCGCTTGTTCCGAATCCCCGCCATGGGCACGTCGCGAACCGTAATCAGCAGGTTTGCCGGCGTTCCCTCCGGCAGGAACTCGTGCTTGCGCGGACCGGTGCCGCGCGTGCATTGCCAGTAGACAAACACCTCGCCGTCCGTGTCCATCAAATCCACGCATCTTTGCAGCTCCGCCTGCAACGCCTCGCGCGTTAAGGTAAGCGGCATCGAAAGCGCCTTACAGCTGTTAAAAAAGCGCGAAATATGCCCTTCCGCTTCAAAGATTATGCGGTTTGCGGCATATGCGGCGTCGTACACGCCGTCCCCAAAGTACATACCACGGTCGTTCATCGGCACCGTCATTTCCTCCACGAGGCCGACCGTTCCATTGTAATATCCTACGCTCTTCATCGCTCTCTCCTCTTTTTCGTGCATGCAAGCTTGTCTTGGTTTTATTATTATACACGATACGGCCGATAAAAGTACAGGGTGTCAGGCGATGGCGCGCAACGCGCCGTTTTGCCGCACCGCAGGAAAGCTGCTTGCAACTGCCCGTCTATGTTTCTATGCCCTATTTTGTCAGAATATGCTGCCAATATCCAAAACGGGTGCTATACTATACAATCAGATTACAAATTGACCGTACCAAAGGAGCACCTATGGAACAAGGCAAACTCACCGCCCGATACACGCGGGCCATGCTGTTTTACGTAATCGCTTTTGCTGTCTCCATCACCATTCTATCCGTCGTATTAACGGAGCTGATCAACGCTTTTAGCGTGCCCGTCGCGGAAGAAGGCCTGATGAGCAGTATGATCAGCATCGGCGCGCTGGCGGCGCTTATATGCATGGCCCTGCTTTCCGGCCGCGTGAAGACCGCGACGGTCCTGGATATTTCCGGCCTTCTCATGGTCGCGCTGATCGCCTGCACCGGCCTTATGCCAACCTATCCCGCCATCCTCGTGTGCTTTTTTCTCTTCGGGCTGACCGTCGGCTTTATCGACGCATGCGCCAACGCGTTCATTGTCGAGCTCAACGGCGCGCAAAGCGGAAAATACCTTGGCGCGCTGCATGGCTGCTCCGGCGGAGGATGCATCATTGCGCCTCTGCTCATCCAATGGCTGCTCTCCCTGTGCGACTGGCGCAATACCTATCTGATTCTGGCCGTGGTCGTTGCCGTGCCCATCATTACCTTCGTCGTTACCGGCAGGCAGGTGCGCGGCAGGCTGCCGGAGGACGCTTCCTCCAAGTATCGCCTGACGCGGGCGGATTTTCGGGATTATATAACCGACCGGCAGAACATCCTGCTGCTGCTTTGCCTGTTTTTGTACACCTGCTCCATGAACGGCGTCAATCTGTGGACCGTGCGGTATGTTTCCGTTACCCTTGCAACGCCCGCGCTCGGCTCCTTGTGCCTTTCCTGCTACTGGCTGTGCAGCACGGCCAGCCGTTTTCTGGTTCCCGCAATGCGGCGGCCTTCGGTGCAGAAGTTTATTATCGGCGCGTTTGCGGGATTCGTTACCATGACGCTCGGCGTGCTTAGCCGCAATCCCATCCTGATGTGCGTTTGCTGGGGCCTCACGGGCATCGTCAGCGGGCACAGCGTACCCACCCTGATCGACATGGGCACCGCCCGGTATACGCAACGCCCCGGATTGCCAAGCTCGGTACTGGTTATCATGATGTACCTTGCAACCAGCATTTTCCCCATGATCATGAGCGCCGTCAACGCCGTATTCACCATGTACGTAAGCATGGTTCTGCCCGGCGTAATGCTTGCTGTAAGCGGCCTTCTGGCGCTGCGTCTCCGGCAGGCAGGAAACCTGTAATCACCGTCCTGTTGCAAAAGAATTGTGTTTGAGGAGGAGGAACCCCATGGTACATCTCGTATACTGCGACAACGCAGGAAAAAAGGGCGAGCACGTCCTTGACAAAATACTCTCCGGGGAAAAGCAAATGGTCGTGCGCAGCGCGGCGGGGCGAAAGATTCCGCACAGCAGGGTTTTCGCAGGGGAAACGCTGTATTTCATGGAAAAAGGCACGACGGCCATTGCCGCCAAAGCCGTCGTCACAGCCGTACAAAACTACGTCAAGCTTACCGAGGATGAAATTGAACAAGTCTTCGCAGACAATGCCGCTGCGCTTTCCCTGACCGAAAAGCAGCGGGAAAGATGGCACAAGAAATGCATCTGCCTTGTCGCATTCGATCAGGTGGAGAAGATCGCCCCGCCGCTGCCGTTTGAAAAGCAAACCAATATGGACGACTGGCTCATCCTCAGCCGCATCGGGGACGCGCTTGTCGGCAGCAGCATCCCGTATACCTACGAACAATCGCGGTTCTGAACCGGAAACCGTTTTACGAAAGGTACGCCTATGCCCCAGATAGATTTAGAAATCCTTGCCGGAACATTCTCCGTCTGCAAGGTCGCTTCGCTTTCCAACGTCGACTTATCCGCGCCCTTCCGCTTCCTCGCCCAAACCGACGAGGAGCTTTCGCTCGTCTGCCCGACGGCAGGCGCGCCGGCAAACGCGCTCGCCCGCGAGGACGGCTGGCGCGCATTTCGGATTGCAGGTACGCTGGATTTTGCGCTTGTCGGAATACTCTCCCGTATTCTTACCGTTCTTGCGGATGCGCAAATCGGAATTTTTGCCGTTTCTACGTTTCATACCGATTATATTCTGGTAAAAGAAGAAAACTTTCAGCATGCGCTTTCCGTGCTTTCGGACGCCGGGTACGCTATCCGCAAATAACCGCACATCCTATAACGCATCGGGCCGCAAAAAATGTGCTTGACAAAACAGAATACCGTTGTATAATTGTATTAAGTTATTAATACAATGGTACAAAGAAACGGAGGGCACGGTATTGGCATGGCAGTTTACAGCGCAGCAGCCGATCTATAAGCAGATTGTAGACGAGCTGGAGATGCGAATCATCAACGGTTCGTATCAACGGGGCGAGCGGTTGCCGAGCGTGCGCGATCTTGCATTGGAAGCGGCGGTCAACCCCAACACAATGCAGCGGGCACTGTCGGAGCTGGAGCGAAAAGGGCTTGTACAGGCGCAGCGCACCAGCGGCAGAACGGTTACGGACGATGAGGAGAGCATTATGCAGGTAAAGCAGGAGAGGGCGGCATTGCTTGCCGCAACATTTATGGAACAGATGCGCTCGCTTGGTTTTCATACGGATCAGATACTGACCCTGCTTGCCAAGCAGGCGGCGCCGGACGATAAGGAGGATGACAATGGAAACAATGCTTGAAGCAAAGCAACTGACAAAGCGGTACGACAGGCTTGCCGCGCTGTCGGACGTAAACTTTGCGCTGCCGACCGGAAAGATCGTCGGCCTGCTGGGGCCGAACGGCAGCGGGAAAACCACGCTGATCAAGATCGCCGCCGGGCTGTTGACCCCGACAAGCGGGCAGATTCTGATTGCGGGGCAACCTGCGGGAACCAAGACGAAGGCAATCGTAAGCTATTTACCCGACCGGCTGGCGCTGCCGGATTGGATGCGGGTGAGCGACGCGCTGTGCTATTTTCAGGATTTCTTTGCCGATTTCGACGGCGCACGCGCCATGGAGATGCTAAAGCGCCTTTCCTTACCGCCGGAGATGCACATCCGCGCGCTTTCGAAGGGCATGCGGGAAAAGCTACAGCTCGTTCTGACGATGGCGCGCCGCGCAAAGCTGTACCTGCTTGACGAGCCGATCGGCGGCGTCGACCCGGCCACGCGCGATTATATTCTGGAAACCATCATCGGCAATTATGAGCCGGAGTCGACCATACTGATCAGTACGCACCTGATTGCGGACGTGGAAAAGGTGCTGGATGAATTCCTGTTCCTAAAGAACGGCTGCGTCGTAATGCACGACGCAACGG
>CAYPLG010000102.1:0-7922 GCA_964411535.1 uncultured Oscillospiraceae bacterium
ACCGGCACCATCCGCAAGTACTTTGCGGAGAACCCCTCGCACTTTGATCCGCGTCAGTACTTGAAGCCTGCGCGCGAAGCCATCAAGGGCATGGTCGCGCACAAAATCGTCGACGTGCTTGGCTGCAACGGCAAGGCATAAGCGATATCGCATCCCCGATTTCACAACAAGGCGCCCATTTCTCAATGCGGCGCCTTTTCTTTACTCCTGTACGGGGTTTTGTGGACAAATCCTATTTCTTTATACCGGAAACCAGGTACATGCTCGCATCGGATACAACCGCATCAACAGTAAAATATGTCGTAAACAGCGCCGACAGCTCGTCCTCCGGCATCAAGCCAATGGAAACCGTCCTCGCGCTGCCCGCATGATGCGCGTTGATCCGCTCGCGGCTCATACCGTGCGCAATCGTCAGCCGCCCGTCAGCTGACAGCACACCGGCAAGCCGCTCTATCAGCGCCGCCGGGTCCGGAAAATGTGGAAAGGCGTTATACACCATGCAGCGGTCAAAGGCCGTCTGAAACGCCGTATCGAGAACGTCGCCGGCCAACAGCGTAACGCGCGGATCATCGAATTTTTTCCGCGCAAGCCGTATCATCTCCGGCGAAATATCCACGCCGGTAACTTGCCGCACGCCGCGTTGCAGGTAATCCGGCAGCAACACGCCCGTTCCGCAGCCGACGTCCAGCACCGATACGCCCGCTGTAATACCCGCCATATCCAGAATGCGCTTAATGACCGGCTCGTTGCGAACCATCTCCGCGTCCCACATAGGCGCTGCCTGGTTAAAATAGGCAATTACGCTTTCCTTATCCATGGAACCCACGCTTAGCCCTTCTTATACCGCAGGGGAACAACCTTTGCCTTCTCCAGCGCAAAGTAGATCGCCGGGACCAGCACAAGATGCATAATGATGCCCGGCAGCGCCGTTACAAAATAACTCGCAACCCAAACGGACATGGAGTACGCACCCGGCGAAAAGAGCAGCGCGCGCGCAACGCCCGCCACAACGCGCCCGGCAAGCATCGCCCCGATCAGGCTGATATAAATATCCGCAAACAGCTTTCCCGTTCGAACAAGCTTCATAAGCAGACCCGAAACCGTACCATAGACGGCAAGCTCCACCATCATCGCGGGCAGCATCGCCACCGGCGGCATGCCGGTAAACAGGCTGGAAAGCAGCGGCCCGGCAATTCCGCACAGCAGGCCGAACGGCCAGCCGCAAAGAAGCCCGCACAGCAGCACCGGTATATGCATCGGCGAAAGAATCGCACCCGCACTCTGTATAAAATGGAACGCCAACGGCAGCACCACGCATAGCGCGATGCACACTGCGCAAAGAATCGAGCGCTTGACAACAGACATTTCGTTCATAGGTACCTCCCTTTATTTCCGGTTCCTTAACGGAACAGTATTACCTGCCCAAAGCAAAACAGGCCGCAAACCAGCATCGCGGCAATATCCCGCCTGCAAAGCCTGCCGCTTGCATACAGCGTCCTTCCCTTTGCCCCACGATAACCGCGCGCTTCCATCGCCTGCGCAAGGTCGTCCGCGCGCCTGAATGCCGATACAAACGCCGGCACAATGAGCGGCAGCACGCTCTTTGCCCGGTCAAGCAGGCGCCTGGAATCAAATTTTGCGCCGCGCGCCGTTTGCGCAAGCCGTATCATCTCCACTTCCTCCGTCAGCGTAGGAATAAAGCGAATCGCCACAGTGATGATCATCGACACATCCCGCACCGGAACGCCGATTATCCCAAGCGGGCGCAGCAGGTCGGATAATGCGTTCGTCGTTTCCACCGGCCGCGTCGTGCAGAGCAAGACGTTGCTAAGCACAACCAGCAGCGCAACGTTCGCCGCCACGCGGACGCCCTGCAAAACGCCCTGCCGGGAAAGCGAGAATATCCACCATCTCCATATCGCCTGCTCCGGCCCGAAGAACAGCGCGTTCATAATAAAAACCAGCAGAAGAAACCGCCAGAGCCTCTTTAGTGCACCTGCCGCAAGCGAAACCGGCAGGCCGGAAGCCCAAACAATCGCAGCAGTCGCCGCACATAAGACCGCGTATCCCGTTACATTGCGCGTGCACACCACGGAAACCAGCAGCAGCATAAAGCAGATCAGCTTGGCTCGTGCGTCCAGCCGGTGCAGTACGGAGTTCTCAGGATAAAACTGTCCGATTGGCAATCCGCTCATGCTTTCGCACCGTCCTGCAACCGTTGGAGCAGCGCGCTGCACAGCGCATCATATCGCACCGTATCCTGCGAAATGGCAATTCCCCGCCTTTGCAGCATGTCCGCCACCAAGCGCGGCTCGCTTACACCGATATGCAGCCGGTTCATCGCCTGCACATCCGCGAAAACCGCTTCCGGCGTTCCGTCCATTGCAATTCTGCCGCCGTCAAAAACCAGTATGCGCGAAGCATACTCCGCAATGCAGTCGGCGTTGTGCGAAACCATAATGACGGTACTGCCAGCGGCGTTAAGCCCCGCAACAATCCGCAAAAAGCTTTGCCGTCCCAGCGGATCAAGGCCTGCAATCGGTTCGTCAAACACCAGATAGCGCGGATGCACCGCAAGTACCCCGGCGATTGCCACAAGCCGCTTTTCGCCGCCGGAAAGCGCCATGGGCGACTGCCCGGAAAACCGGTCATAATCCAGCCCGACCGTTGCCATTGCTTCGCGAACACGCGCCAAAATTTCCGTTTTCGTGAAACCTTCGTTGCGAAGTCCGAACGCTATGTCCCTTTCTACGGTCGTTTCAAACAGTTGATACTCCGGAAACTGAAAAACTACACCCAGCGCCTTTCGAAGGATTCGCCGGTCGTACGCTGCTTCGTTGATATCGTGTCCATCAAGCAGCACCCGACCGCCGGTCGGTTTCATAAGGCCCGCAAGCAGGCGCACAAACGTTGTTTTCCCGGAACCCGTCTGCCCCATTACGCCGACAAAGGATCCGTCCGGTATGGTTACGCTTACGCCGCTAAGCGCGCGCTCCATAAACGGCGTGCCGGGCGCATATGTATACGAAAGATTCTCTACGCAAATCGGCATATTGCCTCCACAAGGGCCTCGTCCGTCAGCGGACATTCCGGCAACCGTATTCCGTTTTCCAAAAGCGTATAATACACGCGCACCGGCAGCGGCGGTATCAGTCCCGTTCGCTGCATAAGGTCCAGATCCGTCAGCATCTGCGCCGGGGTTCCGTGCGCAAGAATCTCCCCGTCATGCATAAGATACACCGTATCTGCGGAGACGGCCTCCTCCACAAAGTGGGAAATCAGGATCACCGTTTTCCCGGCCGCATGCAGCGCCCGCATGGCGGCAAGAACCTCCCGCCGTCCCTCCGGGTCCAGCATGGCGGTCGCTTCGTCGAAAATGATGATGGCAGGCGAAAGGGCAAGCACGCCCGCAAGCGCAACGCGCTGCTTTTGACCGCCGGAAAGCATGTGCGTCGCATGCTTTGCGTATCCGTCCATGCCGACATTGCGCAACGCTTCCTGGACAAGTCCGGGAATCGCATCGGCAGGCGTACCGTAGTTCTCCAGCCCGAACGCAATATCGTCCTCCACAATTGAGGAAACAAACTGATTGTCGGGGTTCTGAAATACCATTCCGCACTGCCTGCGGAGCCGCCATGTATTCTCCGTATCGCGCACGTCAAAGCCGTTCACGGTCAAGGCGCCGGATTGCAGGGGAAGCAGCGCGTTGAAATGCTTAACCAGCGTTGATTTTCCGCAGCCGTTATGCCCAAGAATCGCAACGAACGCGCCGCGCGGAACACGAATCGTAACGCGGTTCAACGTCGGAACCTCGTTATCGTCAAGCGCATATGAAAAGCAAATTTCTTCGCCGCAAACCGCATCATGCATCATTTCCATAAGTCGTTGCGAGTGTACCAGATTCGGCAAAATTGCACAAGCCATCGGGGGGGATGTTGTAAAAGCATTCAACTAACACCGCAAAAGCAATCCCCCCGCCGAACGCTCTTGCTTCGGTCAGGGGGACTGTACAAAATAATCGTTTATTCCGGAACCGTTACAGTAGCTTCTGTTGTTCGCCAAAGCTCATTTCCAGCAAGCGCTTATTTACGAAGGTATCAAACATGGTGCTCATTGGCGCGCGGTCATGAATAATCTTGACAGCCTGCGCAAACATGGGCGCGGCGGAAATCGTACGCAGCTTGGTCGTCAGCGCCGCATCCGGGCATTCGAGCGTGTCCGTCGACACAAGGAACTCAATCGGGCTTTCCTCCAGCCGTTGCAGGCCCTTCTGCGTCATGACGTTATGCGAAAGCGCTGCGTAAATATGGTTTGCGCCCTTGTCCTTGAGTCCGTAGCTCACCTCGCAAAGCGTGCCGCCGGAAATGGAAAAATCATCGATAACCAGACAGTTCTTGTCCTTCACATCGCCGATAATCTCCAGCACCTTGGCGTTTTCATCGTTGCCGTAACGCATTTTATCGCCAATAGCAACCGGACAGCCAAGCTCCGTTGCATACTCGCGGGCGCGCTTGGCGCTGCCTGCATCCGGGGAAACCACTACGAGGTTTTCATCGACGATTCCCTGCCTGCGCACATACTCGCAAAGGAGCGATTTGGCGTACAGGTGATCCACGGGCTTTTTGAAAAAGCCCTGCACCTGCGGCGCGTGCAGATCCATCGTAATGATGCGGTCAACACCGGCCGCTTCGATGCAATCGGCGCACACACGTGCGCGGATAGATACGCGCGGTTCATCCTTCTTGTCGCCCTTTGCATAGGAAAAATACGGGATGATCGCCGTAACGGAGTTTGCGCTCGCACGACGGAAAGCGTCGATCCAGAAAAGAAGTTCTACAAATTCATCGTTTGGTTCGCGGCCGATCGGCTGCACAAGGTATACGTCCTTGTCGCGAATGGATTCATTCACGCGGACAAAGATATTGCCCTCCGAAAACTTGATCGTCTCCGCATCGCCAAGCTGCGTGCCCAAATACGCGCACATTCGGCGCGCAAACGGTATGCCCGCCCGTCCTGCAAAAATCTTGATAATTCCCGCACCGGTATACATAAGCTACCTCTCTCGTATGTTCGATCTTTATCGAATGTTAGCTACATTATAGCAGACGGCAGGTCGAAGGGCAACACAATATGTAGGCTTTTTTCGTGATTTCTGTCTATACCTGTGAACACATGGAAATATCAGTCTCCCGGCACAAGGTTGAGAAGGTCCTCCTCGTTTGCAACGTTGGTATAAGCGCCCGGAACCTCGCCCACAATAATGCTCTCCGCAACGGGCGCTTCCGCGCTGACAAGCAGCGTGTGCGCCTGCCCCGGCAATATTACGCGAACCGTCGACGTCAGTTTGATATTGATTCGATGCAGCGTCTGGTTGATGCCCGCGCTGCGGAATTCGCTGTCAAACGTGGACGTAACTGCACCGGCCGGGGTAAACTTCATCGTAACGCGCGGGCCTTTTCCTGCAAACAGCGGTATCCCGGAGATTGTGCCGAGTGGAATGGATACGCCCTGCTCCCCCATCTGCACGATGCGCTCCTGCGCGGCGTTTGCACAGTCCGCAGCAAGCATGTTCAGCCGCGCGCTGTCCGCCTGCAGCAGATATACCTTGCTTTCCGTCGCACGGATATGAATCAGCGAATCATACGTATATCCCTCTGCAATCACGTCCAGAATTGCGTTGTTCATCGCCTTTGCAGCAACCGATTGCACGCGCGCGCCGGATAGGCCCTCCAGCACTGGGCGCAGATTGGCGTTGATAAAAATAAAACCGCCAAACAACGCCGCCGCAATTGCCGCAATTATGATGCCCGTACGCAAGCGCTTTGTCAAACCCAACCTCCGAACACGGGACGCAAAGAGTTTCTGTACGCAAAGCCTGCGCCCTATCGGAATCCTATGCGATCATTGTCGGATTATTCCGAAAGCCGCGCTATAAAGTATTGATAGGTCTCCTCCAGCGCCGCGCTTTCTCTCCATGTGCACCCAAGCGTTACGCCCGCCCTGTTCGCACCGTGGCTGTCGCTGCCGCAAGTGACCAGCAGAGAACCTTGTTGCGCAAGGGAAACCAATGTTTTCGACTGTCCCGGTGAAGCGGATGGATGATACGCCTCGATCCCGGCGATCCCTGCGCTTTTCAGCATCGCATATTCCGCATGCACGTTGCCGCCGCCGTGAAAAGGATGCGCCCAAACCGGTATTCCGGAAGCCTTGCGGATGATCGACACAACCTCCTCCGGCGAAAAACGCGTTATCGTATAGTATCCGGGCTTACCTCGCCGCAGGTACCGGCTGAAAGCATCGTCAATCGTGTCTGCATAGCCCGCGTCCACAAGCGCCAGGGCGATATGCAGCTTCGTCACGCTGCCGACGGTCCTCTTTAGATACGGCGCAATATCATACCCAGCAACGCGAAGTTTATCCAATATTACCTGATTGCGTTCCACACGCCGCTGACCGGCCGTTTGCAGCGCACGCAATAGTGCCTCGCTGCCGGTATCAACGGCAAGCCCCAGAATGTGCATCTCGGAAGGCCACTCCGTGTCCATCTCAATAGCCGGCAAAACCGCAACGCCTTGCGAAGCGCCGGCGAGCCTGGCTTCCTCCACACCGGCAATTGTATCGTGATCCGTCAGCGCCATGAGCGCCAGCCCGTTGTTCTTTGCGTTTTCTACAACCGTATGCGGCGCATCCGCTCCGTCGGAGCACGTCGAATGCATGTGCAGATCAAATCGATGTTGTCCCATGTATCCCCTCAAATAGAGGAGGGCGAGTCACCGTCGCCCTCCCGCATATATGCTATACCTGCGCGCCGCGCTTAGTTTTCCGTTTCAGACGGCGGCGTATCTTCCCGCTCCGCGCCTTCGGCTGCGTCCTCCGCAGTATTTTGCGCGCCATCATCCACAGCGTCGTCCGTATGTTCTTCCTCATCCTCGTAAACAGCGGGCTGCGGGCCAAGCTTGCCGACGACATCCGCAGCGTCTGCGCCGCGGTAAACCGCCGCAAACTCCTCGCCATTGACGCGTTCGTGATCGATCAGCATCTGTGCAACACGATCCAGCGCGGGCATATCGCGGCTGATAACCTCCTTTGCGCGCGCGTACTGCTCCTCCAGTATCTTGCGCACCTCGCCGTCAACCGTTGCCGCAAGGGATTCACTGTAGTTCCTTTGATGGCCCCAATCCTTTGCGATGAAGACCTCCTCCTGTCCGCCAAGGAACATCGGGCCGACGGATTCGCTCATGCCGTATTCGGTTACCATCTTCTGCGCAATCTCGCTCGACCGTTGGAGATCGTTATATGCGCCCGTGGAAACGTCGTCAAACTTCAGCTGCTCCGCAACGCGGCCGCCAAGCGCCATGGAAATGCTGTCGAGCAGCTTATTGCGCGTCACATGCATCATGTCCTCCTTCGGCAGCGACATGGTGTAACCCGCGGCCATGCCGCGCGGTACGATGCTGACCTCGTGCACGGGGTCGCAGTTCGGAAGCGCCATGGCAACGATTGCGTGCCCGCATTCGTGGTACGCCGTGATGCGCTTGTCGCTTTCCGTCAACACGCGGCTGCGCTTTTCCGGTCCCATCTGTACGCGGGTTATCGCCTCCTCCAGCTCGGACATCGTAATCTTCTTCCGGTTGTTTCGCGCGGTAAGAATCGCCGCCTCGTTCAGCACGTTTTCCAGATCCGCGCCGGTAAAGCCCGGCGTACGCTTTGCAAGCGTTGCAAGCTCTACCTCCGATGCAAGCGGCTTGTTGCGGGCATGCACCTTGAGGATTTCCTCGCGGCCCTTGATATCCGGGTAACCAACGGTGATGCGGCGATCAAAGCGGCCGGGGCGCAGCAGCGCGGGATCCAGAATGTCCGGGCGGTTCGTCGCGGCTATGACAATTATGCCCTCGTTCGGCGCAAAGCCGTCCATTTCCACA
>CAYPLG010000103.1:0-7860 GCA_964411535.1 uncultured Oscillospiraceae bacterium
TCAACAGCGCGACAGCGGCTGCCGATTCCGTAGCGGGCGCGTACCTTGTGGGCAACGGTCGCATGCATACGAGCGGTGTGCTTGACGGGACGGACTTTGGCGTACGCGTGCGCTCGAAGGGCGATGCGCGGGCGGAGGCGCTTTACTCGAAGGCGGGACTTAGCGGCAGCATTGCCGAGATTGCTACGACAAAGCTTCTTGCAAAGCTTACAGCCAAACAGTATGCGGAGGCGGATCTGGCGTCGCTCGTGACGAACGGTAAGGACGTTGCGATTTCTGCCGAGTATAACGTTGCCAGAACAAAGGCCGATCCCTCCGCGCAGGCTTACATCGTCGGTGCGGATGCAGAAGTTACTCTTGTCGGCGCGGAAGCGCACAACGTCACGGCGACGGACAATTCGCTTGTGACTGCGCGCTACAACGCGCGGCCGGACGCCGCCAACGTCAACAGCAGCATGGGCGCGCTTACGGTTACGGCTGACGGACGCAGCTTTGCGCTTGCGGGGCACAAGGCCGGGCCGGGGGCGGTTGCCGCGGGCATTGCGACCGTTGGCGCCATCCTCACGTATGCCAACGCCTGTGCGTCGTTTAACGCTTATGCCGGCGCGGATGCAGGCGCAGTGGCGGATATGGCTTCGTTGACGGTTTTGACGACGTACCTTATCAAGGCATACGCCGAGACGGGTATGCCGACGTATGGCATCGATGTCCTCAGCGCGAAGATCAATCGCGCGGAGGCGACCGTCGGCCCGAACGGCGACGCATTTAACGCGTCCGCAGGCGTCTACGGCGGAAACGGCGTCGGTACGCTCCGCATTCACGGCGCGCTTAATGTGCGGACGGCGCGCGATACGGCGAGCGATTTGATCGACGCATACGCGGTGATTACAAACTCGACGATGCGCATTTCCGGTGCGACAATGGGCGGCAATGTGGCGACAGCCAGACTGAATAGCAGGCTTAGGGCAATCATTGCGGATACGATTCTTATACTGGATGGTGCGGCGTCGCCGGTTACGGTGCGTTCGACGTACGGCAACAATTCTGCGCGCATCTCCTCCAAGGCGTCCGTCGGCATGGCTGTGACGACGGGCTCGGAGATCTCGCTCTCGGTGGTCAGCGGCGCGGTCAATACGGCAACTGCGTACAGCAGCGTGACGAATACGGCTGCAATCGAGCGTGCGACGATCCTGACAGACAGTGCGGTCGCGGTCGAGGCGGAAACATGGTCTTTGGCGCGCGCGGACAGCAATGAAAGCTTCACGATCACAGGGATTGCACACGGATCGCTGTCGGCGGCGTCCTATGCATGTGATCATACAACGGCGCATATCACCGGTGCAAAAGTGGAAGCGGCCAGCGTCAAGATCCGAGCCTACGGGGACACGAAATCGGAGTCGAACGTCGGACTGCCGGCGGGGGCGGCGATTGTTGATATAAGCAGCGCAAGCGCATGCGCGTATGTTGGGAATAGCGACGGAAGCGAGCGCAACACCGTGCACGCCTATGCCGGCAGCGGTACAACGCTCATAGCGCTTGGCAACGTTTCGATCTTGGCTGAAAACCGCGGGAGCACGGAGGCCAAGGCGGAGTCGCAGGGCAAGCGTATGGACGCGGTGCGTGTCAGCGAAGCCAAGCTGTGCGGCAATGCCTACCTGCTTACGGAGGCGCGCGTGGACGAAAACGCCGCTATCATCAGCGGCGGCGACGTGGATATCTACGCCAAGGATTACATCTATCAGAAGGAGCATGTCGGCGGCAGCGAGAATATCGGCATATTGGGCGCGGCGAGCTTTACCTATGCGTCCAATATTGCGGATACAATCGTACGAGCCGTCGTCGAGGGCAGCATTACCGCAGCGCATAATGTGTATGTGCATACCGATTCCGATGCATACCAGTATTCTAAGACCGGCGAAACCGGAAGGGCGATATTCTGTGAGGATGGCAACCTGACGGCGCTGAACATGCTGACAAGAGACGTCGATATCAAAATCGGCGGCGACGCAAGACTTTCCGCCGATTACGGGTATATCCGCATTCTTGCGCAATCCGGCGTGTCGGATCAGATCTATGTCACGGCGGCGGCGGAGAGCGCTGCGGCTTTCGGCAGCAAGGACGGTATGGTTACGAATACCTATGTAGGCAGCACGGATATTGAAATTTGCGCGGGCGCTGTGCTGTATAACCGCTTTGGCGATATTGATATCAAGACTGCGGCCGGACACAACTACAACAGGGCAGAGCTCGATATGCGTGCCGACGGCGTGACCGGCGCCGGGTACTCGGATGCTATCGTAAATGTAACGATCGATTCGGGAATACAGGTCGGCGGGCAAGGAAACGCCAAAGCCGTCGCTATCGAGGGACGGAACGTTACCATACTTGCGGGCATGGGGCGCCAGAGGATATCGGCATTCGCAAAGGCGCAGGTCAACGGCTCCGTCACCGTGGATGGGTATGCCACCTCGGCGGCGAGAGTATATCTGACGGCAACCGTCAACGTCAACAACGCGAGCGTCATCGCATATGACGATATGCATATCGAGAGCAATACGACGCCGCTGAACAAGACCGTGAACATTAGCTCGATTGCGAGAGCGCGCATCGACGGCACCATCAACGGCAACGTGGAGGGGAAGGCGTATATCTTCGGCTCCGGAGTGAGCATCGTGAATATTAACGGCGGCGCAAGGCTGTACGGATACCATGTCGAGCTTCTCAAAACCAAATACGGCGGCTCCTTTACGGTGGAAGCGGAGATCGAGTCGCACGGGGTCTGGAAGGTCGATTCCTACAAGGAGCAGCTAAACTATTTCAACGGAAACGGCGCCGGCAGCGGGCTTTCCATAGATGCAGGCTCGCAGATTTACATCGGGCGCAGCGTGTCCGGCGTGTATGTCGAGATTGGAGAGGACCTCACCGTTCGCGCAGTCGGCGTGGATAATGTCGGGGACGAGGCGGATGGAACGCAGCATGTTTCCCTGGATAGCGTGAAACGGACGCTGACCATACCCGCGATTCAAACCGGCGGACCGGGAAGCCTTTTGATCACAAACACAATCGGGTCATTACCCGCGAACGTGGTGCGATATACATCGTATACGCCGTTTGTAGACATTCTGAACAAGAGCGATTATCACATTATTCTGGGCGGTGTGGACGTTTACGACGAGAACGCGGCGAACCTTACGGTAAACAATTGGAAGTATGCCGCAGCGAATGCATATAGCTATCCGGCGCCTGCACCGCATGTTTCGGTAACGAGCGAGCAAGGAACGGACGTTACCGTAAACGGGCTGATCGCCAACGAAACGGGTAAGGTCACGTTCGAGTGGCTCCATGAGCCCGGCAACCTGTATGTTGTGCAGCCTGTTGCATTCTCCGGCGTATTGGTTGCGCCGCTGTGGGCGCATGCGCTTTCGGTCATCAACGCCAAGGCGGTCGACGTAGAGGCTTATATGTCCAATACAGGCGGCGACCCGGCCGTATCCATTGCCGCATCCGGCGATATCCGTGCGGAGCTGACGCTTAGTGAAGTCGGCGTCGTTTCCGCAATACCGAGTTCGCCCGACGGTTCGCCTGTCACTGGCGCGCTCGATACGGAGCATATTGTCAGTACGGCGGGCAGCGTAGATATTACGTTCCCGGAGGCACTGCGGTTTACCTATACGGCGGACGGCGTCGGTTATATTGCGGTCGTTCCGGGCGTGTTTACGCTTTCGAGCGAGACGGTCGAATCCGAAGGCGACGCAACGATCTCGCTTGCCGGTATGGCGAATCTGCTTACCAGTGAAACAGGGACGACGAAGGCATACTCGCTGCCGAACGGAACAACCATTTATCTGACGGACGACCGTATCAGCCGCATCGAAACAAAGGATGGAAAGGCCTTCGACGTGGCCGGTATCGCCTATGATGCAGAGCATCAGATGCTTACGATCGAACCTGGCGTAACACTCGACCTGACGACCGGCGTGCTCTCCGTAGCAGGGGATTATGTGGGGAGCTTTACGGCGTATATCGATTATGATGCAGACGACGGCTATGGCCTTGACACGCAGCCGACCGTGCAGAACGTTGCGGACGTTTTGCAAAGCGGAATGTTCGATACCAATGCGCTGGAGCTCTGGTATACGGACAACAGCGGCAACGAGCGATACTACTGGCCAAGCGAGGACAACCACAAATATGTCGTCAAGATGACGAAGGGTGAGGACGGCGTTTACAGTATCGCATCGGTCATGGCGGCGGAAGAGCGCAGCATTTCGCTGACGGAGAAGGAGGGAGAGACCGGCCAGTGGGATGTTTCGCTTGGCGATCACAACGCGGTCATCCAGGTGACGCTGGATGCCGATTCCGGCAATTACACGACTTCGATATTTGTCGGGGCGACGGAGTACGCGGTTACTGTGGACCTTGCTGAGAACGTCTATCGCCTGAAAGACCCGAAGGACGCACCGGCCTGGCTGCGCGGCATGGAACTAATGTATCAGGTTCAAATCGGTGATAAGCCGTCTTTGCAAAACGTTCGCTGCAAGCAGATCGGCGCAGCGTTAACAGCGCTTGCGTATACCTACGAAGGAAAGACGTATACGGTAACGCCCAAGGACGAGGGAACGCAACAACAGTGCGCAACCATTACGCTGCAAGGCGGCGACAGCATCAAGCTCAAGCAGGTGAACGCATCCGGCTATCGCATCGGCGAGACGCTGCATGCAAGCGGTGGAGCAGTGATTACCGACGGCGTCTCCGGCGTGCAATATGACGCTGCGCATGGTACCGCAAGCAAGGCTGGCGAGTTTATCACAAGCGCAAGCGGCGGAGAGCTTACCGAAGTCATGCTCCCGCTAGGGCAGGACATGTCGCTCATCATGCTCAGCGACGAGGTGTCCCGCGGTTTTGACGGCACATTCTACAAGCATGACGGAAACACCTTTACGTCGTTAACAAGCGCCGAAACAGCCGACGGAACGACCGTGAGCGACGCAGGAACAACGATGCTGACGATCCGAGAAGAGGACGGCGTGACGGCGCACGATGTGTACAAGAACGGCAAGCTGGCATTCACCGTGTATGGCGACGGGCGAATCGTGCATGCCGGCACAAGCGCAGCACAGCGCACGGTGATTGCGGATAATGCATCCGCCTATCATCTGGGCGAGATTGCCGGCGACGAGGTGACGATCACCATGCTTGGCACAGCCGGCAGTATCGAGAATACGGAAACCGAGGCGGACGTCGTCAACATTACCGCAGAAGGCGACCTCACCGTGATCATGCAATCCACCGGGCAATTTGGCAGTAAGGCAAACCCCGTCACGCTGTCCGTCGGCGGTGAATTGATCTTCAAAGAGCCGGGCGGCACGGACAATACGGTCGCCATCGATACGAATATCAAGGACGCGTCCGGCGAAGGGCTTACACTGGCGTCCGGAACCACGATTCTGGGCGAGATGAACATGCAAAGCGCTGGGACGATTGCGGTAACCGACGTGACGATTGGCGACAACGGCACGGCGGGCAGCCTGAAGCTTAGCGGCGACGGCGGCGTTACGGCAAGCGATGTTGACCTGCAAAACGGCGATCTTACGCTCGAATCCGAAGGCGACATTGCCGTCGACGGGCTTGACGCGAGCAACAAACCGTCGAACCTTACGATCACGGGCAACGGCGACGTTACGGTAGAGAACAGCGATATGCGCTCCGTGCAGGCGCTTGCCGTCAAGGGCGACAATGTAAGCATTACGGATAACACGGGCGACGTGCATATTGGCAGCATTGACGCAGCGGGTGCGCTTACGATCGAGACGACGGGTGATGTTACGGATGCAAGCGGCAATACGGATGCGGCGTTGGCGCTTGTAAACGCACAGGCGCAAGTGGACGATCTTCTGATCGATCTTGACGCAGCGGAAGCTGCACTCCAAGAAGCGGAGGAGGAGAAGCGGAAAGCGGACGAAGCGTTTACTGCGTTACAGGAGCAGTACGATAACGCCGCGGACGATCAAAAACCGTTGCTGGCAGATGCATTGGCAGCTGCGCGGGCGAGCGCGGAAGAAGCCGCACGGAAGGTTACGCAGAAACAGCAAGCGCGCGATGCCATACAGGGCGCGCTCACGCTGGCACAGCAGGATCTGGCGAATCTGTCGCCAGCATTACCGGCAACGATTTCGGCGGATTCCGTCACGATACAGGCAGGCGGCAGCGTTGGCGCGGCAGGCGCGCCGCTCATAATCGAATCCACGGGCGCGCTGGGGATTGCGTCGGACGTGGGCGCCAACCTGTTTGTTGCAGGGGATGCGGAAATTGATCACATTGACGCGCCGGATGTGCAGCTTGGCGCTACGGGCGGTATCGGTGGCGCAACGCCGGACGCTGCCATCAATGCGGATACGGTATCCTTGCAGTCGCTTGGCGGAAGCATCGGTTCCACGGATGCGCCGCTTGCAATCAACGGAAAGGCCGGGATTTCGGCTTCTGCGGAGAACATATTTATCAGAAGCGAAGGGAATCCCGTGTTCGGCAACCTGATTGCGCGCGGCACAGCGGATGACGTGCCGGGGAAGCCGACCGGAGCGATCGACATCTGGTCAAATGGCGATATCACCCGTATGCCTGGCGCGGCGTTCATTTACGGCTCCATGCGCGTGATCATATTCGCCAACAACGGCTGGACCGAACCGTTGAATGAGAATATGACTGGAGCAAGCGCGCAACATACGAATTGGGTCGTGCTAAAAGACGAGGAGACCGGCGTTTCGGTTGCTGGCTATCTGTCCGGTGAAACAGCGCTGTCCGTTTTAGCGCCGAAGACGGAGGAAGACTGGAAACAGTTGCTGGGAACGACCGTGACGGATAACAGCGGCGTCCTGCTTGGGGCGTGGCAGCTTTCTGGCCGGGTTGCCGCCTATGCAATCCGTGTTAGCGGCACCCTTACCGGTAGCCTCGACGTACGGCTTCCAATGGATGGCTCGCTTGCCGGTAAGATTGTCTACGTGCTTTGCAGCGTTGATGGACAGCTTGTCGTGTATGCCTGCCGCGTGGTCAATGGCGAAATCGTGTTTGCGGCGAATTCGAAGGAGCTCATGCTGCTGGTGTTTACCGACCGGCAGGCGCTTGCCGAGTACCTTGCCGAGCTAGGCGTCGACGCTAAATGGGAGGAGCTGTCCGGCGCAAGCGGTATTTGATATAGCGGCACTTTTCCCAATTTAATTTTATCGGAAAACGGAGCTTTCTTGCTGCTTTCGCAGCTGCGTGGCTCTGTTTTCGTGTACGATCTTGCATGCAACCCTTCATCCACATGCGAAAGGCGTCAATATAAATCCACAGTTCAACTGCAATATTTTTAGCAGGTCGGTGCTGCTCCGTTACAAAACGAATGGCGACTGCGCAAAATGCGTCGCCGTGCTATGGCGCAGCTGTGCGTTTGCTGCGCTTTTTCCTGTTCAGGGTTTTTGGCTTTTATCATCGAAACGATTGATCTTTTGTCCATCCGATCGGGAATAAGAGCGAGAGACACACAGCCTTGATGATGTTCGGATATTTCTACTTTATTCATGATCACCCTGCTATACGAATATCAACACATTCACCCGAATATTGTGAAAAGGAGGGGATGTTGCATGGAAAACCGTCAATATTGTGCGGAACAAGCAGACAAAAGGATGGGGGAGAAGCACATTGTTCTCCTATCATTTCGCCCCAACTTTCTGCCGGAGGAGCGTATCAAACAAAAGGAATCCATTGAAACAATCCTATTTGAAGTTTTCAGCCGATATGAAAAGCGGCAACTCGCGTCAACATTGATAGGAGCAAGGTAGCATGATACCGTATCATTGCTAGCAACTCCTGCTCAAG
>CAYPLG010000104.1:0-7838 GCA_964411535.1 uncultured Oscillospiraceae bacterium
GGGTGCAATCGCTGTAAGACAGGTGCATTGTATCAATCATCGTGTTCTTTGCCATGTTGGAGCGGATTCCGCTTCACTCACAATCCGGCAACACTTCGGTGCTGCCGGATTTTTTTATGACGCGCTACCGGGTGGGTGCTCGGCTTTGACAGTGCCCTTGTAAACACGGGCATGCCGCTTTTGCGGCACTGCCAGCTTTTTGCGGGAAACGCTGCATCTATTTTGTCAATGTATTACAATGAAAAGTCACCTCTTGCAGTGTTACAAGAAAAACGGACAAGAAAGAAAAGCCTATGCAGAATTTCAGGTACAAACTAATTGAGGACTATACCTACTGTGTCATGGGGTATCAAGGGGATGAGGCTGAGGTCGTGATTCCGAATCACGGCAAGGTAACGGTTCTTTTTGATAAGCTGTTTGCCGGACACAAGGAAATTACTGCTGTCCATATGCCCGACACCGTTACCGATTTGGGTGAGTTTCTGTTTGACGGATGCGAGAATCTCCGCCACATTGAGCTTCCTTCCGGTTTAACGAACTTGTGGGGGTATACCTTCTGCCGCAGCGGATTGGAAGAAATCGTACTGCCTGATAAACTGACGGTTCTTCCACCCTTTGCTTTCAAAGACTGCAAAAACCTGAAAAGGGTTGTTTGCGGCGCAGGCATGAAAGAAATACACGCCTGGGTTTTCGGCGGCAGCGATCAGCTTGCGGAAGTTGTGTGCGGTCCTACTGTAGAGATCAGTCCGGAGGCTTATAAAACGAAGACGCTGAATACATAAACCCAGGATGCATAGCGGAGTTATCCGGCAGACGCTGTGCAATCGAGCGGGCTTTTTCAAAACGCGAATCTTCATTTGAACGATAGCAGAAAAGTATTTGCAGGAATTATAGAAAAATCGGCGCCTCCCTACTAAACCATCGCTTTTCGGGCGGAGCATCGGAACTGCCGCTTGCGATTGAGCAGAGCGGACGAACTGTTTTGCGCGTAATTAGCAGACCATATTTTGTCAGCAGCCGCCCAATCATGGTATAATGCTTTCCATATTTTGATTATTTTGCGGAGGCATATAGGATGGGCGGATTTGCTGACGGTTTGAAACTGCTTGACGAATGCTGCGGAGGCGGAAAAGACAATGTTCTTTCCCTTGGCACAATTGCGATTACGGGGGATGACGATGCGTTCCCATGCCCCGCTGTACGGGACGTCGACGCTTTCTATGAAGATGGCGTATTTTATCTTGCCACAAATGCGCAATCCAATAAGATGCTGCAAATCGCGCGCAACAGCAAGGTTGCGTTCTCCGTACACTTTGCGGGAATCTGCGGAAACGGAACCGCTTCCAATCTTGGATGGGTATTGCAACCTGAAAACGCAGCAATCCGGGAGAAGCTTCGCAATGCTTTTGCGAACTGGTATGATGACGCGAATGACGAGGAGGACCCGAACTGCGTCATTTTAGCGGTCAAGGTGACAAAAATCGTGGTTTTCCGAGAGCATGGTTCTGTACGGGGCGTTTGGACATTGTAGTATCTATTGGCTTTGGCAAACGACGCGGCGGAAACGATTCGGTTTTGTAAGGGCAGGCCACCCCAAAACGGTCGCTGCATGTGGCGAAGAAATGATATGTTTTCGATTCCTATCCGATTGGTACGGAATACGGTTCGTTTCTTGCGCTAAGCAAAAAAGCGCTTGGTAATGAGGACTACGCGGCCCTTCAGGGACATATTGTCGGTGCTAGACAGCCTCGTGTTTCTCGATGATTTTGAGGATTATGAGCAGAGGAGTGGAGCAATCCTGCTACAAGGACATACCTGCGCTGGTCGCAGCCCTAAGAGCTGGAGAAAGACGCCATTGTGACTCATTTCATGGTCAAGATTTTAGGGCAGAGAAGGAAATATTCTAATACGCCAACAAAGCGCGAGCATGCCGTGCCTGTGGAAAAAGGCGGCTTTCCGGCCCTATATTTTTTGCGGTATTCTCGGAGATAGGAAATGAACTGCCGGCACTTTGCGGTGTACAAATCCACGCGTATTGTGTACTATGAAAAAATCGGTATATAAATATGCTGACCAATCGACAGTTGGCGTATAAACTGGAATCTACGAAGAAGACTGCCATTTCGTTTGCGCCGATCTCTATTTCGCGGATGAATGGAAAGAGGACGGCAGTAGCGAAGAATCGCGTTGTGTAAAACGAAGTAATGAAGCGCTTATGATATTTTGGAGGTATTGCAGATGATTCCGCAAGCAAAGATTTACCCGCGGTCAAACGATAAGCAGACCGTATACTTGAAAAATGTAATAACCGATGCGAACATCGAAGTTGGTGAATATACAATTTACAACGATTTTCTCAATGATCCGTGCTGCTTTCAGAAAAACAATGTGTTGTATCATTACCCAATTAACCAAGATAAGCTGATTATCGGCAAGTTCTGCTCCATTGCATGCGGCGTTAAATTTATTTTTACCAGTGCGAATCATTCGCTGAAATCCACGTCGACGTATACGTTTCCAATATTTTTTGAAGAGTGGGGTCTCGATGTGAAAGACATTACCTCCGCATGGGATAATAAAGGCAATACTGTCATTGGAAATGATGTTTGGATCGGTTATGAGGCTGTGATTATGCAGGGCGTTACCGTCGGAGACGGCGCAATTATTGGAACGCGAGCGGTTGTGACAAGAGATGTCCCGCCTTATACGATTGTTGGCGGAGTGCCTGCAAAAGTAATTCGGGCAAGATTTGACGAACATACGGTTTCGAGGCTGATGCGACTGAAATGGTGGGATTGGCCGCAAGAGAAAATAAAGGAAAATATTGCCTCCATCCAGTCCGGAGAATTAAATGGCGAAAAATAAGCTCCAATCTATTGGTTAATATAGAACGGTCGCCATTCGAACCTTTGTGTTTGAATCGCGGTCGTTCTGATATATAATAGAATATATTGCCAATCGGCCATTTTAACAGGCTGCACCGGATATCGTTTCCTGCGAGCGCATAGGTTGCGATGCAGATAGTTCTTATCATAGTACCGGGTCATCGGCGGAGAACGGGATATTGCGAAAAATGTTCGTCCATATCGGGTATGGCATGGTATATTAATAGAAGACACAAGAGGTTACAAAAGATACGGAGGCGCTTATGGAACAGGATTCATCCACGCTGCCCGAAGCGGGCGCGCGCAACGAGAAAGAATACACGTCCAGCAAACAGACGCGTCGTGTGCGCAAGATGGAGCGGCAAACACAACGACAGCAACGCCGAGCGGCAAAGAAAGCGGCGCGGAAACAGCGAAGCGCAGAACGGAAAACCGTTTACCGCGCGTTGAGCGGCGGTCGCAAGCTTTTGTATTGGCTTGTGCGTATCATTGTTGCGGGTGCAATCCTTGCAGCCGTCTTTTTCGTCGGCCGGTTGATCGTATTGGCGGCGCTTGATGCGTATGTAACGAATAGGATTAACGAGTGCATGACTGCGCAGGCTTCGCAGGAGGAGATACTGGCGGTTGCGCCGCCGGATACGGAGGGGGAGGCGCGTGTTGCCGCAACGGAGCCGTTCAAAGCCGATGATACGTGGGCGATCTATATGTACCTGTGCGGCGCCGATCTCGAAAGCAGGGGGCGCAGCGCGTTGACCGAAACAACCGAATACCTGTTGCAGCAGGAAACGGACGCGTATTTTGCGCAGGATGATTCGGATCACGACAGGTTGTTCTATACATTTATGGAAGAAATGCAGCAGCAGGGTATGAAGCTGCCTAACTATCTGTTTTTGCCGGTTGATAACACCCTGCCAGCGTCTGAAACGGAAGGGGAGCATGATGCGCTGGGCGAAGGCTTTGCTACGAAGAATCTTAAGGATGCGTTGTCCGTGGATTTGCCGGAAAACGTTTCGCTCATCATCCAAACCGGCGGCGCGCAAAACTGGAGCTTTCCACGGATCAATCCAAACACGTCGCAGCGGTTCCTGTACGATGTGAACGGACTTTCAGAGCTGACGAGCGACTATCCGCAGAATATGGGAAAGCAAGAAACGCTTTCGGACTTTTTGCAGTTTTGTGTCAGCGAATATCCGGCGGATCACCAGATGCTGCTGTTCTGGAACCATGGCGGCGGCGCGTTCGGCTTTTGCTACGATGAACAGTTCGGGGCGGATGCGCTTACGCTAGCGGAACTTAGCGGCGCGCTTTCTTCCGTATTTGGCGAAAATCCGACAACCCCTCCCTTTGAACTGGTTGGATTTGATGCATGTCTGATGGCGAGCGTGGAGGTCTCCGAGTCCTTGCGCGGATATACGCGCTATTTGGCGGCTAGCGAGGAAATGGAGGTCGGCGACGGCTGGCCGTATGCAAAATGGCTAGGCGCGCTTTCGGAACATCCGGAGATGAACGGCGCGCAGCTTGGCAAGGTCATTACGGATTCCTTTGTGGAAACTTGTGCAAATACTGCCGTGAATTTTAGATGGCTCAATCAGGATTCCGTCGCGACGTTTTCTGTTGTGGACGTAGATAGGGCGCATTCCGTATTTGAAGCGTACGCTGACCTTGCCGCTGTGGCGTTGCAGGAGGCAGCGGATACGCCGTACCCCTTTGCGGCGTTTGGACGCGCCGCTGCGCAGTCGATCCGTTTTGCCGGGGATACCTATAAATACTATAACACTGTGGATCTTGGCGTATTCATGGAAAACCTTCTGGCGGACTACCCTGCGGAAGCGGCAAAGGTGTTAGAGGCGTTGGACGAGGCCGTGCTCTATCACCGCGAAACTTCGTATGGGCAAGGTGCGAAGGGCTTGAGCGTCTACTTTCCCGCAGAGGTGGATTCGTTAAATGGGCTGATGAAATATCTTGTTTACCTTGACAGCGTTTGCACCAACCCGGATATCAAAGCGTTGTATTATTATAAAATTGCGGGTTGCCTGAACCCGGAATTGCAGGCATATGCGGACGAAAAGGGATATGGCACGTTCCAGACGCTCAACACGCTTCCGCTACAGCAGCTTTCCTCCGCCGAGCTTACCATCAATGCAGATTACACGGTGGAGTTTCCCGTAAACAATGATGTAGCGCAGCTTATGCAGAACATGTCGGTTACCATCGGGCAGTATTTGCCCGATGAGAACGGCATTCGCTTTTTGGGGGAAGACGAATGCCTGTATTTGGACGAATACCGTAATCTGCACACCAGCTTTGACGGCAGGTGGATCATGCTGGACGGGCACTGCCTTATGCTGGAGATCATCGACCAGACGGACAGTTATATCCGATATCGTTCGCCGGTTGTATATGGCGAGATGGAAAACGCATATCTGGTGCTGGCTTTGGATTATGTAACGGGTGAAGTTTCCATACTGGGCGTACAGGCGTATGACCAGGATGCGGATACCATGTGCCGCAATTTGCAGCCGGTGGATGTGGGCGTTACCATTACGCCCTGCTACCGTTATGAGGACCTCACGAGCGGGGCAATCATGCAGGATTATGGCGAGAAGTTCCAATACCGGTATAACAGCGTTTTACAGTCCAGTGCGCTTCAGAACGGTGTGTATTACCTTGTAATCACCATAACGGATATTCGCGGCGACGAGTATTATCCGGCGCCCATCGCCTTTACGATGCAGGGACAGGAGATTACCGACATGTGGATAGCGGAGGATATGCTGGTAACCGCCTCGGCCCAGTGAAGGCCGAGCCGATACAAGCCGGGGTGCTATGCCGATCCTGTTCAGCTCCGGCCGGCAATTTTGCAAAATGCCGGCGCGGCGGGCAATCCGGAAAAGAGGGATGGAATTCCTAAATTTGCACAAGGCGCTGCGCGGGCAAAAGAACGGAAAGCGCATGGCCGGATTTTTCCATCGGCCCTGCGCTTTCGGTTGTATGTTCCGCTTCCTTTCGGATTTAATAATGCGCCGAAAGTTGGCATGGTGAAATGTTTGATATCGCAACTCTGTAGCGCACTGCTGTTTGTAATTGTCCTGTGCTGCATTCTGTTGCGTAGGCATTATGACCGTATCCTGCGCGCTCGGCTTCGGATTTGGCCTGCATAGTTTTCCGCTTCGTGCGCGGTAATGAAAGGGTGGCTGGGCGCTTCCGGCGGGAATCAATCGTCCATCAGCGTATCCAGAATATCCAGCGCGGTTTCCACTGCCATCGGGCAAAATGTCATTAGCCTGCCGGATTCCATTGCACGAGCCTGATCACCGGGGACCGAAAAATCATAACCGAGCAAATCACGGCAAATGGTAGAACCTAAACGCTCCACAAAGCGCTCTTGAAAGGCGGCGACCTTTGCTGTTGTTGCGGCATTTTTATCTGGTTCGCCGCTTCCGCCGTACTTTAGGCCAATGGCGATCATGGCGCCGGTAACGGCGCCGCAGGTGTCACCGCGGAACATGCCCCCGCCGAACGCTGCCGCCGCCCGATGCAGCTCTTCCGGGTCATAGCCTAAATCATCCGCCCATTGTCCGAGAACCACCTGGCTGCAATGCAGCCCGGATGCAAATAATTCAGCAATGACGGATGCCGAAATTGCATTTTTCGACATTTTTATTATCTCCTATTTCGTGTATACGCGCTGCTTGCGGCCGCATGCATTCTGCGGCATAAAAATGCGACCTACCATATACAAGGACGGATGCAGGACGGTGTTTACAGCGTACAAAGGAATCCGCCGTCAACCGATACAAGAACACCGTTAATGTAATTTGCGGCGTCAGAGCCGAGGAATACTGCAATCCCCATCAGGTCGTTCAGCTCGCCCCAGTGACCGGCGGGAATTCGCCGAGTTGTATTGTGCATAAAGTCGGAGTTTGGATCCGCCCGCAGCGGTGCATTTACCTCCGTGGCAAAGAAACCGGGAGCAATACCGTTGCACTGAATGTTATACTGGCCAAGATCGTTAGCGAGATAGCGGATCAGTCCATGCACACCGTGCTTGGCAACGATGTAAGGCGGACAGTTGTGGTCTGCCATGAAGGCCATGATGGACGCGATGTTGATGATTTTCCCGCCGCCTTGCCGGATCATCTGGAGTGCTACCTGTCGTGCAAGATAATAACTGCAATTCAAGTCAATTTCAATAACGCGCGCAAAAACCTCGTCCCGGAACTCTTGAATCGGTGCGAATGCATTGGCGCCGGCATTGTTAATTAACACGTCAACCTTGCCATATTCGGCAACGCATTTCTCAACGATGCTATCGCGGTATGCTTTGTTTGTCAGATCACCCTGATAAAACACAGCCTTGCGGCCTTCTTTTTCAACAAGCTCCTTAACCTCTGCAATATCGTCTGTCAGGTGGGGAATGAATAGGTCTGCGCCCATCTTGGCGTAGGCGGATGCGTAGGCCATACCAAGTCCCATGTTCGCACCGGTAATGATTGCAACCTTGCCATTTAGACTAAATGATTTTGGAGAGAACCTATCATACACGGGATTCATGAATTACCGACTCCTTTCTGTTTTTAAAGTGCAGGTGCGGAAGAATTGTAAGCTGTACAGTTTGACAAGCGAGTACATACGATAGCGTATGAGCTCATTTTACATTTTTCGATCCTATACAGCGTGTCTTTTTTTCTGAACTAGGTGTGCAATTGCATTTATATCCCGGCTGTGCATGCAACGATTATTTGGCGAAGTCCATGCGGCGCACGTCCAGTGACGCCGAAACAATATGTACACTTCCAGATATACCAACATAAGCGATATTCTTGATAGAGAATAATGAAAAACGAGCTTATAATTGCAAAAAAACACACCTATTATAGTTAGATATGCGATTAAATTACAGTGCAAAACGCACGACCTGTACGGCTGTGGCGCCGAGCTTGCGCCTGCAAT
>CAYPLG010000105.1:0-7620 GCA_964411535.1 uncultured Oscillospiraceae bacterium
GGCGTGATATTTGCCCAAATTGGTTTACAATGCTATCCTTGTAATGGGAATTGCAGCTTTTGTTCCTTTGCAAAGAGTTTTACGCAGATACCGGCAATGAAGATGGACGTCACCACTATTGCGTCCACCACCAAGGCCTTTACTGATTCTGACGAGCTTTTCGGGCTTTGGCTTATGACCATGGCGGACTACAACCTTGACGAATACCTGCAAATGGTGCAGGTCGTAAAAGAGAATAAAATCGGTTCTGCCAATCTCTATACAAATATAGGAGACACCTCCTACAATGCTTTTTTGGAAATTAAGTCCGCTGGACTCAACGGCGTATATCACTGCTGGCGTCTGGGTGAAGGCAAGGACACCCGGTTCTCCGCAAGTCAGCGCAAGCAAACCATGATAAACGCAAAAAAAGCGGGGCTGGATATTCTCGACGCACTAGAGCCCATTGGTATTGAGCACACGCCTAGTGAAATGGCGGAGCATATTTTTTTCAGCATTGAAATGGAGACCATCCAATATGGCGCAATGAAGCGTATTTCTGTACCGGGAACGCCATTTGAAGACACGCCTGAAGTCTCAAATTACGCCCTTTCCAAATACGCCGCCGCCATTGTTCTTTCCATGGCGAGCATGAAAAGGCTCCCTTGGATAGGCATTCATGAGCCAAGTATTCAGGGCTATATGTCCGGAGCCAATCTCATTACAGCAGAAGTAGGCGCAAATCCCAGAGACACCGTCGCCAATACGCTTGAAAACAGAGGCATCGATATTTCTGCTTGCCGCCGGATTCTGAAAGATGCAGGCTACCAATACGGCGAGCGCGGCGACGGAAGCAGATTTTCTTTGTAAAAGCCTTATTTAGCAATACCTTCCGCAGGTTCCGTCTCCATACGGCCAGTTTACTCGCTCGCCTTAAAGTTGTATATGGGCTTTATGATTCGCTCAACCGTAACCGTATCCTGAATGCCGTCTACGATTTCCTGCATGGGTTTATAGGCCATCGGGGCTTCGTCGATTGTATCCGAAGAAACGGAGGTCGTGTAAATGCCTCGCATGGCAGCCGCGTATTCCTGCATCGACAGTACTTCCTTGGCCTTCGAACGTCTCATCAGCCGCCCGGCTCCGTGCGGTGCGGAGCAGTTCCAATCGGTATTTCCCCTGCCCACGCCGATAATGCAACCGTCGCGCATATTGATCGGTATCAGCAGCCGCTTTCCGGCCGAAGCATCGATTGCGCCTTTTCGAACAATGTTGCTGTCGTGGTCAATATAGTTATGGACGGTTTCAAAGCTGCAACTGTCTGCATCTAGACCAAGCCTCTTTAGGATCATGCGCGCAATCCACTTGCGGTTTTCCACAGCGAACTTCTGGCAGATGCGCATGTCATGAAGATACGCGTCTCTCCCTTCCCCGGTCAAGTAACACAGGTCTTTCGGTATGTCGCACCGCATGGCTTGATGCCGCTGTATCAATTGTTGAATGGCGCTCTGGATCTCCTCCCGGCGGCCGGAAGCTTTATATTTAGCAACAAGCGCTGCTTGCTCCATAGCAAGCTTGTCCTTGCCGTGCATTTGCTCGTATGCCAGATTCTGATAGAATTCCGCCACCTGCTTGCCGAGGTTTCGGCTGCCGGTATGGATTACCAGATACCGGTTCCCGGATTCGTCCACATCCACTTCGATAAAATGGTTGCCGCCTCCGAGCGACCCGATACTGCATTCCAGGCGGTTTACATCTTTGAGTTCCGAATAGCAACGCAGTTCCTGCATAAGAGGAAACCGGACGACACGAGCTGCATGCACATTGCGTCCGTTCGGAACGTCCGCGCGAATGACCGCATCCAGCGCCTGTAAATCGAGCTGCGTTTTGCCAAGCTCCACGGTGCGCATACCGCAGCCGATATCCACCCCCACAATGTTCGGGATTACCTTGTCGCCAAGGTCGGCGGTAAAGCCGATTACGCAGCCTTTGCCAGCATGCGTGTCCGGCATAATCCGAACCTTGCAATCCTGAAACGCAGGCTGCGCCAGCAACAGGTTCACCTGGTCGATCGCTTCTTGCTCAACCGTCTTTGCAAATATTTTCAGGTCACGCATCATTTCACCGTATCTCTTGCAGATTGTTTCACGCCTTATGTATGGCAGCATTCGTTCTCGCATTGCCCTGCTTGAAAATCTTCCTCAACCCTGCTGCAATGTCCCGCCCGCGCCCGAATCTTTTTTCCCATACGCCGTAACGCTCGTTTGATCCCCGTCGTTTGTTACCAGCTCTCCGGATACGCCTCCGGGCAAAGACAGCGATACGGTATTGCCAATCTCCATATTGGTATCATCCACCAGAAGCGATAGTTTGTCATGCCGCCCGCCGAATAGTATACCGTCCGAAGCATATGCAAGCTGTACGCTGCTCTCCTCAAAAACAAAGTCCGCATGCAGCGCATATACCCGGTTCCCCTTTGCCGCAATTGTGATGGGAAAGTTGTTTTTTAGCAGGCGTTCCGCCGTCGCCTCCACATGCGCGGCGTCCGCGCCGGAAAGCGACTTCCATGCGTTTTCAAATGCGTGGATTGCCATGACCTCCGTCGCGTCCTGCGCAACCATCATAAGCGCCGTATAGAATGCACGCGACAGGACAAAGAGTCCCCCATCCGTCTCCATGTTCTTTGCGAGCGTTGTAATAAACGCTACCATCTGCGCCTTCGTCGGCTCGAACGTATACAAGGTGCACTCCCGCGCTGCGCCGCCCGATGCGGGCATAACGGTCGTTTGTGTGGCGGTAAGCGAGTCCGCGTTGATCAATTTGCCAAGCAGCTTGCGATAGCGTGAGCAGGTGGAAAGCGCCTCTCTCGGCGAAAGCGTGTTTAGGCGCGACATGGCAGTCAGCACGCCAACCGCTTTGTTATCGGTATCGAGCTGCAAAAGCTGCGCAAGCGTTTCCGCGTCATACCTTGCCGTCATATAAGCGGTCAATGCGCAGGCGCCGTAAGGCGTTCCGCCGGCAATCCGCCGCACACGCGCAGCCGGCCCGCCCGTTACCGTAAGCAGAAGAATTGCTACAAGCAGCAATACAAGCAATGCGGAAAGCACGTCGGAAATTGTCCGCCATATCCGTCTTCTCTGGTTTGCTGCATTTCTTCGCATCTCGTCTCGTCCCTTCCGCGCGCTATGCATTGCCGTCCGTAAATCTTTGCAGCGCCTCACGGTCGCTCTTTGACAAATTACTGAATGTTGCGCTTTTCAAATTGGGAAACGCTTCCATGATGCCGTCAATATTCCGAATCGGGTTATCGGCAGCTTTCAGGCTCGTGAGCTTCGGCATCGGGCGCACCGTCCCAATGCGCGTCAGGCCGCCGGTTATCTCCAGCGACTCCAGATTGCTCAATCCCTCCATACCGGTCAGCGCCGTCACACGGTCATCGTGGATGATCAGTTTTTTAACACAGGAAAGCTGTCCAAAGTCACGCATCTTCGCAACGTTTTCGCATACCAGGGTATCGATCTGCTTGCAGTTTTGCAGGATAGGCGCAAGCACAGCGGCGGAAATGTCCGTCTGTATGTACTGATACTGTGCAATCTCCCCCAGAACGGCGGCGTCCTTCAGCTTCGTACCGGAGAGCACCAGCCGAAATCCTCCCGTGCCGGATTCCTTCTTTGCGAACGAAAAATCGCACTTTGTCAGCGGCGCAAGATCCACCGTTGCGCAATTGATGAGCGACAGCGCACACAGCTGTTCCATGTCCTCGATACCCGCAAAGCTCGCAACGGTAACGTTTCGCAGATAGATGCGACGCAGGCTTTTGCACCGAAAAAGCGGCGAAATATCGACCGTTCCGGACTGATCATACAGCCGCACGTTGGTCAGGTTCGAAAACTGTGTAACATCCTCCAGACTGCCGATGCTTGCCCTCCGCCCCGTGGAAAACTCCGTCTTGTATTGATTCTCCGAATCGGACTGTACGAACGTATCCCCGACAATATAAATGCCCTGCATTTCAGAAAGCTCCTCAACTGTCAGCGGCGTGCCCGGCAGTGGGGTTACTGCGTGCGTCTGCGACGGCTGCACCGCAGCAGACGGCTGCGGCGTGGGTGTAGCCATCGCCATGACAGTCTGCTTTTGCAGCGGCTGCATCAACCGCGTAAGCAGCAGGTACAGCAGTAGAACAGCGGCGGCAATCGATAAACAAACAATTTTCAGCGCATTTCCAAGTAAACGGAATCTTCGGCCGATCTGTTGCTTCGACGCAGTCATTCCCTTGATCGTACGGGATGAAAACAGTTTTTCGTAAAATGCGTCCAGACTCTCATAATCATACAGCAGCAGCGCCTGTCGGGATCGCAGCAGCATTGCCGGCGCACCCGTCAGCGTCAACGCCTCCAAATGGACGCCGATAAGCGGCTTTCCGCTGCATGAAGCGTACGCGACCGCGTCCATCAGCGCATCGTCACGAAGCAGCGCGTTCGACACAAATACCATGACCGCAGAGGAAGCGTCCATTGCATCCAGCATCCTGCCCCCCTCCGCCTCCGGATTCCAATAGAGGCGGTACTTCTTCTTCCGGCACTGCTGCAACACCGGCAAAAAGGCGTCCTCGTCAGCACGGGAGGCAATTACGAATAAATAACGGCCAAAGCCATGATATGTCATTCCGGCAAGCTTCCGCACAGACTCTCCTTTCAGTCAACCACGACGATTGCAAATGGAATGGCGTTTTGGAAATACAAAGACGCAAAAACCTTTGCCATATCCCTGCTGACGTACAGCTTTTCTAACCCCGTAAGGCCAGCCGCCGATTGCAGCCACGCAATTGACGTATGCGCAATGTTTAATTCTTTGAGATTTGCGTTCTTGGACAGAAAATGGAACGACTCCATCGCCATCGGATTGCCGGAGATATCCAGATAAGCAAGCTCCGTCAACGTCTCCAAACTGCCAATTTCCGTCATGCCCAGATTGCACAGAGACAGACGCGTAAGCCCGGTCATGGACGCGATTACCTGATAATCATCGTTGCCTCCCTGCCCGCCGGATATGTTCAGATTCCCGTTTCCGACCGCTTTGCCGTCCGCATAGTACTTACCGTTCTGCAAGGTAATATCCGCGCTGCTGCCGGTGTATGTGTCGCCGCAGATATGAAGCTCCTTGATCGCCGCGACTGCCGCTGCATCCGGCAAAGGGGCGTCCTCCGGCAGTCGGAGACGGTCGTACACAGCGCGTTGCAATACGTCGCTATGAAAAGACAGTGGCATGAGATCGTACCGCATCAGCGTAGTAAGCACATAGTCTTCTATTCTGGGATTGGTGAAAACTGCCTGTACCGTTTCCGGCGTCTTCTCCGCCTGCCTAGGTGCGGGCGTCGGCTGGCCCGGTGATGCTTCCGCCGCTGCAATCGATTCGGATGGCTTCGATACGGGTATGCTCGTCACATAGAGCCCGGCACATACGGCTGCGGCCGTTAGCACGGCAAGCAACAGCATTTTCGGCCATACGGGCGGAGGCGGAGGCGGGTACTCTGCGCCAACCAGACTGTCCGGCAGGATGCCGCTTTGCAGCACAAGCCGCAGCATCTCCTCTGGACCAGTTGTTTTTGCATCCAGCACCGGGTATTGCCTCTCATACGTCTCCGGCAAAGGCGTATCGTCAAGCAGAATGAACAGTATGGACTTGCCGAGCGTATGTGCGTTGACCAATTCGCGATAACAGTTGCGCGAATCGGCCGCATCTTTTGACCAGAACACCAGAATCCAGGCCGCGCCCTTCATATGCCGCTCAATATTCTCCGGCCACTCGCTTCCCGCGTCAATTCCCTCGTCATACCAGATTCGGTAGCAGCGCTTTTTCTCCGCGCTGCGTATGGACGGCCCTGCCTTCTTTTGCGATGCTGCCACAGCCGCATGCGCAGGCTGCCCTGCCGGCGCACGTTTCAGCAAGGAAAGGAAAGGCACAACGCGCGCGGAGTTCATATGCGCATAGCTTACGAACAGATAGTCGTCGCGCCCTTCATATGAACGAAAATAGGTGTCCGCCATATCGTAATCCGCCTCCCTTTATAGCAGGATTGCAACGCCGTGATCGAGAAGCTGCCGGAAAACCTCCTCCGGAATCGAGTTTAGCTGCGCTCCGTCAACATAAATGCACGCAAGCGACGGCATGGCAAGCAGATGGCTGTAATCCGTCAACGCCGTACAGCCATCCACATGCAGCGTGCGCAGATTAACCATGTCCGAAAACGGTGCAAGCGACGCAATGTCGGTGTTGGAAATATCGAGCGATTCCAGACTCTCCATTTGTGCAATAACGTCCACATAGGCATTCACCGAAGCATCCGAGACCGTTAGGGCGGTAAGCGGCAGAGCCGCAGCCTCCGTTAACGCCTCCGGCTTGCTTCGAATGCGCAGATCGCGCAGGCTCGTCATATTCCGCAGCAGCGAAAAGTCCTCAACTGCGGTACAGGACAGATCCAGCGTTTCCAGAACAGGCAGATTGCCGATTGCGGAAATGTCCGTTGCGGGATTGCCGCTTATATCCAGATACGTCAGCTTTTGCAGGCGATCCAACATGGAGAAGTCTTCAATCTGTTCGCAACTAATCGTCAGGTTTTCGAGATTTTGCAGCATGGTAAGCTCGCGAATATCCGCTATTCGCCCCGTCTCCACCGTATCACCGTTGATATATGCCCGTTGCACGCCGTTTGCAACCGCATATTTCACGGTATCCGTATCAGAAGCGTACGCGTTTCCGTATATCCCAAGTTTCTTTATGCCGGCAAGATCCTCTTCAAATACCGTTTCGCCTTCGGACTTAAAAAGCGCGCTTTCCACCGCACGCTGGATCACGGGCTCTGTAAAGCTGATAAGAGACAGATAGGTAATCGCGACCGGCTCCCCGCGCCGCGCGGCCTGCATCGCCCGGATACGCGGCGGCAAAATTACGGCGAGCACAGCAGCAGCCAGCAGAAAAGCGCAGGCAACATAGAACCATGTACACTGTAAAAGCCCGTTTTTTTGCAATCCGGCCGGGTACCCTTCCACACCGTCGCCAATCAGATCCTGCGTCACATCGGCCATTTTTACAAAAGCAGGGTAAAAGGCCCCGTCGTTCCGATACCTGTAGGCGTCAAAATTCTCAATGCCCCCGGATTGCAGCAGCATTCCCTTCTGCGGCGCGCTGTCATCCAGGCGTACGCAGCAAATCTTTTTCTCCAGCTCTGTTGCGTAGTTCACCTGATAGCGCCAGATGGGCACATGGTTTGCACGTTCCGAAAAGAATAGAAGCACCAACTGCGCCTTTGCAATACGCGCAGCAATCCGCTGCGCCTCTGCTCCATCCGGCGAAGCGTCGTCAAAGAAGCTAATGCGAAAGCGACGGTCCTGTAATTGCCGAAGATACGGATAGACACGTCGCTTATCCACGCCGGCAAAGCATGCATAAACAAAGGGCTTATCCCCTTCATAGCATGGCAGTTGTAAACCGCGCCGCCACATAAGCCTGCTCCTATCATAATCGAATCGTGTGATTTCATGTATTATAGCATATTTTTCCTGTCATGGTATATTGTTAGATCAGTATAGTCAAGACCACCCGTGAAAACGGGTGGCTTGTTTTTGGCTATAAGCCCTTGTT
>CAYPLG010000106.1:0-714 GCA_964411535.1 uncultured Oscillospiraceae bacterium
ACGATATGTACATCGGCAAGGGCAATACCTACATGCACAGCGTTGTTGACGCCGTGACGCAGGGCAACAAGGACGGCGTGCTGGAGCAGAAGCCCACGCTCGTCAATTTGCAGTGCGATATCGACCATCCGACGCAGTGCATGGCCGATATGCTGCATATCATCCACGAGTTCGGCGGCATTGAGAACCTCAAGGGCAAAAAGATCGCCATGACGTGGGCGTATTCGCCGAGCTACGGCAAACCGCTGTCCGTTCCGCAGGGCGTGATTGGCCTGATGACCCGTTTCGGTATGGATGTTACCCTGGCCTATCCGGAGGGATACGAGGTCATGGAAGGCGTCGTTGACGTGGCAAAGAAGCAGTCGAAGGAGAATGGCGGCACGTTCACGATTACGAACAACATGGCGGAAGCGTTCAAGGACGCGGACATCGTCTATCCGAAGAGCTGGGCGCCGTTTAAGGCGATGGAAGAGCGCACGGAGCTTTACGGCAACGGCGACATGGACGGCATTAAGGCGCTGGAAAAGCGCTTGCTGGCGCAGAATGCGGAGCATAAGGACTGGACTTGCAGCGAGGAGCTCATGAAGACCACGAAGGACGGCAAAGCGCTGTATCTGCACTGCCTGCCCGCCGACATCACGGATGTAAGCTGTGAAGCGGGCGAGGTGGACGCCTCCGTTTTCGACCGTTATCGCGATCCGCTGTACAAGGAAG
>CAYPLG010000106.1:724-7581 GCA_964411535.1 uncultured Oscillospiraceae bacterium
GTATATCATCGCGGCGATGATTTTCCTTGCCAAGGTGAAGAACCCGGTCAAGATGCTCAAAACGCTGGAGCAGAACGCCAAGAAGCGCGACGAAGGACTAAACGGGTAACAAAAACGCATATTGCGCAAACACAAGGGCCGTTTCGTGGGAAGCGGCCCTTATACTGTGCGTTAGGCGGCGTGCGGCCGGTCGACAAATTGTTCTTGACGAAGCATGCGGCGCGTGGTGTAATGTGACTTTAAACAAGAATGCCCGCCGCGTTTAACGCCTGCGGCAATCAATGGGGGGACAATAATTGCGTATCAGCAAACGGTATACGGCGTTGTTTTCTGGGGTGCAGGCGGCTTACTGGATGTCGGTTTGCGCCGGGTCGGGTTTCGTATCCGTATTTTTGCTTGCGCATGGGTACCGCAATGCGGAGATCGGCATGGTGCTGGCGCTCGCCAATATCCTTGCATCCGCTTTGCAGCCGCTGGTGGCAGGCTTATGCGACCGGCGGCGAAGCCTGCGCATGCAGGATGTGATTATCACGTTCTCCGTGCTGCTGATTCTGCTTCTGCTGGGCGTGGCGTTTAACCCCGCAAGGCAGCTTGTGCTCTCCGTACTGATGGTGCCTACGGTTGCGCTGCTGTCGCTGTTGCAGCCGTTGATCAATGTTTTGGGCACGCAGTATGAATCGCTCGGCGTTTACGTGGACTACGGCCTGGGACGGGCCTGCGGCTCGTTTGCCTATGCGTTGCTTGTCGCTGCGCTCGGCGCGCTGATCGAACGATACAGCGTGGGAATTCTGCCGGTATTTGCAATCGTGCTGCTGTCGGGATTGATTACTGTTACGGCGCTGTACAGGCAACCCGATGCGGAGATGCGCGCCGACGCCGCGGATTTTCCGGAGGCGGCCGGGCGACGGAAGGAACCGGCTACGCGCTTTATGGATTTTGTGCGGGGGAACCCAGCGTATATGGCGTTCATTTTATCCGTTACGCTACTGTTTTTTGGGCAATCTTTAATCAGTAATTTCGCAATTCAGATAATCAGTAATATCGGCGGTGGGGCAGCGGAGCTTGGCGTTTCTTCGCTGATTACGGCGATGATGGAACTGCCGACCATGATTGCTTCGGTCCGGCTGCGCAACCGATTTGGCTGCAGCCGACTGCTTCGCGTTTCGGCCTGCTTTTTTCTGATAAAGAACAGCATGATTGCGCTTGCGCCAAACGTTCTTACCTATGATCTTGCGCAGATGCTGCAAATCGGCGGCTATGCGCTGTTTATTCCGATGTCGGTTCTGTTTGCCGCGGAGGTTATGCGGCCGGGCGACGCGGCAAAAGCGCAGGCGTTTGTAACAACGGGATGCACGCTTGGCGCAATTTTTGCAAGTTTTATCGGCGGATGGCTGCTTGATGCGTATGGCGTTGGCCGGCTTCTGCTTGTATGCGTAATTGTCACGGCGCTCGGCGCCCTATTGATGCTGTGTTCCGTGCCGCGCGTACGAAACCGCAACAAGGAGGCGGGCGTCTCTCCTGCGACCGGCTGCGGAGCCTAAGCACAGGCCGTCGTTTGGTTGCCGTCATGGCGCGGGGAACGCGGGATATTGCGTGTCCGTACCGGAGTGCATGCCCCCGATGCATGCGCTTTTTCATACAAACTTTTGCAGCTGCTTTAGCGCGCTTTTTTCAAGGCGGGATACCTGTGCCTGCGATATGCCGATTTCGCGGCTGACTTCCATCTGGGTTTTCCCGATAAAAAATCGAAGCTTCAAAATCCGCATCTCACGCTCCGTCAGGTGCGACATGCCGTCGTTGATTGCGATGCTGTCGAGCCAGGTAACGTCCGCCGTTTTGTTGTCGCTGATCTGATCGATGATAAAAACAGCGTCGCCGTCGTCCCGGAATACGGGCTCAAAGAGCGACATAGGCTCCTGAATGGCGTCAAGCGCGAACACTACGTCCTGTTCGGGCAACTCAATTTCCTTTGCAATCTGCGCGAGCGTCGGTTCGTTTCCGTCGCTCCCCACGAGCCGGTTGCGCGCCTGCAACGCTTTGTATGCGGTGTCGCGCAGCGAGCGGCTGACGCGGATGGCGTTATTGTCGCGCAAGTGCCGGCGGATTTCACCGATAATCATTGGCACGGCATAGGTGGAAAAGCGTACGCCGTGGCTTAGATCAAAGTTGTCGATGGCCTTGATCAGCCCGATGCAGCCGACCTGAAACAGGTCGTCCATCTGCTCGTTGCGGTTGCTGAACCGCTGCACGATGGAAAGCACAAGGCGAAGATTGCTTCTGATAAACTCCTCCCTCGCGCCCTCCTCACCCTTTTTGACGCGCAGCATAAGCCGGTGCATTTCCTGCGCGGATAGCATCGGGAGCTTGTTGGTATCCACGCCGCAGATTTCCACCTTGTTGATCGCCATGCAATCCCTCCGTCCGAATGATCAAAGTTGTTTTCTTATCATTGCCAGCGGAGCGAAAACATATGCTTGGGACAGGGAGGATATCGCGCATGGAGAAGGGGAGCAAGGGGCGGCTGCGGCGCATCCTGCGATTGTTCGATCTGCCGGAGGAGGTGGATTTGAACGTTGTCAAATGCACCATGCTGGGAAGTACCGATCTGCTTATTGAAAATCATAAGGGCATACTGCTCTACGAGCCCGCGCGCGCAAGGCTGATGACGGCCGAGGGTGTGCTCGTCGTAACGGGCGAAGGACTTGTTTTGACAGAATTCGGCAACGGTCGCGCATACTTGCAGGGACGGATTGCGGGATGGATGTTTGAAGGGCGCGGCGGATGTGGCAATTCGTAAAAGGGTGTGTTATAATCCGAATCAACGGCAGGCATCCCGAACGGCTGCTCAATTTGATGCACGCAGGGGGCATACCGGTATGGGACGCCGAAACGCAGCGCCATGGCGAGCTGATCGTGACCGTGCGCGCGCGGGACTTTATCCGGATACGCCCGATTGTGCAAAAGAGCGGTTGCCGCGTGCATATTATCGACCGCGGCGGGCTGCCGTTTGCGTGGAAAAGGCTGCGGCGGCGGCCGGTGCTGCTTTTCGGTATGCTGCTTATGCTTGCTGCAATTGCGTTTTCCTCGACGCGTATTATGCGCATCACGGTGAAGGGGTGCGACCGCGTGCCGGAAACCCTTGTGCTGCGCGCGCTGTCGGAGCAGGGCATCCGGCGCTTCGGCCCGTATCCGGAGGGGACGCTTTCCGACCTTGCGGCGCTTGCAAGGCTGTATGACGAACGCATTGCGTGGCTGTCGCTGGCTTTGACCGGTTCGCATCTAACCGTGACCGTAACGGAGATGCAGCTAAGGGTGCCGCTTGTTGAGCCGGACGTTGCGTGCGACATTGTTGCCGTCAAGGACGGCGTACTGACGCAGATGGAGGCGCACACGGGCTATACGAAGCTTGCGCCGGGCGACGTCGTCCATGCGGGCGACGTGCTGATACAGGGGGAGTTTTTTCCGGAGACGAACGAGGTTGTCGAAGCGCCGCTGTTGGTGCATGCGCAGGGCCGGATTCGGGCAAATGTTTACTATTACGGCGAGTACGCGGCGGAGCCGACGGAGGAGATTCTTGCCGACACGGGCCGCAGCGCCGCCTACCGCCGGATTGCCGTATGCGGGCGGACGCTCATAGAGACGCCGCCGCCGTTTGCGCAGTATGAGATACGCAACCCTGCGGCATACTCGCTGTCGGACGCAATGCTGCCGGTGACGGTGACGGATGCGGCATATTATGAGCAGGAACTGACCGAACGAACGCTGACGCAGGCGGAGCAGACCGAGCGCGCGCTTGTGGAGGCGGAGCGGCTGGCATATTTGAAGATTCCGAAGGATGCGGTGATCGTCGACAAGGAACAGCGCGTTCTGACGGTTGACGGCGTGCTGATCGCTGCGGTTGGCATCGTTACGGAGGAATCCATCGGATTGGAAAGGGAGATTTTGCACTGATGCAGGAAGAGAGAGTGGGCGAACAGATCATCCCCGTAGACGGAGTGGACGAGCTATCCAGCCTGTTTGGCGTATTTGACGAAAACCTCGGTGTGATCGAGCAGGAGACAGGCGCGCATATCCGCACGGACAGCGAAGGCATCCGCATTACGGGCGACGATGAAGCCGTCGAGCTGACCGCGCAGGTGCTGACGAAGATGCTCAGTATGCAGCGCAGGGGCGAGGCGATCAACCGCAGCCGCCTGCGTTATGCCATCGACCTTGCCAAGGACGGCAACGCCGACATGATCGACAAAATCATGGGCGACGTAGTGGCCCTGACGAACCGCGGCAAGCAGGTCAAGTGCAAAACCATCGGGCAGAAGCGGTATGTACAGGCGCTCAAGGAGAGCGAGCTTGTATTCGGCGTCGGTCCTGCGGGCACGGGCAAAACGTATCTGGCTGTGGCAATGGCGGTGCTGGCGTTTAAGAACAAGGAAGTGGAGCGCATTATCCTGACGCGGCCGGCGGTGGAGGCGGGGGAAAAGCTGGGCTTTCTGCCGGGGGATTTGCAGACGAAGGTCGACCCGTATCTGCGGCCGCTGTACGACGCGTTGCAGGAGTTTTTCGGCCTTGAAACCTATCGCGCGCTGATGGAGCGCGGCGCAATCGAGATCGCCCCGCTTGCCTACATGCGCGGCCGGACGCTCAACAACGCCTACATCATCCTGGATGAAGCGCAGAATTGCAGTAACGAGCAGATGAAGATGTTTTTAACGCGCTTTGGCGAGGGCTCGCGCGTCGTGGTAACGGGCGATATTACGCAGATCGACCTGCCGCCGGAGCGGGTAAGCGGGCTGAAACGCGCCATCTCCGTGCTCGACGGCGTGGAGGGCATCCGCATCGTGCGGCTGACGCACAAGGACGTTGTGCGGCATGAGCTTGTGCAGCGCATCATTTGCGCGTATGATAAGTACGAGAACCACGGCGAGAACAGAAAATAGGACAGGGAGGCGGCGGCAATGGCGGCGAACAAGAAACCGAATGCGGGCAAACTTTGCCCATTTTGCATCATTGCGCTTGCAATAACGTGCATATTCAACTGCGCCGCCGCGATACTGTGTTTAACGCCGAAGCGTTACGAGGTGGCGGTGGGTTCCGTTGCGGCGGCGTCCATCGTCGCGCCGCGCGTCGTGGAAAACCCGACGGTGACGTCGGCGATGCGGCAGTCCGCGCGCGACAGCGTACCGGCGGTGTACGCCATCGATACCGCGCTTGCAGAGTCCCAAATCAACGGCGCGGAGCACTTCTTCTCGTCGGTGGCGAGCTTTCGCGACACGGCGGAGCAGACGCGCGTGGAAACGACTCCGCGCGCAACAACCGTGGACGGGGAGGAGTATACCATTGTCGATACGCGCACATGGCAGGAGGTCATATTAAATAACGAGCTGCTTGCGATGACCCTTGCGCTGCCGATGCCGATCACCGACGCATCGCTCGGCTATGCGCTGCTGGATGCGTCCAATACGGAGCTTTCCGATCTGGAGACGCACGTTCTTTCGACATTGCAGGAAAAGCTGTACGCGGGCGTATCGGAAAAGGAACGCGACAGCGTGCTTGCGGCGATTACGAAGGACTTGCAGGTGACGACAATTCCCGTCAAGCTCAAGTCCATCGGCGCGATGCTCTATGAAAAGTATTTACAGCCGACCAACGTCATGGACACCGTTGCGACGACGCGCGACCGTGAAAAGGCCGCGGCGGCGGTGGAGCCCACGTACATTTCCCGCGGCGGCGTAATCGTCGAAAAGGGGCAGGAGGTCACGAGCGAGCAGATGCAGGTGCTGCTTTCGCTCGACATGGTCAAGGGCGCGAACGTCAATTCCGCGTTCAATATCGGCGTGGCGCTGTACCTCGTTTGCCTGTACGCCATGCTGCTGCTCTATCTGCGCTATTTTGAGCGCCCGGTATTTGATTCCAACAAATACATCGTGCTGCTGCTGATCGTTCTTCTGGTAACAATCGGGCTGCAATGGCTAAGCTTTCTGATCGATACGCGTATTACAACGTCGCTGTTTGCGGTGGTGCTGATTGCCCTGCTCGTTTCCCCGTCGGTGGCGCAGGCGGTGAATATTACGCTTGCGCTCTCGTTTGCGTTGCTGTCCGGCGGCGGCGGTTCCACCATGTTCGGCAGCGACTCCGTGATTGCCATGGCTTCCATGCTGGCGGGCGGACAGATCGCGATACTTGCGGCAAAAAAGAGCGAAAAGCGCGGCTCGCTCATCGGTGCGGGCACGCTCGGCGGCGCGGCGGGCGCAATTGTCATACTTGCGTCGGGCATGATACTCGGACGGGCATGGAGCGCGATTCTGATTCATGCGGGCATCTCGGTCGCGGCGGCGCTGATACTCTCCGTATTCTGCGTAGGAACGCTTTCCATGTGGGAAAACGTGTTCGATATCGTGACGACGGCGCGGCTCCACGAGCTTGCCAACACGAACCATCCGCTGCTTAAGAAGCTCATGACGTCCGCGCCGGGCACCTATCACCACAGCATGATGACGGCGTCGCTTGCCGAAGGGGCGGCGGAAGCCGTCGGGGCAAACAGCCTGCTTGCGCGCACGGGCGCGATGTATCACGACGTGGGCAAGCTCAGGCGGCCGTTTTACTTTAAGGAGAACCAGACCGACCGCAATATTCACGATACTTTGCCGCCGGAGGAAAGCGCGGGATACATTATCGCGCATGTCAAGGATGCGGACGCGCTGCTTGGCAAATACCACATGCCTTCCGCAATCCGGCGGATTGCCAACGAGCATCACGGCACGACGCTGGTTGCATACTTTTATTATCAGGCCCTCAAGCAGCAGAAGAGCATGGGTGGCGGGGAACCGGTTATCGAGCGGCTGTTCCGGTATCAGGGCAGC
>CAYPLG010000107.1:0-7568 GCA_964411535.1 uncultured Oscillospiraceae bacterium
CGACTTTGAAACTTTGTAAAAAAGTCTTGATATGTTTAATGGAATAATTATATAATAACAAAAAGTGTATACAATTCCTGAATACACAATAATCAAAATGGGAGGAAATTTACATGAAGAGACTTATCGCTTTGCTTATGGTGCTTGCCTTTGCTTTCTGTGCGTTCGCGTGCGCCAAGCCGGCGGAAGAGGCTGCGGCACCTGCGGCGGATGGCGAGATCAAGGAACTTGCCCGCTTGATCATGGTTACCGGCGGCGAATCCGGCACCTACTTTGCGTTCGGCGGCGTGATTGCGAACGTTCTTACCGAGAAGGTCAACAACCTTGAGATTACAGCGGTTACCTCCGGCGCATCGGCGGCAAACTGCCGGTCGCTCAACAACGGTGAAGCGGATCTGGCCATCATGCAGAACGACGTGCTGGGCTATGCGGTAAACGGCACGGAGACCATGGCGGAAGATGGCGCAATGCCGAAACTTCGTGCAATTGCCTCCATGTATCCGGAAGCGGTGCAGCTTGTCGCGCTTGCAACGAGCGGTATCAACACGGTTGCGGATCTAAAGGGCAAGAAGGTCTGCGTCGGCGACCAGGGTTCCGGCTCCGAAACCAACGCCAAGCAGGTTCTGTCCGCATACGGCCTTACGTATGACGACATCGACGTACAGTACCTTTCCTTCTCCGAAGCTTCCACTGCAATGCAGAACGGTACCGTGGATGCAGCTTTCGCTACTTCCGCCCTGCCGAATACCGCTATCGTAGAGCTTTCCAAGATGAAGGACATCGTGGTTGTGCCGATCGACGGCGAAGGCGCTGACGCGCTCATCGCGCAGTATCCCTTCTATGCAAAGACCACCATCGCCGCGGATGTTTACGGCGTAAATGAAGCGGAAACCGTTGCCATGCTGGCGACGCTCGTCTGCACCGAGGATCTTGACGAGAACGTAGTGTACCAGATTACGAAGAATCTGTACGAGCAGAAGGATGCGCTTATTGCCGGTCACGCACGCGGCAACGATCTTGACGTAAACAAAGCGAAGGATGGCGTCACGGTGGAGTTCCATCCCGGCGCGCTCAAGTACTTTGCAGAAGTTGGCGTAAAATAACCGATATTGACCCCAATGCCTATGCGCACGGGAATTTCGCCTGAGCAAATCGAGGGGAGCGCCCGAAAAAGGAACGCTCCCCTTCTTTTCATAAGCGCGCTTGCAGTCACGCTGCTTCTATTATTGCTATTGCCCGTTTGTACGCGTCTGACCCTTGCGGACGCGCGTACGGGAAAAACGTTGCTGGCGCTTCCGATTTCGCCTGGCGAGGATTTTTACCTGCGTTATACGCACTCCGTCAATCTTTCCGATGTAACCGACGGTATGGAATGGACCGGCAAAACGTTGATGGTACGCTCCACAAGGTTTACATCATTCGGCGTAGGTATGCCGGTATTGGCGGATGGTATTGGATCCCATTTCGAAAATACACCGGATGGCTTTTTCATAACCGGTATTGACCGGCCGGAGGAGCGAATTCTTCTTCTCTTGCAGGAGGTTCCCAATAATCGCCTGCTTTACCGTGGACAGGAGGTCAACCTGCTGACACGATACGGCGACGGAACGCTTCTTCGAATTGAGGTGCGTCCGGTTTCCCTGCTGACAGCCCTGCTCTGTTGCAAATGATGCTTAAGGAGGTAATTCCTTTATGTCTTTATTCAAAAAGAAGAATCCAAGCGCCGCCGAGATACAGGAATCGAAGGTGATTGCCAAGGAGGCGGCTAACCTGCTTGGCGATATCGATACCACCGGCATGAGTGAGGAGGAGATTGCCAAGCTGGAGGCCGAAGCGGTACTTGCCAAGTATGACAAGGAATCCGCGTACCGGCAGAATCTTTCCGCACCGCTGAACTTCGCGATTGCGGTGGTGCTGATTCTGTTCTCGCTGTTCCAGCTTTACACGACAATCTGGACCATTCCCATACAGATTCTTCGCCCGACGCATCTTGCGTTCGCCATTTTTCTCGTATACCTGCTCTATCCGGCTTCCAGAAAACTCAGCAAAGCCAGCATTCCCTGGTATGATTTTTTGCTGGCGCTCGTTGCGCTTTTCTGCATGATGTATATCCCGCTGCGATATGAGTACGTAATTAAAAACGTCGGAAATTTCGGCGCGTTCGATATCGCAGTCGGCGTGCTTGGCATCCTGCTTCTCTTCGAAGCCTGCCGCCGTGTCGTCGGCATTCCGATTCTTGTGATTGTATGCGTATTTCTGGCCTATGCGTTCCTGGGACATTTAATTCCCGGCACGTTCGGCATTCGCCAGATGAAGCTTAAGCAGATTGTCAATCATATGTTCTATACGACGAGCGGCGTTTTTGGCACCCCGCTTGGCGTTTCGTCAACATTCATATTCCTGTTTATTCTCTTTGGCGCATTCCTGGAAAAAACCGGCGTGGGCAAGCTGTTCATCGACCTAGCCAACGCGATTGCGGGCCGTCGAGTCGGCGGACCGGCAAAGGTGGCGGTCATCAGCTCCGCGTTACAGGGCACGGTGTCCGGCAGTTCCGTTGCCAACACCGTTTCCACAGGCTCGTTTACAATCCCGGCCATGAAGCGGCTTGGTTATAAGCCGGAATTTGCAGGCGCGGTGGAAGCCGCGGCCAGCACCGGCGGACAGCTTATGCCTCCGATTATGGGCGCTGCGGCGTTTCTGATGGCGGAGAGCACGGGCTTTACGTACGCGGAAGTTGTGAAAAGCGCGATCATTCCCGCAATTTTGTATTTTAGCGGCATCTTTATCAGCGTCCATCATGAGGCGCGGAAGCTTGGCCTTAAGGGCATGGCGGAGGAGGATATTCCAAATGCGGGCATAGTCATGAAGGAGCGCGGGCATCTGCTTCTGCCGCTGGCGTTCATGATTTATATGCTGGCAACAAAGGTTACGCCTTCGTATGCCGCGCTTGGCGCGATTTTGACGAGCCTTATGGCATACAGCATCAACTGGTGGTCGCTGATACCCATTGCCGTTATGGTAGGCGCAATCAATGCGGACAAATGGTTCCCTGCGCTGCTTTCCGCAATGAACGTCGGCGTCATTCCGTTCACAACCTATGCGGTTATCGCGATTGTTATCTGGCTTGCGCTCTGCTTTGCCGTCAATTGGAAGAAGGGGCCGAAGCTTGCGGACAAGCTGGGGTTTGACCCGATGGACATTGTCGACGCGCTGAAGAACGGCGCGCGTAACGTGCTTGCCGTAGCGATTGCCTGCGCGATGGCGGGTATGATTGTCGGCACCGTTACGCTGACGGGACTTGGGCTTAAGCTTGCAACGGGCCTTGCGCAGCTTGCAGGCAACAATATCTACCTGCTCATGTTCTTCACCATGCTGGCGAGTATCGTTCTCGGTATGGGCGTGCCGACAACCGCAAACTACCTTATTACATCCACAATTTGTGCGCCAGCGCTTATCGCTATGCTGATGAATATACGTGGCATTCCTGTAGGAAGCACCGCGCCTATGGCGATTATTATGAGCGCGCATCTGTTCGTGTTCTACTTTGGCATTGTGGCGGATATTACGCCGCCTGTTGCATTGGCGGCTATGGCGGGTTCGGCCATAGCCAAAGGCGAGCCGTTCAAGACGGGCGTAAACGCTACACGGATTGCCATTGGTGCGTTTATTGTGCCGTACATCTTTGTGATGAATCCGGCGATGCTGATGATCGACGCAGCCTGGTATGATATTGTGCTCAACGTCATTACGGCCCTGCTTGGTATGTATGCGCTTTCCGGCGGGTTGGCGGGATTTGTGCAGGACAAGTGCACCTGGTACGAACGCATTATCCTTATCGGCGGCGGTTTGGCCATGATCATCCCTGGCTGGCAGACGGACGTAATCGGATTTGTGATCGTTGCAGCGCTCTACATTGTGCAGAGGACCCGGTATAAGAAGCGCGAAGGAATGACGGCTGCGGCGTAAGCGGCAGCAGAACTTGATAATAGCGTAAACCGTCCGCTACGCATGCGGGCGGTTTGCGTTATGTCACGTTTGACAGCCGTCTTGTAGCATCCTATAATAAGAGTATCCAATAAGAGGCAGGAGGCCAAGCATGCGAATTCTCGTGACCGGCGGCGCCGGATACATCGGCAGCCATACCGTATTGCAGCTTATCGACGCAGGGTACGATGTGGTCGTTGCGGACGATTTTGTTAACAGCAAGCCCGCTGCGCTGGTTCGGATGCAGGCGCTTGCGGCGCGTCCGTTTGATTTTTTTGAATGTGATTTGACCGACTATGCGCGCATAAGCGCGCTGTTTGACGCGTTCGACATTGAGGCGGTGATCCATTTCGCCGGGCTCAAGGCGGTGGGGGAGTCCGTTGCAAAACCGCTTGCGTATTACAGCAATAACCTGATTAGCACATTGAACCTGCTTCGCGCGATGCAGACGCATCAGGTGACGCGCATTGTGTTTAGCTCCAGCGCCACCGTGTATGGCGATCCTGCAAGCGTGCCGATCACGGAGGATTTTCCGTTATCCGTTACGAATCCGTACGGCCGTACCAAGCTTATGATCGAGGATATTCTGCGCGATATCGGGCATGCTGACCCCGGCATGCGCATCTGCCTGCTGCGCTACTTTAATCCGGTAGGCGCGCATCCCTCCGGCGAGATCGGAGAGGACCCGAACGGCATTCCCAATAATCTTATGCCCTATATTGCACAGGTTGCGGTGGGGAAGCTATCCGCATTACATGTGTTTGGCGATGATTACCCTACGCCGGATGGAACGGGTGTGCGCGACTATATTCATGTTATGGATCTGGCCGCCGGGCATGTGGCTGCGCTGCATAGGCTCAGCGAGACGGCCGGTGTTTGCACATACAATCTGGGCACCGGCGTGGGTTACTCCGTGCTGGATGTGCTGCATGCGTTTGAGCGTGCCTGCGGTAAGGAGATTCCCTATACGATTGAGCCGCGCCGTGCAGGCGATGTTGCACTGTGCTACGCCGATCCCGGTAAGGCCGACCGCGAGCTGCATTGGCGTGCAAAGTACGGCATTGACAGAATGTGTGCGGACGCATGGCGCTGGCAGTGCAAGAACCCGAACGGGTATGACGAATAAGCTGCGCCGGTACAAATCCACTTAACAGCATATGAATAAAGGAGAATAGGACAATGGCAAAACCGACACTGGTAGTAATGGCGGCGGGTATGGGTAGCCGTTACGGAGGCCTAAAGCAAATCGATCCGGTTGGCAAGCATGGCGAGATCATAATGGATTACTCGCTCTATGACGCAATTGAGGCTGGCTTTGAAAAGGTTGTATTCATTATCAACCACAAAATAGAGCATGATTTTTACGAAGTGGTTGGTCGCCGTGCGGAAAAGCATCTGGATGTTGCGTACGTGCTGCAAAGTATAGATTCCAAATTGCCGGAAGGATTTTCTATACCGGAGGGCCGCGTCAAACCCTGGGGAACGGCGCACGCGATTCTGTGTTGCAGCGACGTGGTGCACGAGCCGTTTGCTGCAATCAATGCGGACGATTACTATGGCAAACATGCTTTCTCCGTACTGTATGATTACCTGAAGAACGCAAAGGACGGCGATACATACGATTATTCGATGGTTGGCTATTTGGCGAAAAACACGCTGACCGAGAACGGGCATGTTGCACGCGGCCTTTGCGAGGTGGACGGCAACGGGAACCTGGTGAACATTGTGGAGCGCTTGCAGATCTACAAGAAGCCGGAAGGGCCTGCTTATACGCTCGACGATGGACAGACGTTTGTCCATTTCCCCGGTGATACGCTTGTTTCGATGAACTTCTTTGGCTTCACGCCAAGCATATTCCAAGAGCTTTCGGAACGGTTTCCCATATTCCTCCGCGACGCAGTGCCGGCCAATCCGCCGAAAGCGGAGTTTTTGATTCCGAACGAAGCGGGCCGGCTTGTGCACGAGGGCAAGGCGCATATGCAGGTCCTCAGCTCCCCGGACCGCTGGTATGGTGTAACATACCGGGAAGACAAGCCGGTTGTGATGCAGGCGCTAAAAGAGATGACCGACCGCGGACTGTATCCGGACGAGAAGCTGCTGGGGTAGATGCGGGTAAACCGTCGGAAATTGTGGGCGCTCCGCTATGGAGCGCCCCTGTTACATCGAATCTTGGATTCTTTGTAATTGTTTTGTTATTTTTCGACTTTTCTCTTGAAAAAGGTTGAAAATACAATATACTGTGTGTATATAGACGTAGTTGGTACCATATCGGCAGATATGGAAAGGCTTTGGGGGAGCGAGAAATGAGTTATAACAGACGCAGGCGCAGGCCGCGATACCGGATTTCACCATTGGGGTATATCGTACTTAGCATCATTATTCTGGTGATGCTGGTTGGTATATACTTTATCATTTGGTCGATTCGCGGTGATAAACCGGAGACGGTGCAAGCACCTGGAAATTCCGTTGTTGTAACGCCGACGCCTTCGCTCCCGCCGGTCGCCGATACAGCAACGCCCACGATTGCGCCTGTCGTCGATACGCCGACGCTTCCGCCCGTTGCCGATACGCCTGTGGCGGTTACCGATACGCCAAAACCGGCGGATACGCCGCAGCCGAGCACAAAGACGCCTTCCTCATCGCAGATCAAAACTGCAGTGGATGGCAAAACGTCGAACACGGTGCGCCTGCGCAAGGGGCCGGGCACAAATTATGATATCTTGGGCACATATTCCTCCGGTACGCAGCTTAAAGTTTACGCATTGGAAGACGATTTCTATTTTGTGATGGTCGTCAAAGAAAATATGTATGGCTATATGACCGCCGAGTACGTGGAAAAGACCGGCCTGCTGCCGGGTGAGGATCCTACGCCGTCGCCGAAAGCGCCGGAAGGCGTTGTAACCGGCAAGGTTTCCGCAAGTGATGTTGCATTGCGCTCCGTACCGTCTACGGAAGGGAATACGCCGATTGCCTCGCTCGTCAGCGGCGATGCCGTATACATCTATTTCCGCACGGATGGTTTCTACTATTTGCAGGTGGTGCAGTCCGGAAAGAAGGGCTATGCGTATTCCGAATATATCAATGCGGATGATTCCGTACCGAAGGGAACGCCTGCGCCGTAACAGGCAGTTGATTTTGGCTAGTGGATTGTACGCCGCAGTTGACAAGATGACTGCGGCGTCGTTATAATAAGTCGCGGAAACGGTATCATCGGCACAAGGACAGGCCGCACTGCATTTGCGGCTGCCCGCTGCTTTTCCAAGGTGCGCGCGCTGCGACAAATTAGTCTGCTTCCGCCTTTTATGGGATGGGCGCTTGCGTTTGCATAACGGGATCGTCTCATGCAGGCGCAGCGCAAACTGCATTGATGCGAATACGTGCTGGCAATGCAGTCGGATTGCGTTTCAGGTTCCGGAAGCGGGGGAGACTGGCCGGTAGAAACAACGAATATGTTTCCGTAGCGCAGCAGGATAGAGCGGTCGCCTCCTAACTTTCCGTCCCGGGGATGGAAGTTGATAACTTTATACAGCATGCGCCCGTAGCTCAGCAGGATAGAGCGTCCGCCTCCTAAGCGGAAGGTCGCG
>CAYPLG010000108.1:0-7545 GCA_964411535.1 uncultured Oscillospiraceae bacterium
TACCATCATCTTCGTCAACAACGCCATTTACGGCATGACCGGCGGGCAGATGGCGCCGACCTCCCTGCCCGGTCAGGTTACGCAAACCTCGCCTTACGGCCGCGACGTGCGCCACTGCGGTTACCCGGTGAAAATCTGCGAAATGCTCTCCGAGCTGGAAGGACCGGAATACCTTGCACGTGTGGCGGTCAACAGCGTCAAAAATGTACGCACCGCCGGAAAAGCCATTGAAAAGGCTTTTCGCAACCAGATCGAGGGCAAGGGCTTCTCGCTCGTCGAAGTCATTTCCGCCTGCCCGACCAACTGGGGCATGACGCCGGAGAAGGCGCTGCAATGGATTGACAGCGACATGATCCCCTATTATCCGCTTGGCGTCTATAAGGACAGAAGCGCAAAGGAGGCAGCCGAATGAAAACCACGAATATCCTCATTGCGGGCTTTGGCGGGCAGGGCGTGCTGTTTGCCGGAAAATTCCTGGCATACGCAGGACTTTTGCTCGATAAGCAGGTCAGCTGGCTTCCCTCCTACGGGCCGGAAATGCGCGGCGGCACCGCAAATTGCAGCGTGATCATCAGCGATACGCCGGTCGGTTCGCCGATCGTATCCGCGCCGGATGTGCTCGTCGCCATGAATCTGCCGTCGTTTCAGAAATACCAGCCTGCCGTCAAACCGGGCGGCGTAATTCTGCTCGATGCAACGCTGATTGCCGAAGCGCCAAACCGCACAGACGTAACCGTTTTCGCCGTACCCGCCACGAAGCTGGCTGCGGACAATGGGCTCTCCGGCCTGTCCAACATGATCCTTGCCGGCAAGCTGCTCTCCGCATGTCTGCCGGAACTCGCCGCCGTAACGGATGCGGCGCTTGAAAAGGTCGTGCCGCCGAAGAAAGCGCAGCTGATTGAATTGAACGCACGCGCCGTCGCACTCGGACAGGCTTTTGAGGCATAAACCATGCGTATCAGCTGCTTACAGATGGATATGCAGGAAAACCGCGCGCAGGCAAACCGTGTGCATGCGGAGGCAATGATTCGCTCGGCGGTTGCAACGGAGCATCCGGACGTCGTCGTACTGCCGGAGACGTGGAATCTGGGTTTTGCGCCCGATACCATGGACCGGGACCAAGCCGATCACGGCTGCGCCGAAACCACGGCGCTGCTGTCCGGCCTCGCCGCCGAACTCTCCGTCAATATTGTCGCGGGCAGCGTCGTCAGTGAAAAAAACGGCATTCTTACCAATACGGCGCCGGTATTCGACAGGAAGGGAAACTGCCTGGCCTCCTACGACAAAACGCATCTCTTCTCCCCCATGTGCGAGGACAAGACGTTTTGCAAAGGCGACCACCTCGCGCGGTTTACGCTCGACGGCGTCAACTGTGCGATTATTATCTGCTATGATCTGCGCTTCCCCGAACTTGTTCGAACGCTTGCGCTGCCTACGCATACGCAGCCCAGGCTCGACGTGCTGTTCGTCGTATCCCAGTGGCCGGCTGCGCGCGCGGAGCATCTGTCCATACTGACGCGCGCACGCGCCATCGAAAACCAGATCTTTGTCGCGCTGTGCAACTCCTGCGCAACGGCAGGTTCAACAAAATACGGCGGCGGCTCGGCTGTGATCGACCCACTTGGCAACGTTCTTATAAATGCGCAGGATACGGAAGCCGTCATTACGGCAGACGCCGACATCTCCGCACTATCTGACGTCCGCGCACGCATTCCGGTGTTTTTTGACCGGCGGGCAGAACTATACCACACAGATATACAATAATTCAGAAAGAAGGCACTGCACATGAAGTACACGTTTCCCATCACCAGAACGACGCATCCCAAGCCAAAGCCGGACGAGGACCATCTGGTCTTCGGACAGAATTTTTCCGATCATATGTTCGTTATGGACTATGACGAGGGACAAGGCTGGCACGACGGCCGCATCATCCCCTATGGCCCCATCGAGATCGATCCCGCCTCCTGCGTGCTGCACTACGCGCAGATGATGTTCGAGGGCATGAAAGCGTACAAAACGCCTGACGGCCATGTACAGCTCTTCCGTCCGTACATGAACGCCGCGCGCTTAAACCGCACCAATGCGCGCATGTGCATCCCGCCCATGGACGAGGACCTTTTCGTCGAGGCGATCAAGGCGACCGTGTTAAACGACATTGACTGGGTGCCGTCGAAGCCCGGCACCTCGCTGTACATTCGTCCCTTCATCATTTCGGACGAGGTTTCCTTCTCCGTTCTGCCGGCGAAGCACTACCGATTCATGATCATCCTCTGCCCGTCCGGCCCGTACTACGCAGCCAACATGGGCAAGCTCTCCGCCACGCGCATCTTTGTAGAGGATGAATTCATTCGTTCCGCACGCGGCGGCACAGGGGAGGCAAAATGCGGCGGCAACTATGCCGGCGGCATGAAAGCCTCGAAAAAGGCGCTCGAATACCATTGCAAGGACGTGCTCTGGCTCGATGCAGTCGAGCATAAATATGTCGAGGAGATCGGCACTTCGAACGCATTCTTTATCATCGGCGACGAAGTGATCACCGCGCCGCTGTACGGCACCATTCTGCCAGGCATTACACGCAATTCGGTCATACAGCTCCTGACGGACTGGGGCTACAAAGTTAGCGAACGCCGCCTGCTGCTTTCCGACGTGCTGGCTGCCTCGGAAAACGGCACGCTCAAGGAAATCTTCGCTTCCGGCACAGCGGCCGTCATTTCGCCGATCGGCACGCTCTGTTACGAGGGCAAAGACTATGCCGTCAACGGCAACGAAGTCGGTGCGACTGCGCAGCGGCTCTACGACACGCTCTACGGCATTCAGACCGGCACGCTTCCGGACGAACGGAACTGGACGATGCGCATCAACTGACGGGTTGACCGAAATGCATTTGCAAGGGAGCCGTCAATGAATCCACGATTCCGGCGGCTCCCGCCGTGCACAACAGTGAGCGCATCGCATTTCCGCATCTTCAGTGGCATCTACGGCTACCCGAAGGACGAGGCGCTGCATGTGGCGACGACGACCATCACCGAATTCCTCGCCGATCACGACATGGACGTGTACCTTGCCGTATTCGACAAGACGGCGTTCACCGTCAGTAAGGGGCTGCTAGACAAAGTCGAGAGCTGCATCGACGAGCACTATACGTAAGCTCACACCTACCGCCGGAAGCAGTTGCCCCAGGTTGCGCTACAATCTCTGGAGAACGCAGACAGTGCGGCATGCAATGCGCCCATGCCCAGCATGGGAACGCAGGAAATATGGCCGGCCGCAAAGACACGTCCTGCGTCCGCACCCGCCACCAGTATCGCTGACATGTGGGTAATCTAGACGAGCCGTTTTCCGCGACACTGTTGCGGCTGATCAATCAAACAGGTAAGACCGATGCAGCGGTTTACAAGCGCGCGAACATGGACCGGCGGCTGTTCTCCAAAATCCGCACCGGCAAGGGCTATCCGCACAGGCAAGGGCTATCCGCCCGGCAAGCGCACGATCCGCGCTCTGGCTATCTCGCTGTAACTGACGCTGGCCCAAGCAGACGACCTGCTCAAGCGGGCGGGTCCCGCCTCGTCCCACAGTCGGAAATCCGACGTGATCTTGGTGTATTTCATCGTCAGCGGCCGGTGCGATATCTTTGAGATCAACGAGGTTCTCTTTAAGTTCGATCAACCATTGTTGGAAGGATAATCATGATATATACCAAGATGACTAAACGCGCGCTAAAGCTGTGCTTTCAAGCGCATAAGGATCAGACTGACAAAAATGGAATGCCTTATGTTTTTCATCCTTTTCATCTGGCAGAGCAAATGGCAAATGAACGGGAGGTCACGGTCGCGTTGCTGCATGACGTAATCGAGGATACGCCTTATACATTGGATAATCTTATTGATATGGGCTTCGATCAAAACGTTGTTGACGCTATCGAGTTGATGACGCATGCTGCTGGCATTCCGTACATGGAATATATCGCTACAATCAAAACAAACGCGATAGCTCGCAAGGTAAAGTTGGCAGATCTACGCCATAACAGCGACCTTACCCGTTTCGATTCTGTGGATGAAGGCGCAAGAGCGCGCGTAGAAAAATATGCACGCGCCATAGAGCTGCTTGAAACTTAGACAAATATGGTTATCGCTTTGTAAGCGACCTCTGACCAGATGCATCATGCTATCTTGAAGGCACGATAAAACTTTCAGGAGGGCAACCGGGATTGACAGAATTGGTTTTCATGCTGGACAAGCGCGGTTCGATAGGTGGTCTTGAAAGCGACACCCTCGGCGAATTCAAATCCATGCTGCAAAAACAAAAAGCGGTGGACGGCGAGCGCCGCATCACCACCGTGCTGTTTGGCAACAACTATGCGTTGTTGCACGACCGCATTGACATCCGCGCGTTCGCTCCCATCACGAAAAAGAAATTCTATGTGGGCGGAAGCACCGCGCTGCTGGCGGCCATCGGCAAAACGATCCACAAGGCCGGAACCTCCGAAAAGCATACGGCAGAAAATTACCGTGCCGAAAAGGTATTGTTTGTGATCATCACGGATAGGCAGGAGAACGCAAGACGCGAGTATTCCTCCGATCAGGTGAAAGCGCAAATCGAGCGGCAGAAGAAAGAATACAGTTCGTGGGACGGGCTTTCAAAACGGAAAACCGCGTATGCATTCGTTCTATCAGGCCATTCACACACAACAAGAGACGCTTGCCTTTCTCAAAAAGAAATATGCTATCACAGATATCACCATTTATGAAAGCAGCTCCAACTGGACGCTGCCCGCGACGGAGAGAAAAACGTTTGTACCTGTGACCGGTTGCCCATTCAATACGGCGGTCACGCACCGGGGAAGTGCTTTGTGACCGCAGAGCTAAAGCAATAGGCCAATGATTGTATCGAGAACAAGAGACTATCTTTTCCCTGGCAGATTATCTTCTTCTCCCACCAACCATTCCATAGAAACACTTAAGGCTTTTGACAAAATAAGCAGTTCCGCATCGCAAACATGTCGTTGGTTTTTCTCTATGCGGGAGATGATAAGAGAGGTCATATCCTCTACCCCCATCAACTGTATTTTCTGAGCTAATTCCTCTTGCGTAATGGGTGGTTTTTGCATTGCCCGACCAAGTCGAACACGATCCGAACAAAGGTTGCCTTTTACTGTAAACATACTTTTTCCCAAGCTATTCACCTCCCAATACGCCTAAACAAGATATTTTTTATACACTCTATTGATTTTATGCCGAAGCGCGTTATAATACTTAATAGAGTGGATGTTTATTATCTTGTCTGGATATTAGCGCATTATTTATTTGTACAGAGGGTAAAGCCGCATGAATATGAGAAAGATATATCGTGAAGTTGCAAGAAAACACGGCGTTACAGTCGAAGAAGTGAAGCGGGAGATGCAAGCCGCTATTAATGAGGCATATACAAATACCCCAAATGATGGCATTACTGGCGCTTATCAGAACCGCGTTCCACGAAAAGGCGAGATTCCAACAACAGATGCGTTCATTCGATATGTAGCAAAAGAGGTAAAAAGCAAGAATAATAACTGACAGAACCGCAAAATGAGCAGTGACATCCATTATTCATTCCGTTCTACCCGTAAGCGTTTTGCGGTATCGTTTGCACAGCCAGTCAAATTGATTGCTGCTGACTCCAAGCAGATTAAGGGCTTCGCTTCTTGAAATGCGTTTTGCGAACCAATCGTTATAAACAGCAGGAAAAGCATCGGGCAAGCGTGGGTAAAAATCTTGGCCTTCGGGTCAACAGCGGGAAACGCCTCGGTAAAGGAGCCGATGGCCTCCGATTTGCCGAGAAACAGAAAACCGCCGTCCTTTAGGGACATATGGAAGATGGAAAACAGGTCGTTTTGCAGTATCGTTTGAAAATAGATCAGCATATTCCGGCAGGAGATCAGGTCGAGCTTGCCAAAGGGCGGGTCTTGGAATACGTTGTGCGGAGAAAACACGATCATCTTGCGAATCTCGCGGTTGATGGTATAGGTGTTATTCCGGCGGGTGAAGTATCTGGAGAGGCGCGCGGGAGAGACTGCGTTGATAATATTGTCGCCGTAGACGCCCTTGCCGGCTCTGTCAATCGCCTCCGCGTCAAGATCGGTGGCAAAAATCTTGACGACCCGCTTCATTTCCAGAGCTTCCATCACCTCAGAAAAGAGGATCGCAATGGAATAGGCTTCTTCTCCGGTGGAGCACCCGGCAACCCACGCGCGGATCGGCTCGTCCGGTGTGCTTCGCTTCAATATCTCCGGGATCGCGTTCTCCTTGTGCCCAAATGGCGACCGTTTGTAGCTTAACGGATAATTATGGCATTCTTAGCATAAGGAAATTGGCTTCCAGCATTCTCTTTTTTGCAGGTGCATGCGAAGTAAATTGCCACTACCTTGGGAGATTTGCAACCACCCAGGCAAACTTGCAACCACTTCTCCAATTTTGCCACCACCTTCGAGTAACCGCGCACTCGTATCACTTTGTCCGTCTTTACACAGTGGAGATGACTGGATTTCAACCACAACTTACTGTGCAAGTCTCGCTATAACCTGGAACTTCCCCGGCGCATTGCCCGTGTATTGGAACGGATAGCACGTCACCAGCACCAGCACGTTTTCATCGGTCACGGGCAGCGTCCAGTCAGCGGTTTTCTCGAAAACCTGCACATCGGTAACGGTATAGGTCACAAGATGGTTGTCCGATACAAAACGAAATGAAAGCTCATCGCCCACTTTGACGTTCTCAATGAGCTTCAGATGCTTGCGATTGCGGTGTCCGAGAATGACGCTCATGCCGTCTGTACCGGGCAGGGCGCTGTCCGGCATCCAGCCGGGGCTTTGGGCAAGGACATCTTCTGATATGCTGTCCCGCACCATGACGCTGCTGCTGCCTACGATCAGGTGTCCAAGAATACCGTTGGCGTTATAGGGGACGCTGGCGCTCTCCGGCGTTTCCGTTACGGCGGCGATCTCCGGCAATTCGGGGATGTCATCGGCATACGGATTCTGCTCCGGCGTAATAGTAGGTACTGTGGTCACAATAGGTGCTTCCGAGGGGAGCAAGTCAAAGATACTGCTGCCAGCAACCGCTTCTTTCACTTCTTCTGCCTTTTGGCTCAGAACGTCGGGCGGGTAGCAGATGCCGAGGTATGTGCCAAGCACAATGCAGAGGAAGATCATTAAGATAACGACCCCTGCGGGTCGCCATCAATTAGCAACACACGCTTGCCTTCCTGCGCCAATCCGATGCCCAAATTGGCTGTCGTGGTAGTTTTGCCAACGCCGCCCTTCTGGTTGGCGATGGCGATTACGTTAGTCATTGCAGAAACCTCCTTAATTGATATGCGTATAATTCTGTATATTTAGGACGATTTTTTCGGTAGTAAGCGATAGAGAAAGAAGCCGAATTGTACACCTGTTTTGTTGCGAAATAGGCAAGAAGTGCAGCGGAACTCTGGATGCCGATTGAAATGAGGATAGCAAAAGCCCGAAAACGTACTGTTTTCGGGCTTTTCTTGGCTCCCCCTGTTGGACTCGAA
>CAYPLG010000109.1:0-7427 GCA_964411535.1 uncultured Oscillospiraceae bacterium
ACTGGCAGAAGCGCATGATCTCTGCGTCGGACTTGCCGCGCGGGTCGAAGTTGCTGCCGCCCTTTGCGCCGCCGATGGGCAGGCCGGTGAGGCTGTTTTTGTAGGTTTGCTCAAAACCAAGGAACTTCATGATGGACAGGTTGACGGAGGGGTGGAACCGCAGACCGCCCTTGTACGGCCCGATCGCGCCGTTGAACTGTACGCGATAGCCGCGGTTGACCTGTGTCTTGCCCGCGTCGTCCACCCAGACTACGCGAAACTCAATCGTACGCTCCGGCTCGGCCATGCGCTCAAGCAGGGCGGCTTTCTCATACTCAGGATGCTTTTCGATGACCGGCTTTAAGGAGCTGTACACTTCCTCAACGGTCTGCAAAAACTCCGGTTCGTTCGGGTCGCGCTGCTTGATCGACTCGATCACTCGATCCACATAATTGCTCATGATTGTCCTCCAAACGAAAAATAATGGTGAATTGAGATATGTGCTTTTCTGTATTCATCATACCGTTACCCATCTGCAAAGTCAATAATCTGTAAGGCTTTCAAAAAATATATTTGCTTTATACCATTTTAATTTGATTTCTGCCGGCATGTTTGCGCGTACAGCATCATTTTGCCAATATCGGTTCGCTGCCGCAGGTTCTGCCAGGGTTCGCACCACGCCCCTACCACGCCAGGTGGCAGGCCGGTCGCCTTCCGGATGGGTATGCATCCACCGTTGCAAAAAGGGCTTCCAACAATAATCCCGCCTGCGCCGCAACAAAGGCAGCGCCCTCGAAGCTACAACAACTTCGAGGGCTTTTGTTGTTTACAGCCTGTAATATAGTCTGCAATTCATTCCGCTCCGGCGTATGCCGGAAAGGGGCCTGGATATCGCCCCCCCGGAGAGCGCATCCCGCGCATCCGCGCAGCTTGCATACTGGACATTTTTACAGTCCCGCCCAGCATAGCTAACGACCGCATCTTCATGTAGCGTAGCAAAATCAGAGTATCTCCAACTCGTGTACGGGCGGCAGCGCTGCAGCCGTAGCGGCTGGAACAGTCTGATACCAGAATGCAACGGATGAAATATCGTCGCGCCGCGCCTGATAGCCAAGACTGCGATCTGGGCTTCGCCATCCAAGATCCTGCACGGTAACGCGCAATTCACGGTCGAAGAAGACAGGATCTGCAATATGCCAGCGGTACATCGAAAAGCTCTGTCTGGAATTGAGGCAGGCGTCCGGCAGCGTTTTCAAAAACCCGGTATACGGCGTGCAATACGTCTGATACTGGGCATTGTCTCTTGTCAAAAATCCGTCGCCGCCGCAGAAATAATCCTCCGTTCCCGTGCCGCAAATCGTTGGGTATTCGCCATCTCCGTCGATAAAAAACTTCATTTCGCCTTCGCCCCACCAATCGCTGCCATGTACGGACCAATACATATAGGTTCCCACATACTTCCCTTGCCCATGAATATCCTCGGCGACGGTGTACACCTCTTTATATGGCACACAGACTGTGCGGCGAAACTGTGCATGAAAATATCCGGCATTCTCGTCGACCGGCGTCTCTAAATAGTCAATCTGGTAAAACAACCGCATCGTAACAGGCGAACAATTCTCAACGGTGATGCGGCAATGCTTTCTAAAAGGCATGTCCCAATAGCAGTTCAAAGCGTTCTTTGGGTTCATGCAGACCGCGAGAGAGGAAAACGGCTCTATTTTTTCTACCTCTGCGCAGGCAAAGAAATCTCCCAGCGGGCACTGCACGGAGGGCGTTTCTGCGTCGTCCCAGTACATGCGCAGAATCCCCATTCGCCACATAACGTGATAGCCGGTCATCCAAATATGCCGAATTCTCCCGCTTCCGGCAATGTCTGCCAGTGTAACAGTTTCACCGGGCTTTATATCAATACATGGGGAAATCTTCCAACCGTGACCCAGCGTTGCAGCTTCCTTTTCCATGCAGCCGGATACGGCTTGCCCTCCCTGTCCTTTCCCGCCCGTTCTGTTTTCAGGACTAATGGATCGGGATTGTACCGTTCCCGCTGCAGGCAGCGCGGAAAGCGTCGTAAGTGCGTACATATGTCTCCTCCTATTATTTCGTAATACGGGATTGCAGCCCTTGTAAATACGCTACTGACCTGGCAGCAGGCGTCAACGAAAGCTGTCGCATATGGAATTCCACTGCGGAAACTGGCGCCGTTATCGTATAAACTGTGCCGGCCAAATTGTGAAGATTCTCGATCGACAGTGCACATTTTTCGCAGCAACTGCAGGGGGCTCTATGCGGCAGTGGCGAATAATCCGGCCGGTTGGCATTCCCTGTATGCATAACTTCTCTTGCAAAACCAGCTCGCCCGATTCCGACACGTTGCGGCTTCGCGCATGCAACGCGCATTTGCCCCGATTAACGGCATATCGCTATGGATACTACGCTATCCTTTAATGCCGCTTAGCGCAATACCCTCCACAAACTGCCTTTGCAGGAACAGATACAGGATAAATGGCGGCAGAAACGCTACAGTTGTCGCAGCCATCATGGCCCCATAGTTGGTAACGGACATCGCATTCTTCATGTTCGCTACGGCCTGCGTTACGGTTGTCATATCGCCGGAGGCCACAACGAGCGGCCACAGCAAACTGCCCCAAACATTAATAAACGTAAAGATTGCCAACGAAATCATGACAGGCTTGATCAGCGGAAGCACCACCGTAACGAACTTTCGGATCTCGCCGCAGCCGTCGATATCCGCTGCCTCCAGCAGATCGTTCGGAAGGCTCTTCATAAAGGACCGCACCATGATCACGCCAAACGCATTGATCGTTGGCAGCGCAAGGGAGGTGTAGGTATTCAAAAGGCCAAGCGCTTTGACAATTAAAAATGTGGGGATCAGCAGCGCCTGCGATGGGATCATCATCGTCATTAGATATACATAATAGATTTTCGTCCGTCCGAAGAATTTCTTTTTCTCGAACGCATACGCCGCCATAGCGGAAATCAGGCAAGTCACAACGCAAGCATAGACCGTAATGACAATGCTGTTTAGGATGTAGCGGATAAATCCGCCCGTGCCTTGAAACAGTCCGGCGTAATTTTCAAGCGTCCATGTTGCGCTCATAATGCGGTCTATGCTCAACTTCATGCTGGTGGTGTTCATTAGGGAAAGCAGCAGCATATAGATAAACGGAAAGAGGGAGATCGCGACCATGATGATCATGAAGAGCCGAAGCATTCCATCACCAAATATAGTGGATACGGATACGTTTTTTTTATGTTTCATCACAGACACCTCCTTACGCCTCATCCTTCATAACCAGCCGTTGCAACAGGTTGATCACAAGGACCAATGCAAACAATATAACAGCAATGGCGCTGGCATATCCAAAGTTAAAACCGCGGAAACCTTGCAGATAAATCTGATAGACCAACGAGGTCGTGGCGTATCCCGGCCCGCCTGCGGTCATGGCATATGCCAAATCAAAAATCTGGAACGACCAGATGGTGCAGACCGTAATAATCATAAACAGGACGGAACGCAGATTGGGCAGCGTAATCTTGAAAAACTGTTGCAACTTCGTTGCGCCGTCAATCGAGGACGCTTCATACAGATCGTTTGGAATATCCATAATTCCTGCATAGAAAATAACCATATAATAACCAATGCTTTTCCAGGTGTTGACCGCAATAATCACGCCGAGCGCAGTCTTATCGCTGCCGAGCCAATTGACCTTTGCGCCGCCAAACAACGCTACCACCATATTGAAAAAGCCATTTGCGTCCGCAGAAAAAAGATAAAAGAAGATCGTACCTACCAGCGTAGCCGAGCACAGAACGGGGATAAACATCGTGCCGCGGACAAACTCGCCAAAGCGATTGCGGAAGTGGGATGCCAACAGCGCCGCGCAGGCAAGGGATATGGACACCTGCAGCGGTACGGACGCCACGACGAATATTAACGTATTCTTCAGCGCAGCCTGCACGCCGATATCCCGAAACGCCTCTGCATAATTCTGAAAGCCAAGCCATTCCGGCGCTTGGAATCCGGAATACTTTGTCATGCTGTAGTAAAACGTCAAGATGATTGGCGCTATCACAAAAACAGCAAGCAGGATCATGCTAGGCAGGATGAATCCATACCCAGTGATGTTATTTTTGAGAAGTTTGTTTTTCATGCGGTCGCTCCTGTCGGATTATCCTCGCTGGCGAACTTTTTTCAGCGGGGACGTGTGCTTTTTGTATTCCGGCGCGGCAAACGCCGCGCCGGAATACAGTCCTCGTATAGATTGCTTGGTCAAATCTTAATTGAACGCTTTGTCGGCTTCCGCCTGAATCTGCTCAAGCGCCTGCTCCGGCGTCAGCGTACCCATGACCATCAATTGCTGGTTGGTTATGCAGCTGTCGACAACAACCTGCAGGTTGGGAGCAACGGGCAGTGCAAACGCGCGCTCGGCATGCGCAAGCACGTCGGTCATATGCTCGTCAGTTACTACGTTCGGATAAGACTTCAGGATCTGGCCGCCTTTGTACAGGGCATCAAAGAAATCTGCTATTACCGCATCGCTTCTCATGTACTTCAGCAGAGCGACGGACGCGTCCATGTTGGCAGTCTTTGCGTTGATTGCAAGCGTATCAACCGGGCAGAAGGAAGCGCTCTTCACATCCGCAAGTTCCGTGGAAAAAGCATAGTTGATGCTTTCGTCCACATACGAATACGGGCAATCGATAACGGTGATAGCAACCTTACCTTCGGAGAACAGGTCGCGTACGTTGGAATCCTCAAGGCCAAGGCAATCGGTAGAAAGATAGCCGTTGTCCACGAGCGTCTTAATGTAATTCATCGCTTTCAGCGCTTCCAGCGTGTTCAAGGTGTAAGCGGTGGCGTCTTCATTGACCATATTGCCGCCGGCCTGATAGAGGAAGAGAAGCATGTTGGTCAAGAAAGCGTTGTTGTTGCCGGACATGGGCGTAAGGAAGGCGTACGTATCGGGCTGCGCAGTATGGATCTTATCGCAGACAGCCAGGAACTCGTCCCAGGTGGTGGGCAGTTCCGTCACGCCGCAAGCGTTCAGAATATCCATATTGTAGCAGTAGCCTCTGTAACCCGTGCCGCCCGCAAAGGGTACCATATAATGCTTGCCGGCATAGTAGGTCGCGTCCCAGAAGTTTTCATTGGCGATTTCGTCATCCGACCAGTAGCTCGTGACATCCGCCAGGCAGCCCTGGTTGATGAAATCATACAGGATTTCGTTGGTCATGTAGAGCACGTCGGCAGCGCCGTCGGACATGAACGCAGTAAGATACTTGGTGGCCATATCCGCCCAGCCCACGATCTCAACTTCAACCGTTGCGCCGGTTTCGGCGGTAAATCCCTTCATCTGCTCGTCCCAGAACGACTTGTCCTGATCATCGCGGACAAACGGCGCCATGTAGACCTTCAGGTTTACGCCCTCATAGGGGAGCGCAGCGGGTTCTGCGGAAACAGCTTCCGTAGCGGGAGCGGCTTCTGCGGCGGGGGCGGCTTCTGCTGCCGGGGCGGGTTCTGCAGCCGGAGCGGGTGCGGCGCAGGCGACCATGCCGAATACCATGGACAGCACAAGCAGAAATGCGAACACTTTTTTCATTAGTCTTTCTCCTTCAAAATTTTTTGTGAGGTATCCTCACATTCGCATTATATTTCCGTAAAAAATGTTACGTAAATGGACTATTTATTTCCGCAATAAACGCTTGTTTTGCTTTTTATTTCATAAAATTTAAACGTTTATTTACCATTTGAGGATATCAATCTTGCGAAATTATCAATAATTGACGAATCGGATGCACTGTCAGCCGACAATTTTCCGGCACACCGGGCCCAACTGCAAAGTAATCCCTTGCTCCCGTATCGAAATTGTTTATTTTTACACCCGGCTGGGCGACCTCCGCTGTTCTGGTCATTCGCGGTTACGAAAGCTGCCTGGCGTCATGTTCTCAAATTTTTTGAATACGCGGATCAAGTTGACATCACTGGAAAAACCAACGTTCATTGCAATGACCTTCAGGTTGTCGGAGCGGGCGAGCATTTGCAGTTTAGCCTGCTCAATGCGGATATAGTTGAGGTACTGAATCACGCTCATTCCGTATTTTCCCTTAAACAATCTGGACAGATAGGACTGGCTAACGCCGATATGCTCGGCAATCATCTGCAAGCCCAGCTGCGGATTGCTGTATTCCTGCCGGATCATATCACGCGCAAGCTCTGCAACCTGTTGCATATCGACTTTGCGATTAACGTCCTGATCCACGTTTTGAAGCAATGCAAGCAGCTTCTGCTCCCAATGCTCCGAAGCGGCTTCACTGAAAAGCGCATCGATCCTTTCCCGCATGGGTTCGGAATCGTATGTTTCATACAGCTTTCCGAGCAACGTGAACTTACGGCAGAGGCTAAGGTTTTGGTTGGGATTTGCAAGCAAGATTCGGTTCAGCTCCGGAATCAGCGCAACCGCATCCGTCAGATCATCCTGATCAATCGCGTCGTTGAATTCGCGCAGTACGTTCAGCTCTTCCCTGACGACGGCAGCATGCGACGGTTCCGGCACGCTAACCGGCGAAATCTTCTGCATCAACTGCTTCCATGCCGGGCAAATCTCAGAGGGAGACTGTAACACTGCGCTAATCTCCGCATTGCAGCCGCACCAGATTCGCATTTGCTTTGCAAACTCCAATACCGGCCCTTGCGGGGACTTCGTCCTGGCCTCATAGTTGCACAAGAAGGCGCCCATTTCGTTAAAAAACATGCTATACACGATGAAGTTATCATCCGTTACCGCGTCCACAAACTCCTGTAATTTTTCGCGGTCGACCGCTTGCGCCGATTCGTTGGGATACGCCAAAACCAGCGAGAACATGGGGTTCTCCAAACTGATCTGATACATGGCGCATAGCTGGCCGACATCCTTTTCGGTACAGCTTTCCCGTTTAAAAAGCTCTTGCAGGAAGAATGCGTTAATCATTTTTTCCTGCTGCTCCACCGCGCTGATGGCATTTTTGTTTTCAGAAAGCAGCTTGTCGATCTCCGTGCCAATATAGTCAAAATCCCCATCTTGCAGGCTTGACGGCGCGTTGGAAAAGCGGCTCTTGATCTGCTCAATCGCAAACTTATTTCGCCTCGCGTAATAATATGCGAGGGAAACGCCGACAAGCAGCGCCAGCAGCAATCCAACCATCAGAATGCTGCCGGTAAGCCGAACGATCTTGTATGCGGAATTGAAATCCTGTACGGCAACAAACGTCAACGGCCAAAGGCTGGACTTTGCTTCATAGGTAAGATATTTGTTGTTGGAGAAATTGGATGAGAACAACCCGTCTTCCGCAAGGAATGGCTTCCAATCACCTGCGGAAGCATATACAGCGCCGTTTTCGTCCACAAGGCCCGCAAAGGCATAGCTGGAATTTGCTACAAGATTGCC
>CAYPLG010000110.1:0-6909 GCA_964411535.1 uncultured Oscillospiraceae bacterium
GCGAGGGATACACGGTATCCACGGTTGCCTGCTGGAAAATGCGCCGGTATTCCTTTGGCTGGCGCTGCTCGATCAGCGTATAGTCCGTGCCGGATGCATGCCAGATGGAATCGATCAGGTACGGCTGCATGATCACGCCGTTGTTGGCGTAGGCGGAGGCATAGCAGGCCATTTGCAGCGGCGACATCAGAATCTGCCCCTGTCCGTAGCCGGAAACCGCAAGGTCATAGTCGCTCTGCGCCTTATCGGTGCTGTATAGCTGCGGCACGCTGACGTCAAGGCCATAGATGGGGTCCTTGTCCAGCACCAGTCCGACCTGGCTGCCGTTGCGGACCATCGGCACCCATTCGCCGGATTCGTCCTGCTCCCAGATGGTTTCGCCGCCCTCCGCGACGTTGGACCAGGAAACGTTCTCCGCGCCGGTTGTGCGCCAGTATATGCGCGGGTATGTGCCGTCGGCTTCGAGCTGGATGGCCTCGTTCCAGCCGATCTTTGTCATGAACTCCTCAAAGCGCTTGGCGCCCATGCGCAGCGCGGCATAGGCAAAGTACAGGTTGTCGGAGGAGATGATCGAGCTGTTGAGGTTCATGGGCGTCGGGCGGCTGTCGCTGTGCGTACGCTTGAGCGGTTTGCCGTTGGCCTGCTCGATGAACGGGTCGTTGATGTTGTCGCTGGGGGTACCGAAAGTCTCCTGCGGCAGCGTCGCCATGAGGGATTCCGACGGAATCCAGGAGTCGATGTCGATCTCCTCGGAAAGCGGGAATACGTCGCCCGGCGCCATGGAGTTGGTTTCCAGCAGCGCGCCGGAGGTCATAAGCTTAAACACGGAGCCGGGTGTGTACAGACCCTGCGTGCCGCGGTTGTAAAGCGGGATGTCGGGATGGTTTTGCAGCGCTTCCCATTCCTCCGCCGGCATGCCTCGTGCCAGGTAGTTAAGGTCGAACCCCGGCCAGCTGGTCATGGCCTGTATCGCGCCGGTCTGCGGGTTCATGACGACGACCGTGCCGTGGATGGTGTCGTCATATACGACATTGTCCACAATGTCCTCCAGACGCTCCTGCAATTCCGGCTTAATCGTCAGATGCAGATCCTGCCCGTCAATGGCGTCGGTTTTGTACAGCATGCCGCGGCTGCCGCCCTTGGTATCCTGGATGTAGGTGAACCGGCCGTTGGTACCGAGCAGGGTTTGCTCGTAAAGCAGTTCGAGCCCGTACTTGCCAATCCAGCTGTCGCCGTTGTAACGCGTTGCGCCGTTGCTTTCAAAGCGCTGCGTTTCCTTGTTGTAGATGATGTCGCCGTATACCTCGTAGTTGACCTTTTCCTTCTTGCTGATGATACCGGCGTAGCCAATGATGTGGCAGAGCGATTCGCCGTAAGGATAGTATCGCTGCGTGCCGTAGTTGGCGGTGTCGATGGAAAGGCCCTTGACCTCCAGAATGCGTTTTTCGAGGTCAAGGTTGAACTCATCCGGGAAGAACGTTTGTATTTTGGAAAAGTCGTTTCGCGCTTTGCTGAGCGCTTCGCGCACATCGTCCTCGGTCAGTTCAAGCTCCGGTATCGAGGCGGTATCGCGGATAAACTGCTCGGTGTCCGTAATGGCGGAGGGCACGGCGAATACCGTGATAATATTTACGTTTTGCGCGTATGCAACGCCGTCGCAGAGGATCTCGCCGCGGTTACTTTGCAAGGTGCCGACGCGCAGGTTGTCGCCCCATTCCATCATCGGGAAGATGAGGTTTGGCGACCAGTCGATCGTCCAGCGGTGCTCGATGCGGTTGGCGGTCATGGAGAACGTGTAGGTGAGCGGTTCCCCGGCGCGCTCGGAATAGTAGGTCAGCTCATAGTCGATGATGGCAATGATCTCACCGTCGGTAACGTTTGTAATGGTGTATTCGACGCCCTTGTTGTCGCCGCTTACCTCTTCCGGGTCTACCATGAGCTCGTCAAAAATGCTCTGGTATTTTTCAACAAAGCCCACCTTGGTGATGGTTTTATCGACGAGCGGATTGCCGTCTGCGTCCACCGGCGCGGGCGTCGGTGTTGGCGTGGCGTTCGGGTCGGGGCTTGGCGTGGGCGTTCGGCCAAAGAGCTTTGCCCTTGGCGTAGGCGTAGCGTCCGGGTCGGGCGTAGCGTTGGGGTCCGGCGTTGGTGTAGGCTCAATCTCCGGATACTCGCCGGTCTCCGGGTTGGGCGTAAGTCCGTTCTCGGCGACGGGTTCCGGCGTGGAGGTGGCGAGCGCATCCTCCGGCGCGGGCGTATCGGTTGCTTCCGGGGTTGGCGTGGGCGTATCCGCCGCCGGCTCCTCATCCTTAAAGCCGAAGACTTCCTTCCAGAAATCCTTATTCTTCTGCTTTTCCTTTGCTTCGGCAGCAAGGCGCTTGTCGCGTTCTTCCGCGGTCTCAGGCGCCTTGATGCTGTCGGCGATCATCTCGTATGCCGCCTCAAATTCGTTCTTTGCAATATGGTCGAGAAACATCTCGCAATAGTTGCTTCCGCGCGTAACGACCGAACAGCCGGCGCTTAACGCCGAGCCGCCGAGCATCATGACCACAAGCAGCATTGCCAGAACTTTCTTCATTCGCGTTCCCTTTCCTTTTTCACTATACTTCCCCACTATGAAAGCGAAGCTATTATATCAAATAATAATTACAAAGCGCGGCATTTCGAAAAAAGTTAATAAAGCCGCCACATTCCAACTATATTTTGGTACGGGGCGTCCATATTTGTAAGGAACTCCCACCGCCGCCGCGCCTCTGACCGCGTGGGACAGAAGACGGCGGCGCAGCGCGTGATAGAGTTTGTTATGCAAAAGGAGGAGACAGCATGGCGTGGCTTTGGACGATACTGTTTTGCGTCGGGGGCGCTTCCGTAACGCTGCAATTCGGCGGGGACGCGGCGCTTGCCTCCATGCTTGCGGGGGCGACCGAAGCGGTGTCACTATGCCTGGAGCTTGCGGGCGCTTATCTGCTGTTCCTTGGTTTGCTGGGCGTGGCGAAGCGCGTAGGGCTGATGGAGGCGCTTTCCAGGGGGCTTTCCGGCGTTGTGGGGCGGCTCTTTCCCGGCTGCGGCAAAGCATCGGGGCCTATTGCGCTGACGCTGTCCGCTAACATGCTGGGCCTTGGCAACGCCGCGACGCCGCTTGGCCTTGCCGCAATGCGCGCCCTGGACGAGGGCAACCCGAATCCGGGGATAGCGACGGATAATATGTGCGCCTTTATCGCGATCAACGCGTCCGCGCTGCAACTGCTGCCGACCGGCGTGCTGGCGCTTCGGCAGGCGGGCGGAAGCAGCGTACCGGCGGCAGTCGTGCTGCCTTCGATACTTGCGACGGCGTGCTCGACCGTTGCCGCCGTACTGGTCTGTCGCGCGTGCATGGCGCGCTCCCGCGCATGAGCGGCTATATCATACCGGTGCTGGCGGCGGCGGTGCTGATTTATGGGCTTGTGCGGCGCGTGGACGTGTACGAGGCTTTTGCGGAGGGCGCGGCGGAAGGGCTTCCCGTGCTGGTCAAAATTCTGCCGTATCTTGCGGCGATGCTCGTTGCCGTAAGGCTATTGACCGACGGCGGCGTCATAGAATGGCTGACAAAAGCGCTTGCGCCCGTATGTACGGTTATCCGCCTGGATGCAAGGCTGCTGCCGCTGCTGCTGCTGCGCCCGTTTTCCGGCAGCGCGGCCATGGCGATTCTGACGGAGCTTTTTGCCGAACACGGCCCGGACAGCCCCGTGGGGATGACCGCGTCCGTGCTGATGGGGTCGTCGGAAACGATCTTTTATGAAGTTGCGCTCTATTTCGGCGTGGTCGGCGTGCGAAAAACCCGTTTTGCCGTGCCTGCGGCGCTGGCGGCGGCGGTCGTAGGGGCGGTCGCGAGCATTGCGTTTACGTCGCTTTTGCTTTTGTGACGGGCATGCAGGCGCAATGACATATTCAGGAAGGCTTGCACATACTATGGAGCAGGCAATTCCGATGCGGATGCATAAGGAGGTATGGCAATGGATGTGACTACTGGCCTGCTGGGGCTCTCCACCTGCCTGGACAGCGTCGTTTCACAGGAAGTCATCGCAAGCGAGATCCCGCTGCCGGACGGGCGAGACGTTTCCGAGGTGCTCAATATATATGCGCGCGTATTTGTTGACAGCAGCGTATGCGTTGCGGGCGGCGTGCGCGTAAGCGGCAGGCTCATGCTCAATTGCCTGTGCCGGTCCATGATTGACGAGGTATACGGGTTCCAGGCGCAGTCCGCGTTTACGGAAACGATTGCAATCGAGGGCGCTGCGGAGGGGCAGGGAGCGGAGGTGCGCGCGCAGATTGTCGAATGCAGCGCGACCCCCGATACGCTCCGGCTTCGGATGCATGTCGTGCTGGAGCTGGCGGCCTATGTAACGGCGCCGGTGACCACGCCGTTTGTAACGGACGTTTCCGGAATACCGGGGCTTGAAAAACGCGCGACTACGCTCGACGTAAGGCGCAATGCGCAGCTTGCGGATGCGACGCTGCGTCTGCGGGAGGAAGCCGACGCCAACGGCGTTATTCGGGTGCTGGTGTATCACGGTGCGGCGCAGGTGATTTCCACAAGCTTTACGGGCGCGTCGAATTGCGAGGCGGCGGGGAAGCTGATTGTAAGCCTGCTTGTGGAAACGGAGGATCACGAGGTGCGTACGCAGCTTATTACGCTGCCGTTCACCTGTTCGTTTGACGCGCCGTATCAATCGGGCGCGCGTGCGGATTGCGCGGTGGAATCGCTTTCTGCGGTTGCGGCGGATATAAGCTTCGGGGTAATCGACGTGGAGGCGACGCTGCGCATTCGTCTTTTCGGTACGGAAACGGCGCAGTGCGACGTTCTGCTGGACGCATACGCGCCGGAAGCCGCGCTTGGCTGCCGGACGGCCGTTCTGCATCCGCTGTACTTCGGAGGCTGCGAACAGAAGACGGTTACGATTTCGGAGAGCGTACGGATTCCGGATGGGCAGCCGGATGCGATGCGCGGCGTATACGCTGCGGTGACGCCGGTTGTGACGGGCCTGTTTGCGCGCGACGGCGCGCTTTCGGCGGATGTAATGCTGCTTATTGGCGTTGTCTATCGCTGCGACGCCGGGCGGCTGCATACGTGCAAGGAGGAAATCCCGGTTACAATCGCCTTCGACGCGCCGTTTACGCCGGATGCGCAGGTATATGCTCGAACGCTCTCTGCAACGGTTTCAGGCAGCGGCCGCATGCTGGAATTGACCGCCGCAATGGAGGGAACGGCGCTCCTGTACGAAACGCAGACGGTTACGCTTGTTACGGCAATGACGGAGGAAACTGCGCCGTGTCCGTACAGCGGCGTGTTAATCTATTGCGCGAGCGCGGACGAGACGCTTTGGGATGTGGGGAAACGCTTTGGCGTATCGCTCGCTTCCCTGCGGCAATGGAACGGGGAGCTCACGGAGCCGCTTGCCGAGGGGCAGGCGGTGGTGCTGCTAAAGTAACCGCAATGCGTTTTCCCATCCGCTGCGCCGGTCCTGTGACCGGCGCTTGTCGCGTGTGCAAAAGTTTGCTTTTTCGCCCTAATTTTACGAAATGTAAGTCTACCGGATACAGGTGCTTGTGTAGTATGATAAATATTATAAAGCAGAAAGCGGAGGCGGATTTATGGAGAAGAAAATCCCGCAGATTGAAAGCATCCTACGCAGACACTATGTGGAGATGCCGGCTGCCGTCCGGGGCGCGAGCGGCATCATCATCTGGGGCAAGCGCATCAAGTCGCTCGTATTCTCCACCGATCTGGCCGTTATCCGCAACTGCAACGCGGACGCGGTGCTGGCGGTGTACCCGTTCACGCCGCAGCAGGTGATTGCGGACGCGATCGTCGCCGCTTCCTATATCCCTGTATTCTGCGGGGTTGGCGGCGGCATTACGGGCGGCGCGCGGGTGATTGCGCTTGCGCAGGACGCGGAGGCGGAGGGCGCGATGGGCGTTGTTGTCAACTCGCCGATTACGGCCGACATTATTAAGGAAATGCGGTCGGTGGTGGATATCCCCATCGTGATAACGGTTGTTAACGAGAATACCGACATCGATTCCCGGATAGCGGCGGGCGCGTCAATTCTCAACGTTTCGGCTGCCGAACGTACGCCGGAGGTGGTGCGAACCATTCGGCGGCGCTATCCGGATTTTCCGATTATCGCGACCGGCGGCCCGGTGAACGAGACGATAGCGCGCACAGTTGAAGCGGGCGCGAACGCGATTAGCATTACGCCGCCGACCACAAAGCAGTTGTTCAAATCGATCATGACGAGTTACCGGGAGAAAAACTGGTAGCCGATGCTATACAGATGAATGGTCCCCAAACGGAAAGGAGAACACAAAATGAAAGCGAAACATATACTGATTGCAATGCTGCTGGTTCTGGCGCTTTGCATTAGCGTTGGCTGCAGCCCGGCGGCCGAACCGGAGGCAACTGCGGAACCGGAAAAGACGGCCGAGGCGGCACAGACGAAGCCGGAAAACACCGCTGTGCCGGATGAAATCGAGAGCGCGGAACAAGGAAACGCCGACTATAGCGGCATCAAGTTTACATCGAGCGATTTGGATGGCCGCGCGGTATCGGAAACATATATACAGGAGCACAAAGTTACGGTCGTCAACTTCTGGGCGACGTGGTGCCCGCCCTGCGTTGGGGAGATTCCGGACTTTTCGGAGGTTGCCGCGGAATATGCAAGCAAGGGCTGCGCATTTCTTGGCGTACAGCTTGACGACGATATAGACTCCGCCAAGGCGCTTTGGGAAAAGCGGCTTACCTCGCTTCGCGTGAAAACGCCGGACGAGGCGTTTGACTTCATGTTCAACGGTTGGCTTTTGTACCAAACGTGGGCGTCGCGCATCCTCGCGCGCACGGGCTATTACCAATGCGGAGGCGCGACGGGCTTC
>CAYPLG010000110.1:6919-7419 GCA_964411535.1 uncultured Oscillospiraceae bacterium
GGCGTAACATACCCGACCATTCTGCCGGACGGGGATCTTGTCGCGCTGGCCGATTCCATGCAGTATGTGCCGGATACGATCCTGTTTGACAGCAACGGCAAGCAAATTGGCGAAATGCAAATCGGCGGGCTGGACAAGGGCACGCTGACCTCGCTGATCGATAGCGCGCTTGCGGCGCAGTAAGTGGGCTGCACATAGCTGCAAACTGGGATAGAATTAAAGCAAAAACACGAAGAATGCAATTGTAATGTTCTTTGCCGAAAAGGAATTCCCGTTGCTTGCCGGCGTTGAAGGCGGCTCGAAACACGCCGGCAAGCAGCTTGCTCCGTCCAAAGCGCGGGCGCGAAACCTTTGGTAAAACAGGTACAACCTCGTCATGCGCGTGGCCGGGTATATTTTGAGAAATGCCGTCGTACCGCCGCGAATACCCTAGTATGCGGATGCCCGGACTTGACTTTGTAAAAATACTGTGCTAGTATAATACGAAATTGAGAAATCGG
>CAYPLG010000111.1:0-7391 GCA_964411535.1 uncultured Oscillospiraceae bacterium
GTCAAGACGATCAACGCGTTTGCAAACGGCGAAATATACGCCGCGCGCGATATCATCGTGTCGGCGTACACAAGCGACAATCTCTGGCTGCTGGCGATTGCGTTCGGCGCGGGCGGCAGCACGGGCGTTGCGGGCGATCTCAACACCATGCTGTTCTACAACAGTGTGGAGGCCTATCTTTCGGGGACGGCGGTTGCCGGACAAAACATTTCCGTCAAGGCGGAGAATAAGTCCGTTCTGGTCAACGTCGGTGCGGGCGTCGGCGCGGCCGGTTCCACCGGCGTGGTGGCCATTGCGCTTGTGACGTTCTTCTATAGCGAAACCAAGGCGGCAATCAGCGCCGGAACGGCGCATGCAGGCGGAAATATCAGCATTCAAGCCAGGTCGTTCGAGGTTGTCACGGCGGATGCGGCGGGCGTCGGCGCGGGCGGCGCCACGGGCGTCGGCGGCGTGCTCGACGTGATTCTGACGAAGGTTGTAACGCGCGCGTATGTCGGCGAGGGCGTGAAGCTCTATGCCGGAAACAACATCGATGTCAACGCGTTTGATCAGTACATTCTTGCGGCGGTGCTCCTGAATGTTGCGGGCGCTGCCGAAGTGGGCGTCAGCGTCAGCATACTGGCGACGGTATCCTTTAACACCGTCTGCGCGGAGATTTATAAGAACGCAGAGCTTACGGCGGGCGGCGCAATCACCGTTGAGGCAATATCCAACCGCGACGCGCATTCCTTCGTCAGCACGGTCGGCGGCGGCGGCACAGCGGGCGTGACGGTTTCCGTATCGGTAATGGCCGTTGGCAGCCGTCTTTCGGAGGACGCGCACGACGCCATCTATAGTTCGGGCGACGAGCAGGTTACGCATAGCAGTAATGGTACGGAGTACTTTGTCTATGAGGACGAAATCACCGGCGATCTGTACTACAAGACTGCCGGCGGTGAATGGTACAGCCTTGTCTATGTGATGACGGAAACCACCGATACGGTGGAAGGCGCCGAGGAAACGGGCTACGTTTTTGAGGACGACACGGGCGTCTACCGCGCGTATACGGCAAAAGGCAAGCTGTACTACACGCAGGATCAAATCACATGGTTCCAAAAGACCGAGTGCATGACGCCGCTGGATGACGTTGACGAAAGCAATCTGGAGGAATACTACAACAGGACGATGGACCCGCAGGCGCAGTCCGACGCGGCGTTCGCGCAGGGTAACCAGACGGCGCTCGATATCGGCGACAAGAAGCAGAAGCTCGCGGGCGGCAGCCTGACCCAAGCGCTCATGGGCGAGAAGGACGGCGGCAAAAACGCGGCGGCAATCGGCGCGGACTTTGATAAATTCGGCCAGCAGAGCGACGATACCGCAAAGAAGGTGATCCGGGAGGAGTCGCACGAAACTGCCGATGGCGAAATTGCGGATGCATACGCGTACAAGAATGGCAGCGAGACGATCTTTAAGATCTACAAGATCCACAAGAGCACCGGAAAAGATGTGAGTGTTGAGAGCGACAAGTTCTATAAGATCGATGACGGCAAGTTCGTAGAGTATACCGGCTCGATAGAGGGCTACGAGCCTGATTATGTGATCGCAACCGTGATTGACAACCGGTACGAAAACGACGATATCTACGAGATTTACAAAACGAGCGGAGACGACGACGGTACGCGTTATTATAAGCGCGACGGCCTGTTCTATCGCAGAGTCGGCCAAAACTTCGTTGCGGACGATACAATCGACGCGGCTGCGCTTGTCCCGGTCTATATGGTGCGGACGGTCGGCGAGGACGATATCAAAGACGGCGGCGATATCGGTGAAATGAATGAGAAAAATTACGATAAAAAGGCCGAACAGGTGCAGGTAAACAGCGATGACTTTGAGCCGCTGGCCGAGGCGCTTTCCGACGGTACCGGCGCGGTCGTGCGTACCGGCGCGAAGCTGACAACGACGAACACGATGGGCTTCGGCGACATCAACGTGCTGGCAAGCGACCTCATGATCAGCAACCTCATCTCCGGCGGCCTTGCCATCGGCGCGGCGGGTGCGGGCGTTGGCGTCGGCATATCGGTGATGGTGCTCTTCTCCGACGTGGAGGCGGTCGTCGAGGACGGCGCAGCGCTTTCTGCGGCCGACAACGTGAACATTATTGCTTCCTCCGGCAAACCTGCCACGGCGCCGGACAGCAATGCGGATGTCGAGACGAAGACGATAGAAGAGGTTACGTATTACCACTTTAAGAATGCGGCTGGCAGCAGCTACTATTACAATCCGGTTAACGGCAAACTGTATCAAATTGACGCCGGCAATGTCGTAACGTCTGTGCCCGATGACGAGAACGCGCGGCTGAAGGCCGAGGGAATGACCGCACAGAGGAAGCAAGATGACACCGGGGCGGTGACTCCCCCGTCGGGCAGCGAAGGCGAGGAGTATCAAAGTAAGATAGATACCGAGACCATCGATGAGGTTACCTATTACCATTACAAGGACAAGGATGGCCACGATTACTATTTCAATTCTTCGGACGGTAAGCTGTATACGATCAACGGCTCGAAGGCGACGTTTGTAGGCGAAGACGAGAACACGCGGCTGAAGGCCGAGGGGCTGACCCCCCAAATGAGCAGTGAAGCGGACTCCCGCGGCGTAGACGCGTTGTTCGTGATCGAGCTCGTGGCGGATAAACTCGGCTTCCGGCAGGATAATTCCATATTCATGGTCGGCGTCACCGGCTCCGGCGGCGCGCTTGCGGGCGTTTCCGTTACGCTTGGCGCGCTGTTCGTGTTCAGCAAGGTGAATGCGGAGCTGCTTGGCGACGTAATCCGTGCAAAGGACGTCAATGTCGATGCGATCATGGACTTTGGCAACGTCGTTACGGCGACGGCTGGCATTGCGGTCAGCGCCGGCGCGAGCGTTACGGTATCCGCAGGCTTCACGTTCTTCATGGGCGAGATCACCGCGGCGATTCGCGGTAATGCCGATGTAAAAGCAACCGGCACGGTTTCCGTCACCAGCGGCGGCGAGACAAAGTCCTCTGCGGCCGCGGCGGGCGTAGCGGGCAGCGTGGTCGGCGTCAGCGTGAATATCGCTCTGGCGGTTAATACCACGCTGATCAACACCTATATTGCGCAGGGCGTGACGGTCCGTGCGCAAAAGGTTCTCGTACAATCCGACTTTGACACCTATGGCGCGGCATACCTGATGACGGCGACAATTGGCGGCGTGGCGGTGGGCGTTGGCGTGGCGTTCGTGCTTGGTGTGGCGATTTCGAACGTCTACATTGGAAAGCTTGGCAGCGACGCTTCGGACGAAGCCGAGCGCGGCACGATCTATGCCGATACCATCACGGTCACAAACGATCTTTCTACCGACATGTATGTCGCCGGTATGGGCTTGAGCGTCGGCGCAGTTGCGGTGGACGTAATTGTGGCGCTGGCGATAAACTATACGGAGGCGTCGGCCTTCATTAACCGGATGCACATGCAGGCGGAAGACATCCTGGTGCGTTCGAGCCTGCACGGCGGTACGGAGGTCGTTACCACCTCGCTTACGGCGGGCGGCGTGGCGGTCGGTGTGTCGGTCGCGCTGGCGTTCCTTCGTACGAAGAACGACGCGTTTGTCGACGTAACGAATTCGCGTATCCAAGCGAACAATCTGTGCGTGTACGCGGGTGATTCCAGCCATCCGGCCGATTCGGTTGCGCTGGTCACACTCGTGGCTGGCGTGGGCGGACTAATCTCGGTTGGCGTAAACTTCGGCATCGCCATCAACGCCTCGGCGAATAAGGCGGCTATTCTCGGCCATGTCGATCCGGGTGCGCTTACCGTGACCGGCGACATGAGATCCGAGGCTGTCAGCCGCGCGCGGGCGTTCTCCATCTCCGCCAACGTGGTCTGGGCGGCAATTGGCGTCAATCCGTCGATCGCGTTCGCGCTGCTCATCAGCCAACAGGATGCATGCATCGAGCTGACCGGCGCGCCGGTAACAGTAGGCAGGGTGGATGTCATATCCAACCAGAATACGGGCTTCGATACCAATATTTTCGATAAGTTCGGCGATTCGACGATTCAGGGAACCGGCGCTCCGAACGATCCGTCCGTCACATTTACGTCCATGGCGGAGGTGTTCATCCTTTCGGGTGCGGGCGGGCTGCTGTCCGTGACGCCCAATATCGCACTTGCCCTTGCGGCGGCGACCGGGGATGCGCGGCTCAGCGCACCCGCGCTCACCGTGACGGGCCAACTGAACGTACATAGCTTCGGCTCGGCTGTTGCGAACGTCAATATCGACAACCTGCCCGGCGCTGCTTTGGCAGTGGGCGTTATGGTGGGCATCGCGACGGCGGGCGGCGAATTTACGGCAACGCTGACGAGCAAGGGCAGCATTCGTGCAGGCAGCATCGACGTCAAGACAACCTACCGCGGCGCTGCGGATACGGTTGTGATCCCCACGTCGGCGGGCATGTCCGTTTCCCTTTGCACGGAAAACGTGAACACGGCCAATTCGATGGTCATAACTTTGGCAAGCGCATGCATCACCGGCGCGAACCGTGCATGTACCGTGACGGCTGACGGAGCGGCGAATGTGACCGTCAACGGCAGCGTGCGCGCTTATGCGACCGTCGGTACGCCGTACTTTACGATTGCCGCAGTTTTCACCGCGATCAATGAGGCCGGCGCGGAGGCCGCGGCAAAGCAGACGGCGGAGATTACCGGCGTTACGCTGCACGCGGGTACGGTTAACATCGCATCCAACCTCAACAAGAACGGCGCTGCGGATGAAGGTGCGTTTGCGGAGCTTGGCAAGAACAGCAATATTCTGACACAGGTGTTGGATGCGGACGGCAGTGCGCCGACCGTCGAACTCATGGCAGCGCTTTTGGCGCGCAACGACAACATCGCGCTGGCAAACAATATATGCATAAGCACTGCGGCGATTTATAACGCCAATGTTTACGTAGTAGATGCTCTTAGCGTGCTCGTCGACGGCGTTACCCACGCGAATGCGAACGTGACCGTAGCAGCGGTGGTTGGACTCATGTACATTGGACTGACGACCACGTTTGCCTATGCGGACGGCATATTCCAGGCCTATATTGATGACGCAGAAATCATAGCCGGAACGGTCAGCGTCAGCAACATGTACGAAGCCCTGGCAAATGCGGAGACCATGCAGCCCAACGGCGGCGTGGGCTTCCAGTTCGCAGCGGCGAGCGTTACGACCAACACGGCGGCGGCGGTTGTGCACGTAGTTGCCGACAGCTTGCTGCGCGCAGGCGCGAACATCACGACCGGCACGTTGCACGTCTCTGTCAACGGCCTTGCCACGGCGTTTGCCGGAAAGATCAGTGCTGTTGCAACTCTCGCGGCGCTGGAAATTGCGGCGAGTATGTTTACGGCGACAAACAAGGCCACCCAGAATGCGGGCATCGATGGCGCAACCATCAAAGCAAATGCCATCTTTGTAACAGCATTCTTTAATAACAGCGACGGGCGTAAAGCGGCGGAGGCGCGGCTGGCCGTTCCGAAGCATGCAGCAGAAGCGGCGCTCATTGGCGTCGGCATCAATACCGCGCTGGCCAACGCCATCACGGAAAGCCACGCATGGATGCGGGGCGTTACGATTCTGGGCGGTCCGGCGCTCACGGTCAAGAGCATCGGAAGCTCCGTTGCGGAGGCCAAGATCGGTCAGAGCGATACGTCGCTCGGTCTTTTCGCCGTTGGATTGGCGACGTTAGAAGCCTGTGCCGACGGGGAGTTTACCGCATACATCGATACGAACTGCTATGACGCGAATAATATCGTCATCGGCACGGTCGATATGCAGGCTTCGAACGTGACGGTCGCGACTGACGTTACCATCGCGAAGGCGACTGCTGTGGTCGGCGCGCCCGAAGGCGGGATTCCGGGTGGCATGGACATAACGCTCTATAAGGTAAAGACGAACACCGCTGTGGCGATTGTAGAAGCGCAGTCGCTTGCCTATATCACGGGCGGCGGCAGCGTGACCGCAACGGGGAATATTTCCGTTACGGCTAATACCCGCGCGCTGGCCGAGGCTTCCTCGGTGAAAAAGCAGGGTGCGGGAACCGTGAGCATTGCTGCCAATGTACTGACTGCCACTGTGGGCAGCGTACAGAAGGCGTATATTGCGGGCACGAAGGTATCGGGCGCGAGCATTACGGTGCGCGCGCAATATAACGATAACGGCGGCACGCAGCCGGGCGGCGCGATTTCAATCCTCGACGGAAACGGAACGTCGCTGGCGCTTTACGGCACGGCCGTGAATGCGGCGACTGCAACCGACAACGCCGAAACCCACGCATATATCGAATATGCGGGCATAACGGAGCCGTCCGGCGGGTTTGATCTCGTCACGGCCGGTACGCTATGTATCGAGAGCATCGGCAACGCCTATGCGGAGGCAAAAACCATGCAGGGCAGCACGATGGGCGCTTTGATGATGGGTGTGACGGTGGTAGCCGCGAACGCGAACGGAACCTTCTACGCGGGCGAGCGCATCGGAAATCACCGCAGGATCAAGGCGGGCAAGCATGATGTGCGTACCACGTACACGGCGCGCGCAAGCGCAACGACCGAGCAAAGCGGTGTGAAGGAAACCGGAGCGAGCGCGGAGACCAACGCGGCTGCTGCCTCCGTAGGCACCGGCGCGACGGCGGAGATCGCAGGCGACGGCGACGGCAGCGGTGAAGCGGAAGCGGATGCGGACGACGACGGGATAGCCGTCACAGTAGACGGTACGGCCAACGCCATCGCGGGCGTGTACAAGGCTATAAGTATTTCGCTGGAAAACGCCGCCATGAACGCGCTTACGGCGACGGTTGCGGCAACGCAGACCGCGCAGATACAGGACGTTACGATTACCGGAGCGGACGCGGTCAAGGTGCAAAGCTTCTTCAATGTGGACAGTACGGACGCGGCGGCAGGCACATTGACTGCAACCGGCGGAGCGTACACATACATGAACGCCGGCGGAAGCGCCGCGGGCGTGAGCATCACGGGCAATATGGCGAAGGCGGAGATCACGGCGGAAGCAACCGCGCAGATTGTCAACGCCAGCATCGGCAGCGATACGCGTCGCGGGCGCATACTGGTGCATTCCTATGGCGCGAGCGTTGCCAGGGCGGAGTTTGGCTCCGAAGCTGCCGCCGCGTTCGTTGGCGCAGGGTGCAATCTCATGACCGCCAACTCCAATGCGAAGTTTACGGCCAAGATCGATACGAACGGCGCAATCTATGCGGAAAGCGCGGATATTTTCACCCATTATGTAACCGAGAGCTATGCCGTCACATCGGATGGAAGTCTTTCCGTCGGAGGCATAACCGCCAAAGTCAACAGCGCGACAGCGGCTGCCGATTCCGTAGCGGGCGCGTACCTTGTGGGCAA
>CAYPLG010000112.1:0-7389 GCA_964411535.1 uncultured Oscillospiraceae bacterium
CTTGCATGGAGACGTGCCGGGAGAGTAGGTAGCCGCCGGGATCTAAATGAAAAGAGCCAGTGCACCAGCACCGGCTCTTTTCATTTGGGATGCGGACCACTACGTATTCTTTCGGCGCGCGAGAGCATAACGCGCAGCGGTACTTGCATGGAGGGGCGAAGTTGAGCGCCGCCAATGGCGGATACAGCGAGGCGGAGCCCCAATGAGGAACAAGCGGCAGAGCGGGGATTCATCCACGCCCTGCTGCGCCGATTCCGAATTGAGAGAGCAAACGTCCGCTTTGCGGACTTTGCCGTACATACAGTGTCCCGCCCGCAGGCGGATAACAGGAGAGTAGGTAGCCGCCGGGATCTATAAAAAAGCAATATAATGCAGTTAAAATGTTGGTGCTTATCCGCCTTTTCTTATAATGTAAACCGAGCATTATATAGTAGTTTACAATACTTTCTTAACATGATAGAATTACTCTAAAGCGAGGGTGTTAGAATGACGACAAAGGAAGAATTGCTCGAATTGCTTGCGCATAATGCCGGTGTTTACTATTCCGGTGAGGCGATTGCAAAGCTTTTGGGCGTATCGCGCGCGGCTGTCTGGAAAGCGGTCAAAGCGTTGCGAAGCGACGGGTATACCATTGACGCTGTCACCAACAAAGGCTATTGCCTGTTGCAGAGCATGGATATCATGTCCGCACAGGGAATTGCAAAATACCTTACGTCCGCATGCGATGGCCTGGTGATTACGGTACTGCCATCCGTTTCCTCAACCAATGCGCTTGTTCGTGAAAAGGCGGAGGGGGGCGCACCTGCCGGATATACTTTGCTTGCGAACGAACAGTGTTCGGGCCGGGGCAGAAGAGGGCGAAGTTTTTTCTCACCGGCGGGCACAGGCATATACATGAGCCTGCTGCTTCGACCGCAGCAGTATTCCACCGAGCAAGCGGTAAGAATCACCTCGATTGCTGCTGTTGCAATGTGCGAAGCCATCGAGGCGGTGACAGCAGAAAAGGCCATGATCAAATGGGTCAATGATATTTTTGTACGGGGAAAGAAAGTCTGCGGGATACTGACGGAGGCGGCGTTTGACCTCGAAAACAGCTTGCTTTCTTATGCTGTGCTGGGAGCAGGCATCAACGTATACGAGCCAACAAGCGGTTTTCCGGAGGAGATTCGTGAGGTTGCGGGCGCATTGTTTCGCGATATACAGCAGGACATAAAAAATCGGCTGGCCGCAGCTTTTTTGAATCGATTTATGGCGTATTACTCCGTATTGGATACGGCGGATTACGTAGAGCAGTATCGCGAGCGCAGTTTTGTCATCGGAAAGACGGTGACGGTAATTGCGGCCGGGCATAAGGATAACGCGCTGGTGCTCGGTATAGACGATGCATGCCGTTTGCTGGTTCGATACGATGACGGCAGAGAGGCCGCCCTTTCTTCCGGAGAAATCAGCATTCGGCTTGCTGCACAGGAGAAATGATGCAGAATAACAAAACTCAACATATGGTGCTCTGCGCGTTGTTTGTTGCGCTAATTACCATCGCTGCGTTTATCCGGATTCCGGTTCCGGCCGTTCCTTTTACCCTGCAACTGGAGTTTGTCCTGCTTGCAGGCGTTTTGCTCGGCGGCAGATGGGGGCTTATTGCGGTTTTGATCTATATTGCGATGGGGTTGACGGGGTTGCCGGTGTTCGCTGCGGGCGGTGGAATTTCCTATGTTCTGCGGCCAAGCTTTGGCTATATTATCGGATTTGCTTTTGCGGCCTATGTGACGGGCACAATTGCCGGCAGAGCGGAGAGGCCGGACGTTAGGCGCCTCCTTACTGCGAACTTCTCCGGGCTCGCGATTATCTATGCCTGCGGCATGGCCTATTACTGGCTGATTAGCCGGTTTTATCTGCATGCGCCGATTGGCCTGTGGCCGCTGGTACTCAATTGCTTTTTGCTGCTTGTACCGGGCGATATTGTGCTGTGCATCGTAGCTTCGATACTGGAAAAGCGGCTGTTACCGGTAATCAAACGTCCGTGACGGTTGCGGCAGGCGTTGCTTGCTCTTCTCGTTTTGCGATTTCTGCAATTTCCGCAAAGCGGCTGTTGATAGAATCGTAATTTTCAGGTTGGTGCGGAAGCATGCAGTTCTTGCAGTCCTTAATGCCGTCGCTTGTATAGGAAAAGTTGCCGCCGCAGCGTGCGCCGAGGGCATATAGCGGGCAATAGCAGAAAAGGCAATTAAAGCTTTCCGGATGCTGCGTTGTATGGCACGGAAAAAACTCACAATTGGTATGGCGGAAAAAGGCGTAATGCCTTTTTTTCTGGTCGGGGCATTGCTGTGCGTTCTTCATGCCGGTATTGGCTCCGTTCTGTTCAAACTTTATAAGCATATTTTACCGGCAACCCGGTCTTTTGTAAATGTTTCGCTGATAAGCATACGCAGGGCTAGGGAAAATTACGCAGCAAATGCCTTTGTGTGGAATCGGCGTGCCTCTGCAATGGCGGCGTTGCAAATATGGCTGACGTATGGTAAATTGTGCATGACACCTTTATGCACGTTGTTTCGGTGTTTTGGAGGAAACGGTTTATGGAAACAGCACCCATGGCAAAGCAGCGTATCCTTTGGCTGGACTGCGCAAAGTTTGTGGCAATGATCGCCTTTGTGACGGATCACGTTTATGGCGCCGCGTATACAAATCCGATGATCGCGCATGCATCCTTCTTTTCCGTTTCGCTGTTCGTCCTTTTGTCCGGGGTGTCTGCGTGGCTTTCGCTTGGCACGCGGCAGGCGCCGCTTTTTCCGGTGCAGCTCCGTCGCATTGGAAAGCTGGCTTTGCAGTATGCGCTGGCTGTTTTTGTAGTATACTGCCTTCGTTACCGCGGCTTTGATCTGACGCAGTATCTTGATATGTTGCTGCATTTTAGCATATCTGCCGAATACTATTTCTTTGTGTTTTTCTTTCAGCTTCTGCTTATTGCGCCCGCGCTGATCTATTGGTGCCGGTTCTGCAACCGGCAGAAGGCGGCGCTGCTTTGGCAGGGGGCGACGCTGGTTGTCCTATGCGTCGCTGCATGGCTTTTTATAAAGCGCTCCTTTATATTGCCGGTGCATGGCGGCGGGCAGCATCTGTTCGGGGGAACATACATTATTCTTTTTTATCTGGGAATGCTTATGGCAAGCCGCAACGTATTTGCGAGAACCCGAAAGCAACGCTGTGTCATTTTAATCGTATCGGCGTGCCTGTGGATAGGCTGGTGGCAGCTGATGGGAAAGGAAATTCTGCCGTTTGACAATCTGCTTTTCTCGGTTTGGGGCGGAGGCTTTAATCCGCCGAGCGGCAATTTCATGGGGTTTTCCATCATTACGCTCCTTCTGCTGTACGCTGCCTTTTCCTTGCTGGAAGAGCATCCGTTTATGAGGAAAATACTGCACCCGCTCTCCGTTATGGGGCAATGCACGCTGTATATATTCCTGTACCATATGGTGGTTCAACGCGTTATGATAGCGTTGATTCCGGCGGTGGAAGCGAACATGTGGCTGTATCGTTTTCTGGTCGTAATACCCATGCTGCTGCTGCCGGTTCTGAGCGTTCTTTTGTGCCGGTATTTGTATCAGAAAATATGTACAGGCGCTGCCGGAAAGAAATAGATCTTCTGCAATCAGCATGACGCGGCGCAGCGGGAGCACGCGCTATCGCGTGCTGCCGGGCAGGATTTCGGCGCAGTGCTTTGTATAATGAACGGCAACGAACAGGGAGGTACGACATGCGGCAATGCGATTTCGTCAAGACTGTGCTCGCAGAGCGAAACATCAAGCCCAACAAGGCGCTTGGGCAAAATTTCCTTGTGGATGAAAGCGCGATCGGGCAAAATGTTGACGCGGCGGATGCTGCGGACAAGCTCGTTGTGGAAATCGGTCCCGGCCTTGGCGCGCTGACAAAGCCGCTGTGTGATGTTGCCGCACGCGTTATTGCCGTGGAGAAGGACGCTGCGATGGCCGGCGCGCTTAAGGAAACGGTACTTAACGAAAACCTTATTGTCGTAAACAAAGACTTTCTGGATTGTGATCTGACGGGAATCACAAACGGCACGCCCTATATCGCCGTTGGCAATTTGCCATATTACGTAACCACGCCCATTACGGAAAAGCTGATTGCGCATACGCCCGCCTGTGTTGTGCTTATGGTGCAGACCGAGGCGGCGGAGCGTTTCTTCGCAAAGCCGGGCGACCGCGTATATGGGCCGGTTGCCGTGCTATCGCAAACGCTGTATACGCCCACACGGATCCTGGATGTACCGCGCAGCAGCTTTTTTCCGCAGCCGGAGGTGGATTCCACCGTGGTGCGCCTGTGCCGAAACGCGAACACGAATTTGGACGGCGCAGCTTTCTTGCGATATCTGAAGCGTGCGTTTGCCATGCGAAGGAAAACCCTGCGAAACAACCTGCTTGCGCACCATTCCGGCTTTGACGAGGCGATTGTACAGCTCGGAATACCTTGCGGAACGCGCGCCGAGGCGCTCGCACCCGGCATTTTGCAGCAACTCTACGAACATTACGCAGCTTCCTGACGCGTAAAGAAACAGGTATTAGAAAGAAAAGCATGCCGGCAGCATATCGTGCCGGCATGCTTATTTGGCAAACTATAATCGTAAGGCTATGACTTTAATGTAAGGTCGCCTTCGCGAATCCAGCCGAGCTTTCGCATGGGCAGGGCGAAAAGCCAGGTAAGAACGCCCGGCAGCAGGAAACAAACGAGCAGGATACCGAGCCACATGTTGGCGCTGGGCTCCATTGCGGTGATAATCCCGATGGGGCCGACAAGCCCGCAGGTGCCCATGCCGGCAGCGGTGGGAATCGATTCGAGCTTAAACACGGCGGCGGCAATCGGGCCGGTTACGGCGGCTGCCAACGTCGGCGGAATCCAAATGCGCGGGTTTTTCACAATGTTGCCCATTTGCAGCATGGAGGTGCCGAGTCCTTGCGCCAGCAAGCCGCCCCAGCGGTTTTCGCGAAAGCTCATAACGGCAAAACCGACCATCTGTGCGCAGCATCCGGCGGTAGCCGCGCCGGCGGCAATTCCGGATAGGCCCAGCATCACGCACAGCGCGGCGCTGGAAATTGGCAATGTTAGAACAATGCCGACGATTACGGACACGATAATGCCCATCAGAACCGGGCGAAGCTCCGTTGCGCGCATGATTACAACGCCGAGCGCGTTCATCAGCGCCGATACTGCGGGTCCGGCGAATATGGCGATAAGCGCGCCCGAAAAGATGGTGACCGCCGGAGTCACGATAATATCCACCGGCGTTTCCTTGCTGACGAGCTTGCCAAGCTCCGTGCCGACAATCGTTGCAAGAAGTGCGCCGACAGGGCCGCCGAGCGAATTGCCAGCATACCCGACGACAGCGGCGGAAAGTAGCACGAGAACGGGTGCCTTGAGCGCATACGCAATTGCAACGCCCAAGGCGGGGCCGGTTGCAGCTTTGCAGAAATCGCCGATCTGCGTTAACAGCGCCACATGCAGCCGGTCGCCCAGCGTGCCGATAATCGTTCCGATAAGCAGCGACGCGAACAGGCCGTACGCCATGCTGCCCATGGCGTCCACAAAGTACACCTTCGCCGAAATGCGAACATTCTTGCGCGCAAGAAACGCTTTGCACCTGCTTTGTTGCTTTGGTTCAAGCTCCATTTTACGATTCTCCTCCGCGCAGTCTATCGCGCTTTTCATGATTTTCCCGTATCTTGGCTTCCTGCCCTTGATCGGATGGAATATAATACCGCTTACCGGCAAGCGACGGCGGCATGTATGCCTGCTGCACCCAGTGCCCCGGATAGTCGTGCGGGTACAGATAGCCAACCCCGTGACCAAGCTGCTTTGCGCCCTTGTAGGACGTATCGCGAAGGTATACGGGGACCGGCTCGTCGTAGCTTTGCTCCGCGTCCGCAAGGGCGGCGTCCTTGGCGATCACAACGCTGTTGGATTTCGGGGATTCACAGATAAAAATGATTGCCTGCGAGAGCGAGAGCCCGGCTTCCGGCATGCCGATATGGTCGAGCGCCTCCGCGGCCGTTACCGCCTGCACCATCGCCTGCGGGTTGGCAAGGCCGACGTCTTCGCTTGCGTGCGCAATCAGCCGCCTTGCAATAATACGCGGATCGACGCCCGCATAGATTAACCGGCCAAACCAGGCAAGCGCCGCGTCACTGTCCCCGCCGCGCAGGCTTTTGCAGAAGGCGGAGAGCATGTCGTAAAAAAGCTGCTCATCGCACTTGATAACCTTGCGCTGGCTGGATTCCGCCGCAATTTCCCGTGTAATGCGAATCGCGCCGTCCGCATCCGCGTCGGTTGTCAGTACTGCAAGTTCGAGGGCGTTAAGCGCATTGCGGCAGTCGCCGTTGGCGATGGCGGAAATGGTATGCAGCGCCTCTTCCGTAAGCTCGACGCGCATTTTGCCAAAGCCGCGTTCTTCGTCTTGCAGCGCATGGAGCACCGCCTGCTCGATATCCGCGTTTGTCAGCGGGTAAAATTGAAATACGCGGCAGCGGGATACGACGGCGCTTGTCATCGAAATCATGGGATTTTCCGTTGTCGAGCCGATAAAGCGGATCGTTCCCTTCTCCAGCGCGGGCAGGAGACTGTCCGACTGCGTCTTGCTCCAGCGGTGGCATTCATCCAGCAGGAGATAGGTCGGCTGGCCATACAGCTGTAGCCGGTGTTCCGCCGCGCTCACCATTTCGCGCAATTCCTTTACGCCTGCGGTAACGGCGTTGAGCTTTTCAAACGCGCCGCCCGTGGCGCTGGCGACAATGCCCGCAAGCGTCGTTTTGCCCGTGCCCGGCGGGCCGAAAAAGATCGACGACTGCATCCGATCGGTCAAAATCGCGCGGCGCAAAAGCTTACCCTCACCCACGATATGCTGTTGTCCCACAAACTCATCAAGTGTGCGGGGACGCATTCGGTCGGCCAGAGGCGCACCGGCTTTTTGATTGTCGGAGAAGAGATTTTCCATGGCTCGTATTATAGCATATTCTGCGCTCAATAGATACGGATGCGGGGCAATCGCGCGCACAAAAAATCATTAGGCGTAATACATAAGGGAAGTATTGCAATTGCGTGGGAAAGTATGCTAGAATAGCAACGTTCCATTTGCCGGAATGATGGAATTGGCAGACGTGACGGACTCAAAATCTACTGCGCCGATCTCCGTGATACCCGGCAGACCGCCCGCAAATAGGGCGCTTTTGACAAGTGAATATCGCATTTTGTTTTCATATCCCTCTTGAACATCCCTCGGATTTCCGAGTTTTGTTCTTGGGATTTGAGATATGCCGGAATGATGGAATTGGCAGACGTGACGGACTCAAAATCCGTTGGGGTTAAACCCGTGTGGGTTCAAGT
>CAYPLG010000113.1:0-7305 GCA_964411535.1 uncultured Oscillospiraceae bacterium
CGGCAGCACCGAAGTGTTGCCGGATTGTGAGTGGAGCGGAGTCCGCTCCGACGTGTGTAAAGACGGACAAAGTGATACCAGCGCGCGATTGTCTGCAAGTGGTTGCAAATTTGCCGGGGTGGTGGCAGAATGGAAGCAAGCGTTTTATAAAGCCCGCTAAATCGGAATTTGACGAGGTCGCTATGGATATTGCATCACAAGATACACTTTTGTTTTTCAATAAGCAGCCAACGGCCTTGCCATTATATCAAGCTTTTGAAGATCGTATATTAGCAGTTTTACCGAGAACAAAGATACGGATGCAAGCGAGCCAAATTTCTTTTTTCAATTGCCATATGTATGCTTGCGTTTCATTCCAGCAAGTTAAGAGAAAGGCCGAATTGCCCAATCCATATATTGTTATAACGCTGGGATTGCCCTACCCGTTAACCTCTGCCAGAGTAGCTGCAAAAACAGAACCCTATCCGGGCAGATGGGCAACGCACATTGTGATTGGCAACTTAGCTGAAATAGACGATGAACTGATCTCATGGCTGCGGCAGGCCTATCTCTTTGCGGACAATAAATAAGTACGGCAAATTCCCGTTTCACGATGCGCATAAGAAGCAAACAATTGACCGCGCATGTTGAACAGTATCCTCATGGAGTGCTGCACTACAAAACGCCAGCCGCATTCGGGAAAGCTTTCGATTTGGGGAGAAGCGGATAAGCCAATTTTGACAATGGAGTTCGAATCACGACCGTTCATCCAGTTTTGTAAAAGAAAACGGTCGATTCCGGACATGGAGTTCGGATTTCGACCGCTATTCAATTCTTTTCAGCTCGCTTGCTTGAAGGCGCGCTCTTGCTTTACGCCCGCCGCCGTTTCCTAAACGTAATCAGCCCCGCGCCCGCAAGCATCATAATTCCAATCCACAGTCCCGGCATGGAATTGTCGCCGGTCTTTGGCACGTCGGCTTCCGCGTCGCCGCCCGCACCGGGCGCGGTCACGGTGATGTACGTTTGCGCAGTGGGCATAAGCGCCGGATTGCCGGTGAGCCGAATGCGCAACAGATACGTGCCCGGCGCAAGGGCGTTGAGATAGCTTTGGTAGAGCGTCAGCTTGATGGAGCCGTCCTCCACTTTTCCGTCCGTACCCGGTGTAGTGATCGTGCCGACGTCGGGCTTCAACTGCGAGGTCGCGTCGATACCGCCAAAGTTGTTCGTGGCGTTAAAATTTGGCACGCCCGCGGTGAACGTCACCACAAGCTCCGGCGCGCTGCCCTGCACAAACGTGGAAGCAGGTGAAACCGTGGCAGGAACAACAATTGGTGCAATATTGATGGTATACGTTGCGCTTGCTATGGCGCTTGGGGTCATGCCCGTCTTGAACGCCTTTGCCTTGATGGTGGTCGTCGCGGAAACGGGAATCGCCGATGAATACGCCGTACTGCTCTCTGTCGGATCTGTGCCGTCAATAGTATAGCGGATGGTCGCACCGTCGGTAGCGCAGGAAAGCGCCACGTTCTGCGCCGCTGTGTACGTTCCCGCTGCGGGGCTGAACGTGGGTGTGACGATGGGCTGCGGCGGTGTATCAGTAACGGTAATCTCAAACTCCTGCGTATAGGGTGTGCCGACCGCCGTGCCATCCGCAATGGTCGCCGTGACCTTTGCCGTGCCCGCCGCTGTCGCACGGAACACGCTGCCTGTAACGGTGGCTCCCGTCGTGCCCGCGTCGCTTGCGCTCACGCTCCAATCAATCGTTCGATTCGTGGCGTTGTTTGGCGTGACAGTTGCCGCAAGCGCCAGGTTGGTATTTGTCGCTACGCTGGGCGTACCGTCGAAGCTAAGACCCGTTACAGGGACAAACACAGGCGTCCACTTGGCGTACAGCGTTGTTGCGGCCGTAACCTTGCTTGACGCGAACGTCCATGCGCTTGTAAGGGCCGAATCGGAATACCAGCCGCCAAATGTGTCCGTCCCTTTCGTCATGGCGGCGGGCTCGCTGGCATGCCCATCCTTTATGACCACTTGATTTGTCGGAGCGGGCGTTCCTCCGTTGGCGTTGAACGATACCGTGAAGAAATCCAGCGTTGCGCTGCCGGAAGCATTGTTTACCGTGACGGCTTTGCCGGTAGAAACGCTGTTTCTACAGATGGTATATGTGCCGTTTGGTACGTCGCTGTTTGTGTAAGCGCCGCCCGTACCCTCAGTCAGCGTATAAGGTGTTTCAGAGCCTTTTTGAATGGTGATGGTCTGCCCGGTATAAGCGCTGCCGTCGAGCGTCAGATTCAGCGTGACGGCATACGTTGGCGGCGTAACTTTCAGATACTTCGCGGGAGCGGTATCATTGTATGTAAACTGCGATGTGTCGCTGCTGACTGCGTAGCCGCCGGTCGGTTCAGTGGCAGCCGCCGTGTTCTCCTTCCACTGGTACCAGTTTGCATTCATCTGCGTATCGTCGGAAAAGTTGGGCTGCATATTGACAGCGCCATTGTTGCCTTTGGCCGTAGTAACGCCGCCCGTCAGCGTGATAGCCAAGTAGGCATACACACCATGGCTGTAACTCTCTTCACCAGTCGCGTTGCCGCACTCGCCCGTTAGCGTACCGCCGGATACGGTGATGCTGCCGTTTTCGGCATTCACGCCGCAGCTGTTACTAAGCATGCCACTTGTGCTGCCGCTCGTGCCCGTTAGCGTACCGCCGGATACATCAATGCTGAAATTGGCATACACGCCGTAGCTGTTACTAAGCTTGCCACTTGTGCTACCGCTCGTGCCCGTTAGCGTACCGCCGGATACATTGATGTCTTTGGCATACACGCCGTAGCTTTTGGAGCCATTGACAGTTGTGTCACTGCCCGTGGCAGCCAGCGTGCCGCCGGACACATTGATGCTTTCTTTGGCAAACACGCCACAGCTTTCACTGCTAAAAATATTCGATTTACCGCCCATGCCCGTTAGCGTGCCGCCGGATACGGTGATGCCTTTTTTGACATACACGCCGTAGCTGTGGAGTGGAGTGTTAACGAGTTCTTGGGCGTTCTTGTTACCTCCCGTGGTAGTCAGCGTACCGTCGCCCGAAACGGTGAGGTCGCCACGCACACACACACCACAGGTATAATAATATCCTTCGTTGATGTCCGGCCCAGTGACATTATTATCGCCAATAAGATTTATCGTCAGGTCGCCGTCGGCATAGATGGCAGCATGAAAAGGCTGACCAATGTCTCCATCAACTTCTTCATTAGTTTCTTTATGGCATTTACCTGCGGGTACAGTGACGTTGTTCAGCGTCAATGTGCCGACGCCACCCTCCAGCTCATAGTACACTACGTAGTTGGTAGAACCGGCGCCGGTTTGCGTTAAGAAACTGTTAGGCTCGTCGGAGGTATCAACTACCCAATACCCGCCACCGCCGTCGCTGACGCAGGTATCGCCCACATAAACCTTCGTCGGTGCCGCAGCCAGCGCCGTACTTGGCAGCAGGCAAAGCACCATGACCAGTGCGACGAACGCCGATAACAGTCTCCTTATTCCCGCAGTGCAGCTTTTCATCCGATAGTCCTCAACTTCATATGTATCATAGACAAATATGTTCCAACGTTTAACATAACATAGGAAAGACGAGATGTATATTGCCCGAAAGGGTGAATCTGTTTTTCAGCGATTTTTTACAGCAGTCCGGAAGCCCTGGCAATGCATATAGCCTCGGTTTTTCCCTTTGCGCCCAGCTTTTTATAGGCGGAGGAAAGCTGCGCCTTGACGGTGTTCTCCTGCACATGAAGCAGCGTCGCCGCTTCTGCGCGGCTTTTCCCGGAGGCAATGAGCCGAAGCACCTCGCGCTCGCGCGCGGATAGAGATACGGCGGCGATTTTCTTGGGCGTGACTGCGCCGTAGGCCTCGCATTCCTGCCTGATCTTTAAGATAAAGCGCTCGGATACGCCGCCTTGCCGCTTTATTCTGCCAAGCAGCGGCAGAATGTCCGGATTTTCTGCAAAGAAAAGGAGAACGCCGTCCTGTTCGGCCTCCTTGAGCGCCGTCAAGAGCGCCGCAGCGCCGCTTCCCGCGCCGTAGTAGTGTTCGCGGCACAGCGCCGTCAGGATAAGACCATTGAGACGCGCGCTTTGGCAAACGTTGGGAAGGCGGGAGAGCGAATCGCACATGCGCTCCGTACCCGCAAGATCGCCGTTTGCATACATCGCACGCGCAATATACATATTGGTAACGCCCAGCCCTGCCACCATATCGCTTTTATGGCTGCCGTCAAGAAAACCTGCCGGGATGTCTTCCTTTTTCAGCATGGTGGTATTGTAAAAGCATTCCGCCAGCGCCAACACCTCGCGCAGCATGGAAACGGTGAAGCCGCGTGCGCCATGCGCGCGGGCGGCGTTCGATATCGTCGCCTGTATTTCGCCGATCCATCCGGCGGCCTCCTCCGCGTCGCCCAAGAACAGCGCGCGCCGCATCAGCGTGCTGTAAGCGCTTGCAATAATGAAATACTGGTCTTTTTCGGCGGCGTCGAGCGCAGCTTGCTTAGCAAAGCGCTTCGCTTCGTCAAACCGGCAGCGCAACAGCGCCGCTTCCGCGCGGATCAGCTTTTCGGAGCCGCGCCCGAATCCGTCCGTTACCAGTTCATAGGCGTTATGCTGGCAGCGTTCCACCGCCGCGTCAAGTCCGCCGGGCGTCATAAACTCCGAGTGGAGCTGCATCGGCAGACCGAAGGTGAACGGGTCGGCGGGATTGAGGATGATGGAGGGCTTGCCGTTTAGCAGGCGCGCCGCTTCATAGAGCGGTTCGCCTTCGTATTTTACGAAGTCCGTAACGCGGGCGATGACGGTCAGCTCGCCTAAGATGGTATTGCGATACTCCGTTTCGTGCGTCGAAAAATACTGCTGCATCATTTCCAGCATGCTTCCCGCGAGCAGCATCGGCTGCTTGTCGCCCGAAAAAAGCATGTAAAAAATAAGCTGCAGATACGGGAAAGGATATTCAATGCATTTTTCCGCAGGCAGTGCCGCCACCGTGCGGCAGATGGCCGAAAGATCGCGGTAATTGATGCGTCCCGCGTCGGGCGTGTTGAGAAGCGAGAGGAATTCCTCCATACAGCCCGCCTGCTCAAATAGGGTCACGGGCAAAAGCCAAACGTATTTTCGCCTGTTTTCAAGGCACCACAGTCCAGCCCTGCGGCAGACGTTTTTCTGCATTTCATCATCGGGACGGCGCTTGGCAAGGTAGTCCTGCAAGAGCGGATGAAAGCGATACCATCCGTACTCGTCGCAGGTGATGAAGGCATTTTCGCGCACAAGCGATGTTATCACGTCGCGAATGCGCTCCGTACCCAGCGCGAAAGCGGCAATATCGGGATTGAAGTATTCTAGTACCGAAAGGCGGCAAAGCGATTCCTGATCCCCATCCGTCAGCGAGCGCATCAGGTTTTCCGTAAACAGCTCGTCAATGGCGCTGTTCTTTATCTGTCTGCCGGAGCGAACGCCTTCGCCCAAAAGATAAATGGCGGAGATCCAGCCGCCCGAGAGCCTGTGTATGGAATCCACGGCGTCGCGCGTAAGGCGCAGACCGCGCATGGAAAGATAACCGTCCGTTTCCTTATCGTTGAAGCTGAGCGCGTCCACGTCGATACACGCCGCCATATCCTTGGACACAAGCGTTGCAAGCCGGATATTCGGCTGCGTTCGGGAAAGAAGCAAAACATGGAGGTTTTCGATATTCTCAAAAGCAAGCGTTTCGACAAGCGCATGCACCGGACTTTCATCCGGCAGCAGCTGATAATCGTCAACACAGATGGCAAACGGATGCGCGCAGTTTTCCCGCGCCAGCTTCGACGCGCGGGATATCGCCCATGCGTTTTCCGGCAGACCGATGACACGGAGCTTGTCCGCAGCCTTCGTGCTGCGCGTTTCCACCGCCGTACAGAGCTTGTCCCAGAACACTTCGCCGTCTCCGTCCGTCAGCGTCACCCAGGCGTAAGGCATATCCGCTTTGTTTAGATATTCCTTTGCCGCCGTAGTCTTGCCGTACCCCGCACCCGCAACAACAGCGGTCAGCGGATATTCCCTGACCGCGTTTAGCAGCTTGTCTACACGGGGACGCGAAAAGATCGTTTTTATTTTCATGGCGTACCTTTGCCCTTTGTTTTTTCGATTGGATGATGGCGCAAACCTTTGTGACGCGCCCTTTAAAGCAGGCGCTTGTACAAAATTCGCAGCAAGGGAGTCTCACAGAAACGAGATTAGCAGAGCGGTGTGTTTGTCGGCGTCGCTTGTGCTCTCCCAAACGCTATGAAATACGCGCAAATATGCTTAATTTACTTATTTTATGCCGCAATACGAGAAATGTAAAGGCGGCATTGGTTTTTCTTTCGCAACCATCTGTAGGACTGCAATCAGCCAATTCCCGTTCAGCGATGCGTAATATAAAGCATAAGATTGACCTCTACACGCTGATCAGTATTCTCGTGGAGCGCTGCACTACAAATCGTCCGCCAAATTCGAGATGGCTTGCCGTTTGGGGAGAAACGAATCAACCAACTCGGACAATGGGGTTCGAATCGCGCTCATTTTGCAGTTTGCAAGCTGTTATTCAAATGTTTGCATGGGACTGTCCGATAAGAAGAAAAAAACACAGAGACAGAAAACGCCTAATTGTCTGTAAAGTTAAAAGAACAACGGCCGCGATTCGGACACAAGGGCTCGAATTGCGACCGTTGTTCAGATACAACCGCGCGGTTGCCCGCAGGTGGTGGCAGAACGGAACAGGTGGTTGCAACCAGAAGCACTTCCAGCTACTCGGCTCAAGTGCAAGTAGCAGTTCGGGATGCTATGTCGCAAATGAACGTTTGCAATGATCGATTTTACAGTTTGCAAGCTATTTTTCAAATGTTTGTATGGGACTGTCCGATAAAGGAAAACGGAACAGATGTCAAGAACGCCCTAGTTATCTGTAAAGCTAAAAGAAGAACGGTCGCTATTCGGACACAAGGGTTCGAATGACGACCGTTCTTCAAGCTACAAGCTCATCCCTTTGAAGTCTGTGATGTTATTTAATTGCCGTGTTGCTTATTACGTCCGCGCGCGGCGCTTGTTGCCAAACCTAGACCCGCAAGCAGCATCAGCCCGATCCATAATAAAGGCGTTGCACTGTCGCCGGTCTTCGGCACATCCGCACCCGCATCACCCCCGCCCGGCGTGCCGATGATCAGCGTCGCTGCGTTGCTTGTTATGCTGCCTGCCGTGTTGTACACAATGCAGCGATATTGATAGCCGTTATTCGCAAGCGTGACCGCAGCGGTGGTATAGCTTGCGCCCG
>CAYPLG010000114.1:0-6948 GCA_964411535.1 uncultured Oscillospiraceae bacterium
CATCTGGCCTGCCCTACAATACGACCACTGTTAAAAATAGCGCCTATGTTTCCACCGTTTGCTTTAGCGAGCGTTCCCACTACACCTTGAGGAAATACGCATCGATATAAACCTTGTGCCTCCGGAGCTAGAGCGGCGGGGATTCCGGAAAATGCGCCTCCAAGAGCCGCAATTTCAGTAAATGGTATCTTTGCGAGAGGAGACGTCAAATATGTGTCTTTGATATCCGAGAGAGCGTGTTCGACTTGAATACTGGGATGGAAATCCTGACTTCCATTATTCAGCGCAGACAGAACCAAAGCGTCATTATCTTTTTCCACTTGTAAGCTCCCCCAAGATTTGTTTCTTTTGTTTATGATACCTTTTTTACAAAGAAAAAGCAACAAAAAAGAATGGGCATTGACTAATGCAGGATATTTTGAGGCGTGACTATATTGCAGTGTCAAGAAAGGTGTATTTACTTTGCCACGTCCGTTTTCAGTATCCCATAAATGTAGTAATCGCACCAAGTGGACACCATCTTGCCCTGACGGATAAGCCCCTCGCGGGTAAAGCCCGCCTTTTCAACATACGGATAGAGGGTGTGTTACGCACATCCGCGCCCGTCCATAGCCGCTGCAATTCGGTTTTTTCGAAGCAGAAGCGCACGATCTCTTTCAATGCCTCGGTGGCAAGCCCTTGCCCATGATACTTTTCCGAAAGACACACCGCGACATTCGCCATGCGGTCGTTCTCGATGAGATACACCCACGCCTCGCCAATGACCTTGTTTTCGACCTTGTGCACGATGCCCCAATGGAAGCTCTTGCTGGGCTTTCTCGGCGCAGCAAACAGCAGATCGGGATTCTTGTCCGCTTTGCCCGGACTTTTGCCCCAGTATTTGTATAGCGCCTTGTTGGGCGTCCACTCCCGCAGATCGTCCGCGTCCGCGGCGGTCATGGTGCGAAGGATCAGCCGCTCCGTCTCTAGCGTAGGCTTGTGCTCGATATAATCCGCTAAACTCACAGAAACCTCCTAAAAGTTGAACTCGCTCTCCCAGTCAAAGTCGCCGCTTTCCTCAATGCTCTTGGGCCAATGTGCGCACCATTCGGGCACTTCAGGCTGCTCCACGCGGTCAGCGCTGGGGGTGTAGGGCTTGATATCCAGCACAGGAGTCCCGTCCATAGCGTCTATCCACGCAAGGCCTATGACGCCGTTTTCTATATCCAGATATGTCACATAGGAAGGCGACACGGCGATGGGGTTGGGGCGCTGCGGCGAGCGGGTGGCAAACGTGCCCATCACGTCGGGGCCGTTGGTATACGGTTTGTCTATCGTCAGCACGGAGCGCTGTGCGTCGTCGTCGCACTTATCGAACCACCAGAGCACTTGAACGTGAGAAAAGCCCTCCAGTCCGGTAAGCGCCTCGCGGTATTCGGGCGCGATGACGACGGAAAAGCCATCCGCTCCGCAATGTACGGTGCCGATTTGATTTAGCGTAAACTGCATAATAGAAACCTCCGAAACAACTTGATTACGACGTCGTTAATCCTAATTGTAGCGGAAGTATTTTATACTTCAAGGGCTTTTTGTAATTTGATTTGTGGCTCTATTTCGACGCTCTGCGAATGGCGATCAGCGTAAGCGCATCGTCATATAGGGCGTCCGGCGCGGTGACGTCGAACATCAGCCAGCGCTGACCCATGCCTTCTTTGGTGCCGTTGTATATCTCCTGCATCGCCGCAGACATTTCGAGAAGCGCCGCCTCCACCCGCGCTTTTTCCTTTCGGCCAACCACGATGAGAAGCTTGAAATAGCCGGGATGTGGATACAGCCTGCACAGCGACCTGCCCGCCTTATAGAACTTGATGTTCCAGCCGCGAAACAGCGTGTCGCCGCTATATTCAATGTTATAAAGCGCGCCGTAGCTGTCCTCCAAATGCCCGCGCAAACGGGAAAACAGCGGGCTGCCGATATATGCGTCCAGCTCGTCGATGCTTGGTTTGTAGTTTTTGTCGGTGATATCGGTCATGTTGGAAATTCCTTCCGTTCTATTTGTCGGGTAGCGTATACAGCATATTGATCGTGCGGTATATCTCCCCACAGGCCGGGCATACCCAATCGTTGTTGCTCTTTTTTGCCTTCTTGTGCAGGAGCGTCAGCGCCGCCTTGCCGCACTTTGGGCAGGTCGTTTCCACGCCCTGCCACAGCCGCTTCAACAAGGCAATTTCCTCCGCGCGGGTCTTGGTATACATTAGGGCATCCTCTCAAACGCCACGGTTTGGTTTTTGAGCGATATTTTGCCGACCTTATAGCCGTATGCCTCGAGCTCCTTTTTGTAGTTGAGGAAGGAATGATCGATGGGGATGCCGCATACATTTTGAACCTCATCGAAAGTCAGCGTGAAACCCACTTCATCTCTGCTTTTCACATATTCCCAAAGCGCGTTGTATTTGCTCATGTCTGCACCTCTTTACCTATATCGCCGTTCCCTTTGTCGGAACGGTGAACCTTGTCATATCCAGCCCCTCATGCGTGAGCAGCCATATCTTTTTGTCGATACCGCCCGCGTACCCGGTCAGGCTGCCGCTTGTGCCGACCACGCGGTGACACGGAATGATGATGGAGATGGGATTGTGGCCGACAGCGCCGCCCACCGCCTGAGCGGACATTTTTGCAAGCCTGTTTTCTTTGGCAATGCGGTTTGCAATCGCTCCGTAGGTGGTCGTTTCGCCGAATGGTATTTCACAAAGGATGTGCCACACGCTCTTTGCGAAGCCGCTTCCTTCCGGCGCAAGTGTCAGCTCGCTTATGGAGGGTTTGCTGCCGCCAAAGTAGCGGTCGAGCCAGCCCTTTGCCTGCAAAAGCACCGCAACGTCATCGTCGCAAGCAATATCCTCTTTGATGCTGCCAAGAAAGTATTTCTGCCCGTCTATCCACAGCCCGATGAGGGCGTTATCCCTTGCCGCAAGCGTGATATCGCCCATCGGGGAATCATAATGAGTTGTGTATATCATACGAACTCCTGCAAAATCAGTTTTTTCTATTGGCTATTATACCATACTGGAGCGACGTTTTCCCTTTATATAGAATCGCACATTTGCTATCTTGATTTTCTTTCGATACGATGAAGAAAAAGGAGGTCAGCGACATGAAACAACAGGTTATCGATGAGAAAACGGGAATCAACTACACTTTGAATGGCGATTACTACATACCCGATTTGGAACTATCCGAGGAGGAGCAGCAGCCAATCGGTAAATACGGTATGCTGCGCAAGAGCTTTTTGCAGGAGCAGCGTAAAGGTAAATACTCGGCGCTGATGCTGTCTGGTAAGCTATATGAGCATCTGCATGATGTGGACGAACAGGCGCGCGAAATTGTTTCTCGGACAGTGAAGCAGCTTGCCGCTGCGCAAGGCATTGATGAAGCGCTCAAGTCCCGTGACCAGATGGCGTGGGTGGGAGCGATGAACGCGATCAAGGCGCAGGCGGAGGAAATGGCGTTGAGGGAGTTTGTGTATTGCTGAAGATTACTTCTCTTCCTCAAACGAAAAATCGTTCAATTCCGGAAAGTCAAGAAACTCGGCAACGGTCATATTCAGACCATTGGCAATATGATGGATCGTTGTCATACGCGGGTCTTTCGTGATGCCGCGAACGATGTTGTCTATCGTGGATTGATTGAGTCCACACATCTTAGCGAGCTTGTTATAGGCTATTCCACGTTTCTTACAAAGGGTCGATATTCGCATCACAATAATCTCTGAGTATGTCATAATGGTCTCCTACCTGAATATGGGTTACTTCTTTCTCCATGATATGGGAGGAAAGAGAGCGATTAACCCGTATTCGGGTTGACATACTTAATAATGCCCAGATATAATAACCCATATACGGGTTATTGGAGGCACGTCATGAAACAAGATATCAACGACATCATTCGCCATATCGCCAAGCAGGAAGGTGTTTCGGAACAGGAAGTTTTAGATGAAATGCAAAAAGCCATAGACGCTGGGTACAGCAATCCAGACCCATCAGTGCAGGCGTATTGGGCGTCTATGCCGTTCAAAGGCAAACCCACGCCGCAGGAGCTGATCGTATATCTCGCGGGGAAGATGCAGAACGAAAGTTTACATTAACGCAAAAATACGCGCCCGGTGTGGGTGCGCATGATCGCTTACGGAGTTTGCGCACTTATGCGCACTTGTTATTCGCAGTTACAATGAGCTTGCCATTTTCTTGATCTTGTTCATGACATCGCTGTCGTGGTTTGTGAATATACCTATGCTTTCCAAACCGAGGTATCCCACAAAGTCCCCATCGTAGGAGAACTTCGCACCCACATACATATTGTCGTCGCCCGAGCTTAAAAACATGGCAACCTTTTTCAGATTCTTTGGCTTGCTTGGATACGCCACGGCATAAAACCGGTCGATCACGCATTTGAGCTGTCCGGAAATACCGTGGTAATAGATCGGCGATGCAATCACGAGCATTTCAGCCTCATTCAGCAATGCGTAGATCTCCTGCATATCATCTTTCTGAATGCATACGCCATGCCCTTTTGTATGACAGTACTCGCAGGCAAGGCAGCCTTTCACATTCATTTTTGTCACGTCCACCACATCGATCTTATGACCTACTGCGGCTTCCACAAAAGCATCAATCATTTTCACCGTGCTTCCGTGCGGGCGCGGGCTTCCGTTCAACACCAATATCTTCATCATCATATCCTCCACATGATTTTGCTTTTCAACATTTCTGTACAATAGCTATCGGGTAAACCTCACTACATAAGCGCCAAGCACCTGTTCGCAGGGGATTGCGGCCGCGTTTTGCGCCGTGAACGCCTGTTTGGGGTAAACCTTCTTTTGCTCCACCGAATAAGCAGGCAGCGTCTTTCCGATGCTGACACCGTGCGCGTCCGCATCCGTGAACTTCCACGCAAACGCGCAGTCGCAGGATTCCTTGTTGCTCAAGATCGGTTCGGGCGGGCGCAGTACCGTGCCCGCACCAAGGAAAAAGCAGCCGTCGTTGTCCTTTTCCGCGGGGCAACCGCCCGCAATCCCCACGCCCGTATAGGTAATGTCAAGAAAAGGAGCCGAAAACTTGACTTCTGCTCTGTTCCGTATATAGGAGAGCCCCGCGCTTTCGCCGTCCCAGTAAGCGATATTGAGCCAGCCTCGTTTTCCTTCTGATTCGACCGCCGTGTTGAACTCAATATAAGCGTTCTCGGTTTCCTGACTACGGATTTCCGCGTTAATCCGAAGCACCGGGCGAAGGGAGATAAAGCCCTCCGGCAGGATCGCCCGAAGCCTGTCCTGCTCGACTGCGTATGCCATGACGAACTGTTCTACGTGCATATTTGCTTCTCCTGTCGTTTTCTTATACCGCGGCTTTCGCTTTTAACAGCTCTATCGCCTTGGTTATCCATTCCGCTGCACCCTCCAAGCGATAGGAAACAAAGCCTGCCTGCTTGAGTATGCTTTCGATCTCCGCTTTTGAAATGGACAGATCGATCAAATCCGCGATGTCCCTTTCTTCGGCTATCTCATGCACATAATCCCAATAGGTGCCGGAATAACCAAAGCTCGTTGAATAGCCTACAATGTCATTGACAGCCTTTCCGACCATTTCCTCTGTATCTTCATAGAACAAGCTTCTGCCGTTATCATACAGCGGATAGAAGCTTTCCTGCTTGCCGCTGATTTTGAAAGCAATGTTTGATAGATGCCGGTCGTCCTGTCGGGTGATGAAGTCAAGCAGTATCATCCGCGCAATATCGTCCTTGTATTGCGGGCGCACTTCGACCAAGTTCCGATACTCATTATTAGACCGTGCACCGTCAAACAGGCGGCGAAAATGCACGAAGTATTCTCTCGAGTAGTCATATAGAAAAGTCGAGAATACGGTATCTTTATCCGCACGAACAGCAGGGCAGCAGGGCACGCCAAGACGCTGTGCAAGGTGATAAACGGCTATTTCAGATTCCACGTCCGTCACAAGCGGATTGATGCGCTGCTTGTAGATACCGTACTTGCCATCGAACACACCGTATCGCTTGACATTATAGCCCTCGGGCGTATCGATGCTGTCTCCCGTCAGGTCAATCCTTTGCAGGAAAACGGATGAGAACACGTTCGTCATCACAGCGTCCAGCATTTCGTTTTCATCGTTTGCTATCCACAACAAATCCTTCGGGTGGATACCCCGCGTGATTTCGCCTATGCGCTGAACATAGTAATGGGAAAGACCGCAGCGGAACAAGATGCGCTCTATATCGCGGCGGTCACGGCTGACAACACGTTCTGCAAGAAAGTTCGTGAACTGTTCCGGCGTCCATGATGCCGCGCCATGCGTATAAAGCGAGGCAACCTCATTGTAGTTGGGATGAGTAAAAGAAACGGCATTTGCTCTATCAATCATACCGATGGTATCGTTGCGCCATTTCAAGTAGCGCACGGCACCCGCCTCGCTAGAGGCATTCTTAAAACGCCCATCAGCCGGTTTCTGCGCATCGGCCGGTATGCGGTATGATTTGCCGCACTTCTCAGCACCTGCTATTTTATTCTCAGCGCACAGTATCCGCACACGTCTGTCGGAGATATCCCATTTTGCTGCGGCTTCCTGCGTTGTCATAAACTCCATACTATCGCCTCGCTTTCCTTCTGCGATAATACTATTATATCACGATACGGAATATTGCAAACGGTATTGCCACACTTGATCTTGCCTGAAAAGCAATAGCGGTTGGAATGCTTCGCCTTGCCCTCCGGCGACAGGGCGCGGCTGTCCAGTATCCGCGCCGCCGCCTCGAAGGTCTCGCGGGACACGATGGGCTCGTGGTGGTCGCGGATGATCACAAATTCCTCCTGCCCGCGGTTGTATTTCTTATCGTGGGAAAGATAATCAGGCGTGTAGGTCTTTTTCTGCACAAGGTCGCCGCAGTATTTTTCGTTGCGAAGCA
>CAYPLG010000115.1:0-6726 GCA_964411535.1 uncultured Oscillospiraceae bacterium
GGCAGTTGGCAAGGAGCGTTACCATATCGGTCAACTCCTCGCGATACTGCGCGCGGCCGCGCGCATCCGCGCGGGCAAAGTAGGCGTAATCGTTATCGGGATGGGAATTGCCGAGCACGAGCGGCGCGCTGATCGTCCAGGTGCGGTACGTACCGCCGCCGTTGATCATATCCTGCCAAACGAGCATGCCGAGCCGGTCGCAGTGATAGTAATACCGCAGCGGTTCGATCTTGATATGCTTTCGCAGCATGTTGAAGCCCAGCTGCTTCATGAGGGAAATGTCGTATACCATGGCTTCGTCGGCCGGGGCGGTGTACAGGCCGTCCGGCCAATAGCCCTGGTCGAGCACGCCCGTGTGAAAATACGGACGGTTGTTGAGCATAAGCCTGGGAACGCCCGATTCGTCGGGGCCGGTGGAAAACTTGCGCATGGCGAAGTAGCTTGTAACGGCGTCGTCAAAAAGCGAGGCGGAGAAGTCGTACAGATGCGGATTCTCCGGCGACCATGCGATAAAGTCCGGTACGGGTATGCGAATGGGGGCGTTGGTAACGCCCGCATACTCCGCGCCCGCGAACGTAACGCGGCATGGCGCGTCCGCGGCGCTTTGGACGGTGATCTCGACGGCGGCTGCATCGTAGAGCGGCGTGATGGTCAGTGCGGAGATATACGTTTCCGGAACCTGCTCGATCCAGACCGTCTGCCAAATACCGCTCTGCGGCGTATACCAGATGCCGCCGCGTTCTATTTTCTGTTTGCCGCGGGAGTGGTACGACGTATCGCTGGCGTCCGTTACGCGCACGACGAGCGTATTCTCCGCCGCAAGCGCATCCGTAACGTCGCAGGTAAACGGCAGGTATCCGCCGACATGCTCGCCGACGGGTACGCCGTTGAGCCAGACGCTTGCGCATTGGTCGACCGCGCCAAAATGCAGCAGCGTGCGCACGCCGGGCTGCGTTGGAAGCGAAAAGCTGCGGCAATACCAAAGGAATTCTTCCGGTTTGAGGAACCGGTTTACGCCGGATAACGGCGCCTCCGGCGAAAAGGGCACGAGGATTTCCGTATCGAACGCGGCCGGTTGCTCCGCCGTGTCCGTAAAGGCGCAGCGCCAGACGCCGTTGAGGTTATGAAAGCTGTTGCGCACCATCTGCGGGCGCGGATATTCCGGCAGGACGTTGGTTTTGTCGAGGGCTTCGCCCCATTTGGTCATCATGTGCGGTTCCCTTTCTTCCGAAGCAGGAGCACGGGCGCGACGACAAGCAGCAGCACGATGGCCGCGGCGAGGAAGATAGCGGGCGTCGGCACGGTTTTCACGACGCCGAGGTCCACATAGGTTTCCGCGCTGTTGCGAATCACTGCCGCGCCGATGAAGGGACCGATAATCATCGGGATCATCACGACGAATATCATGCGGATACCCTGGAAGTGGCCGATTTTGTCGCGCGGCGTGAAGTCGCGGACGGTGGCGGAAAGAATCGCGGTGGCGAGCATGTAGCCGCTCATCATGACGCTGCCCGCGATCATGACGGCGACAAAGCTTCTTGCGGCATACATGCCGATAAGACCGAGCAGCATAACGCCTGCGGCCGGCAGCATGCAGTTAAGCCTGCCAAGCTTATCCAAAAGCCCGCCGGAGAGCACGGAAACAAGCGACGCAAAGAGGAGCACGACGCCGAGCACGATGGCGTAGTTATCGAACTTCAGGTAATTTTGCATGTAGATGATCAGGTACGGAAAGAACACCTGCACCGCAACGGCAAAGAGGCAGGAAGCGACGAGCGCGATATACAGCTCGCCGTTGCTGCGAATGACGGACGGGCGGAACCCGTGCAGAAGCTCGTCCCAGAAGGGCTCCTTCTTGCGCTCGATTTCGCCGTCGCGGACGAGGAACAGCGCAACAATGCCGGAGAGGGTGACGGCCGCGCCGAATATCGCGAAGAATTCCTTCCAGCGTCCCTGCTGCGTCATGCCGTCGAACAGGCCGAATATGATGAGCATCGAAAGGAGCGGCAAAACGGCCAGTACGGATTCCGCACGGCCGCGGTTGGACGCATCGGTCACGTCCGTAACATAGGCGTTGAACGCCGCGTCGTTGGCCGTGCTGCCGAAAAACGTCATAATGCAGTCCAGCGCGACCACAAACGCCGCCGCCAGCGCGGAGGCGCTCGCCGCGCCGAAGAGTTTGCCGGTGGTTTCCGGCGTAACGAAGCCGAACGCGACGACGGACAGGCCCCAGAGAATATAGCCCACCGCGATAAACGGCTTTCGCTTGCCGACGCGGTCGCTGACGCCGCCCATGATGAGCGTGGTAAGCGTTGCAGTAATGGCGCTTGCCGCGACCATGGCCGCAATATAGGTAGGATCGGTCGAGATGGTGTTATACAGGTAGACGTTCAGGTACATGTTCTCAATCGTCCAGGCAAACTGGCCGATCAGCCCGACGAGCAGCAGCGTTGCCCAAATGCGTGCGCCCAATTTTTTCATGTGGTTGCCCCCGTTTTATGTGTAGTTTCGCATAGATTGGATTTATCGATTTCTATTACGGCGTACAGGTTGCCGTCCATGGCGGTAATCGCGTCCATTATGCGCCGGCGAAGCGCGTTGTCCGCGATGCCGACGTCATAGGGGGCGACTACGTCGAAAACAAGATTGGTATGTGTCGGGCCGGATACGATCCGGAAATCATGAATGGTCAGGCGGTCGTCGATGCCCTTTGCAATGGCCTCTACGTCCGCGCGGTAGCGGTTGACGCATTCGTCGCTTTGCACGATGGGGTCCATGTGGATGACGGCGCTGCAACCAAGCAGGTTCCGCAGCTTTCGCTCCACGTTATCCACCGCGTCGTGCAGGTGCAGCAGGTTCCCGTCCGCAGGCACCTCCGCGTGTAGGGAGATCATCGTGCGGCCGGGGCCGTAGTTATGGACGATCAGGTCGTGTACGCCCGTGATATCCGGACAGGCGAGCACGAGCTGCTCGATTTTATCGGTGTAATCCTTGCTCGGCGGTTCGCCAAGCAGGGGGCTGATTGTGCTTTTTGCCGCGCGCAGCCCGGTAAAGAGGATGAATACGGCGACGAGCAGGCCCGCGTATCCGTCGATTGCGGCGCCGGTCACCTTACCGATGAGCATGCTCAAAAGCACCGCCGCCGTTCCCGCCGTATCGGACAGGCTGTCCATCGCAGCGGCGCGCATCGCGGCGGAGTCTATATACGTGCCGATGCGGCGGTTGTAAAAGAACATGTAAAGCTTTATGGCAATGGATACGAGAAGGATGCCCGCCGTAAGGGGGCTCCACGTCACGCTTGCCGGAGAAAGAATCTTTTCGACGGAGGATTTGCCAAGCTCGAAGGCCATGAACAATATCGCCATGCTGACGACAAGGCCCGCAACGTATTCTATGCGCCCGTGCCCGAAAGGATGCTCGCTGTCCGCCTGGTGCCCGGCAAGGCGAAAGCCGACGAGCGTGACGATGGAACTGCCCGCGTCGGAAAGGTTATTGAACGCGTCCGCCGTTACGGCGATGCTGCCGGAGAGCATGCCCGCGGCAAGCTTGCCCGCAAACAGGAGCAGGTTGAGCGCGATGCCCACTGCGCCGCACAGCACGCCGTATGCGATGCGTACGGTTGGCGAAGCATAATTGCGGGCGTCCCGTATGAAGAGCCTGGATAGCAACGTAATCATAACGCAGGTTCCTTTACCGATATAGAATGCGGCAACGTTACAAAACGCTGCCGCATGCAAACGCAGCTTTCACGCGGCACGGAAAGCGCCGCATCCGGAAAGCCTTATTCCTTGACAACTTCCGCGTCCGGCGCGTTCTTTTTTACGCTCTCAATGCCGTTTACGCAGCTCGGCTTGGCTTTATAGCCCTCGCTGGCCAGAATGGGTTCGCCGTTTCTGGCGCGCAGGCGGAAGCGAAATTCGCCCTTTTTATCGGCGAATATTTCGAAGCAGGGATTGGGGACGTTCTGATAGCCTTCCTTTGTCTGGTCCTCAATACCGGCGGCGGGCGCGCACTTCTTCACGCTCTCGATGCCGTTTTTGCAGGCGGCTTCGGTCGCGTACACTTCGGAAACGCCGATCGGTTCCCCGTTTGCAGCCTTTAAGGTGAACGAAAATCCACTTTTCCCGGATTTGATTACAAACTTGCCCATGCGTAAAGCTCCTTTGTTTTTTTCCATTATATCATTTTACCAAATGAATGCAATTCCCTATTTTCGGCCAGGCGGCGCGTGTTCTGCGGGATTAATGGGACGGGAGGCTTTTTCTGGCGCACGGTGCTTGCGGTTAAGCTATAAATCGCGTATTCTATAATTGGAAAGTTGAAAGTATGCTTTCACAAATCTTTGAGCAGGCGGTGTATATATGAATTACTATATCGGTGTGGATCTTGGCACCTCCTCGGTCAAGCTGATCCTGATGGATGCGGCGGGCAAGGTATGCGCCAGCGTCAGCAGATCGTATCCGGTCAGCTATCCGCAAGCGGGCTGGTCGGAGCAGAATCCGGAGGACTGGTACACGGAAACGCTCGCTGGCCTTCATGAACTGTTGGAAAACGCGGACCGGCCGCATGTGCGCGGCATGAGCTTTGGCGGGCAGATGCACGGACTTGTTGCGCTGGACGGACAGGACCAGGTGATACGCCCGGCGATTCTTTGGAACGATGGCCGCACGACGAAGGAGGTCGATTACCTCAACAATGTGATCGGCAAGCGCCGCCTTTCCGAATTGACGGGAAATATCGCGTTTGCGGGCTTTACCGCGCCGAAGCTTTTGTGGATGCGGGAGAATGAGCCGGAGAACTTCCGGCGCATCAAGAAGATCATGCTGCCCAAGGACTATCTGGCGTTTAAGCTCACCGGCGTGCATTGCACGGATCCCTCCGACGCGTCCGGCATGCTGCTTTTTGACGTAAAGAACCGCCGCTGGTCGGATGAGATGATCGAAATCTGCGGCATTACGAAGGATATGCTGGCGACCGTATACGAAAGCTATGCGCCGGTCGGCACGCTGAAAAAGGAGATTGCCGGCGCGCTCGGCCTTGGCGAAGTGATCGTAGCCGCGGGTGCGGGCGACAATGCGGCGGCGGCCGTTGGCACCGGAACCGTTGGCGAGGGGCGATGCAATATATCGCTTGGCACGTCCGGCACGGTCTTTATTCCCTGCAAGTCGTTCACCGTCGATCCGCAAAACGCGCTGCATGCGTTTGCCCATGCGGACGGGAAGTATCACCTGATGGGCTGCATGCTTTCGGCGGCTTCCTGCGGAAAGTGGTGGATCGAGGACATTTTGCATACGGACGACTATGCAAAGGAGCAGAGCGGCTTTACCGGCAACGGCGAAAACGCAGTTTACTTCCTGCCGTATCTGATGGGCGAGCGTTCGCCGCATAACGATGCAAATGCGCGCGGCGTATTCTTCGGCATGCGCATGGATACCACGCGCGCCGAGATGACGCAGGCGGTGTACGAAGGGGTGACGTTCGGGCTGCGGGATTCGCTTTCGGTGGCGCGCGCCATGGGCGTTGTGCCCGCGTCGTCCAAGCTGTGCGGCGGCGGCGCAAAGTCGAAGCTCTGGCGGCAGATGACGGCGGATATACTAAATTTGAATATTGAGATATTGGAGGCCGAGGAAGGACCGGCCATGGGCGGCGCGATGCTTGCGGCCGTTGCCTGCGGGGAGTATGGCTCCGTGGAGGAAGCGGCGGAGGCAATTGTCAAGGTACGGGAGATTGTACGCCCCAATCCGGAGGCGGTTGCCCGCTATGAGGAACGCTACAAGTTCTTTACGCAGCTCTATCCCGCGGCAAAGGGGCTTTTTGCCGGGATGTGAGATACGGTTGCCGGATCGGTTTGACGCCCGCTGCGGCGCAGTGGGGTTTTTCGAAAAGCACGCCGGAACGCGACGTGCTTTTCCTGTATTCTGATGAATGTTTTTGTTTTCACCCAAATATTTTGCAATGGCCAATTCTGCTGTGGTATACTGTACATGATTATATATACGGACGTGACAAAATAATTTTTAGGTTTTATAAAAATAATTATTTAGAAGCCCTTGTAATTTGTCACGGTTCTGCTATATTTATAGGGGCAAGAGGGGTAGATCATGGATTTAGAATTCTTACAGCGGCTGGCAAAGGCGATCACGGCGGAGTTCGGCGCCAACAGTGAGGTCGTCGTGCACGACTTGACGGCGCAGGATACGGAGCATACGATCGTTGCGATCGAGAATGGGCACGTATCGCAGCGGCATGCCGGCGACGGCGCATCACGCGTTGTATTGGAAGCGTTGCAGCGTAAGAACGACCCGACGCTGACCGACGAGCTTGGCTATCTTACCAAGACGCGTGACGGGCGCATTCTGAAATCCAGCACGGTGTATCTTCGAAACGCCATGGGTGAAATCGAAGGCGTGCTTTCAGTCAACCTCGACATTACGGAGTTTCTGATGGCGGAGCGCGCGGTCGATTCCATACTCAACAACAAAACGCACGAGGAGGAACCGGAGCGGATTCCGACGAACGTCAACGACCTGCTCGACGACCTGATTGAGCAGAGCGTGGCGCTCACCGGCAAGCCCGTCGCCATGATGACGAAGGACGACAAGATCAACGCCATCCAGTTTTTAAGCAAAGCGGGCGCGTTTTTGATCACCAAATCCGGCGACAAGGTGTCCAAGTACTTTGGCATCAGCAAATATACCCTGTATTCCTACATTGACGCCAAGAAGG
>CAYPLG010000116.1:0-6469 GCA_964411535.1 uncultured Oscillospiraceae bacterium
CAAGCAGTGCGGGCAGGATATCCAAATCCTGCGCTTCACCCGCTACGAGATGGGCGAGGGCCTGACCAAGCGGCAGGATGACTTCGCACAGGAAGTCATGAGCCAGATGCACGCATAATAACGAAAAAGGAGCACGGCAGCGTGTTCCTTTTTTTGAATCCGCAGGGCCGGTGCGGTTGCATCCGGCCTTGCAATATGTAAGGACCGGAAAGGACGGATAGGACGATATGTACCAACGGGTATTGCTAAAAATCAGCGGGGAGGCGCTTTCCTCGGATACGGAAACGCTCTGCGGCGAAACCATTGCGCGCACGGCGGGCAGGCTTGCGGCCCTACAGCGGCGCGGCGTTGAAATCGGCGTGGTTGTCGGCGGCGGCAACATTATGCGCGGCAGGAGCGCGAAGGATATGGAGCGCAACCGTGCGGACCATATGGGAATGTTGGCCACAACGATCAATGCGCTTGCGCTGGAGGACGCGCTTGAACGGCAGGGGGTCGACGCGGTGGTACTTTCCGCAATCGACATGCCGAAGTTCTGCGATTCGTACACGTCGCGCGCGGCGAAGGTTAATCTTTCCGAAGGGCGCGTGGTCATATTTGCCTGCGGAAGCGGCTGCCCGTTCTTTTCAACGGATACGGCGGCTGCATTGCGCGCGGCGGAGATTGGCGCGGACGTACTGCTGCTTGCCAAAAATGTCGACGCCGTGTATTCCGCCGATCCGAAGCTGGACAAAGACGCCGTGCGGTACAGCACGTTGACCTATGACAAGGTGATCGGAGACAATTTGCACGCCACCGATCTGACGGCGATTACATTATGCAAGGAGCAGCATATCCCCATTCATGTATTCGCGCTGGACGCAATCCTTGCCATATTCGACAATGAGGGCATCGGCACCTATATTTCCTAAACGTCCGGGCATCGGCGCGGCGGTTCGGCAAATCGTGAAATGGGGCTTGTATATCAGGCCGCGCGTATAGTAAAATACTGGGTAATGGTAAACGAAGGAGGGAGTCACATGCCTGCTGATATTATCGACGCAACAAAAGAGAGAATGAATAAAACCATCGCCGTGCTCAAAAGCGAGCTTTCCGGCCTGCGCGCCGGCCGCGCGAACCCGCAGGTGCTCGACCGCATCAGCGCGGATTATTACGGCACGCCCACGCCGATCAACCAACTTGGCAACATTTCCACGCCGGAGCCGCGTATGCTCATCATCTCCGTTTGGGATAACAAAGCGATTCCCGCCATTGAAAAGGCGATTCAGAAATCCGACCTTGGCATCAACCCTGCCAACGACGGAAAGGTGATTCGCCTGCTATTCCCGGAACTGACGGAGGAACGCAGGAAGGACCTTGTCAAGGTTGTCCGCAAAAAGGGTGAGGAGAGCAAGGTCGCCATCCGCGCGATTCGCCGGGATACGATTGAGCAGATTAAAAAGGACAAGAAGGACAACCTGCTTACCGAGGATGACCAGAAAAAGCTGGAGGAGCATGCGCAGAAGCTGACCGACGAGCTGATCAAGGAAATTGACGGCGTCATTTCGGCTAAGGAAAAGGAGATTATGTCGGTTTGATCGACACGCTTGGGCTTCCGCTCGCGTGGGCAGAAAAGCTGCTTTCCGACGCGGGCTATTCGGTTCGGACGCTGGAGGTTCGCTCCCGAAAGGGCGTCGAAGGCGGCGACGCGCGCGTACTGCGGCAGAAGGTTGCCGGGGACGGCGCGGCCGAACTGACCTATGCGTACTGCATTACAAAACCAAAAGCGTAAAACATATGAGATGTAAAGCCTCGAACACGCTTTGCATCTCATGTTATGTGAGGGAATATGGCAAAGTATACGAATGAACAGATCGAAGCGCTGGGCTTGCACCGCGCATCCATACCGCGGCATGTGGCGATCATCATGGACGGCAACGGACGCTGGGCGAAGGCGCAGGGACTGCCGCGATCCATGGGGCACCGCGCGGGGGTGGACCGGCTGCGTGGCATCATCCGGCTATCCTCCGATATCGGCGTACAGGCGCTGACGCTCTATGCGTTTTCCACGGAGAACTGGAAACGCCCGAAGGATGAGGTCGGCGTGCTGATGAACCTGTTGATTGAGTATTTCAACAAGGAGATTGACGAGCTGCACGCCAACCGGGTGCAGATAAAGGCGTTGGGCGACATTTCCTATTTTCCGGACAAGGTGCGCGAGGCAATTGAAAATGCGATGGCGCGTACGCGGCAGAACGACGGGTTAAAGCTTAACATCGCGTTAAACTACGGCAGCCGTGCGGAGATTCTGCGTGCGGCAAACGAGTCCGCAAAGGCGATTGCCCGCACCGGGGAGCCGGAGATTACGGAGGCGCTGTTCGGCTCATTTTTGTATACGGCGGATTCGCCGGAGCTTGACCTGCTGATTCGAACCAGCGGGGAGGAGCGGCTGAGCAATTTCCTGCTTTGGCAGCTTTCGTATGCGGAGTTGATTTTCACGGATACCTACTGGCCGGACTTTTCCGACGCATGCTATGTGGAGGCGCTGCGGACATTTGCCGCCCGATCCCGCCGCTTTGGCGGACTGGAGACGTCCAAATGAAGACGCGCGTAATCGTTGGGGCGGCGCTCGTTGTGATGCTTGTCGCGATGCTGGCAATTGGTGGGCTTGCGTACATTGTGGTGCTGACGCTGTTTGCGTTTGCAGCGGTATACGAGGTCTCGAATACGTTCCGGAGGAAGGGGTACAACCCGATTGCGCTGCCCGCGTATGTATTTGCAATGGCTTTTCCGGCTTTGTATTGGCTCTTTGGCGGCGTGGCGGTGGCGGCATTGTACTTTCTTGCGCTTGTGGCAACGATGTCGTATTCGATAGCATCCAGCAAACGTACGATGCCGGATGTGCTCATTTCCCTCACGCTGTTTGTTTACCCGCTGTCGCTTTTGATTGCGACGCTATTGACGTATTTTTCGTTCCCGCATGCAACGGGGCTGACGGCTGCGTGCTTTGCTCTATGCGCGCCAGAGTTTTGCGATACGTTCGCGTACTTTGGCGGTACGCTCTTTGGCAAGCACAAGCTATGCCCGCAAATCAGCCCGAAAAAAACGGTCGAGGGGTCCGTTTGCGCAACGATTTCCGGCGTACTGTTCGGGGGCATTGTCAGCGTTTTGCAGCCGCTGTGGGGCGGGGTAGCGCCGCTTGCCGTGCTGCTTATGCTGGGCTTTGGCTGCGGGATATTCTCCCAGCTGGGCGACCTGTTTGCGTCGCGGCTTAAGCGCTGGGCGGAGGTAAAGGACTTTTCCTCCGTGTTTCCCGGCCATGGCGGCGTGATGGACCGCATCGACAGCATTCTGTTTTGCGCGCCGCTGACGCTTGCGGTGTTTTTGATTTTAACCAGGGCTGGCGTACTATAAGCCGGATTAGGAGCGTACGATGAAGTTGATTACGGTGCTCGGCAGCACGGGCAGCATTGGGAAACAGTCGCTGGATGTGATCGAAAGCAAGCCGGACTCGCTTGCGCTGTTCGGACTGTCCGCAAGGAGCAATACGGCGCTGCTGCTGGAGCAGGCGCGGCGGTTTCATCCGCGCGTCGTAGCGTGTGAAACGGCGTTCGACACCTCCCTGCTGCCAGCCGGTACCGAGGCGATCTTTGGCGAAAACGCAACGGAGAAGCTTGCGGGCATGCCGGAACCGGATGTTGTGGTAAACGGGGTCAGCGGGTTTTCCGCGCTGCTGCCGCTGCTCGCTTCCCTGCGCGCGGGCAAGCGCGTGGCGCTAGCCAACAAGGAGAGCATCGTATGCGGAAACCGGCTTGTGCGGGCGGAGATAGCGGCGCACGGCGGGGAGATTCTGCCGGTGGACAGCGAACAGTCCGCAATTTTTCAATGTATGCAGAACGGGCGGCGCGAGGAGATCGAAAGACTGATTCTTACCGCGTCCGGGGGACCGTTCTGGCAGCGCGATCCGGCGGAGTTGCAGAGCATTACCGTCGAGCAGGCGCTCATGCACCCGACCTGGAGCATGGGCAAGAAAATCACGATTGATTCCGCGACATTGTTTAACAAGGGGCTGGAGGTCATCGAGGCCGGGTATCTCTTCGATATGCCGGCGGAGAAGATCGAGGTCGTCATTCATCCGCAATCCATCGTGCATTCCATGGTGGCGTACCGCGACGGCACAGTCATGTCGAACATGAGCTGGCCGGACATGCGCCTTCCGATTCAGTACGCGATTACGTACCCGGCGCGCGAAGCGTCCGTTTGCAAGCCGCTGCACCTGGCGGACGCCGGTACGCTGACCTTCCATGCCGCCGATCCCGCGCGTTTTCCGGCCATTCGCATGGCGTTTTACGCGTTGCAGGCGGGGCAAACGTATCCGGTTGCGTTTAATGGCGCAAATGAGGCGGCGGTGCAAGCATTTTGCGACGGGCGCATAGGATTTATGGACATTTCGCGTGTGGTCGAGTATACTTTGGAACAAACGGCTGCGTTTGAACCGTCGTGCGTGAAGGACATTTTGTACGCGGACGCGGAGGCGCGCAGGCTTTCGGAGACTTTCATCCGAAAAACGGTAAAGAGGTAAAGGCGATTGAGCACGATACTTTCCATTTTGGCGGCGCTGCTGCTGCTTTCCCTGATTGTGACCATCCATGAATTCGGGCATTATATGGCGGGCAGATTGTTGGGGTTCACCATTTTGGAATTTGCCGTCGGGATGGGCCCGGTCGTTCTCAAAACGGAAAAGAACGGCATCCAGTATGCGATACGTGCGTTCCCAATCGGCGGTATGTGCCGCTTTCTGGGGGAGGACGAAGCGGTACAGGACGAGAACAGCTTTAACGCAAAGGCTTGGTGGAAGCGGCTGATCGTAACGTTTTCCGGCCCGTTCATGAATTTTGTGTTTGCGATTTTGCTATCGATTATTACGCTTGCGTGTTACGGCGATTACGTGCCCTCCGTTTTGGAGGTTAGCGCGGATTCGCCCGCATACGCCGCCGGAATGCAGCCGGGCGACGTGATTGCCGCCGTGGACGGCAGACGCGTCGAATACTATGACGACGCGGTGACGAAGATCCTTGCCGCAGATAACGGCGATACGGACGTGACCGTGTCGCGCGGCGGCAAAAATGTGGTCTTGCACATGGACAGCATTTATGACGAGGAGCAGCAGCGGAATATCATTGGCATCGTGATCGAGCCGCTGCGCGCCCGCTTCGACTTTTTCGAATCCGTTGGCCGCTCGTTTGGCTATGCCGGGACGATTATCAAGGAGACGTTTGGCTTCTTCGGCAACCTCTTCCGCGGGCAGGTGCAGTCTACGGATGTCGCAGGCCCGGTCGGTATCATTACCTACATTAGCCAGGCGGTGCGTACCGGCCTGGAAACCGTGCTGCGCTTTGCGATGATGATCAGCCTGTCCGTTGGCATTATGAATATTTTGCCGCTGCCCGCGCTGGACGGCGGTCGCATGGTATTTGCCGTCATCGAGGGCGTCCGCGGGAAGCCCATCTCGCCGGAGAAGGAGGGCATGGTGCATTTTGTCGGCCTGATCCTGCTCTTTGGCCTGATCATCTTTTTAACCTACAATGATATATCGAACTTAATACGGGGGTAAAAATGCGAAAGATGACGCGCGCCGTGCGCATTGGCAGCGCTTCTATCGGCGCGGAAAAACCGATACTGGTACAATCCATGACGAATACGGACACGCGCGATGTGGACGCTACGGTTGCGCAGATAGAACGCCTTACGCAGGCGGGCTGCGATATCGTGCGTTCCTCCGTATACGATATGGACTGCGCGAAAGCGTTTGCCGCAATCCGTGACAGGATTCGGATTCCGCTTGTCGCGGACGTGCACTTCGACTACCGGCTTGCCATTGCGGCGATTGAGAACGGCGCGGACAAGCTGCGCTTCAATCCCGGCAACATCGGTGATGAATCCCGCGTGCGGGCGCTCGTCGCCTGCGCGAAGGCGCATGGAACGCCCATTCGTATCGGCGTTAACGCCGGGTCGATTGAAAAGCCGCTTAAGGAGCGTTACGGCGGCGCAACGCCGGACGCCATGGTGGAAAGCGCGCAAAAACATGTGCGCATACTGGAGGACGAGGGCTTTTCCGACATTGTCGTATCCCTTAAGGCTTCGACCGTTCGCGACACCGTGGAAGCGTACCGCCGCATTTCGGAGGAAATACCCTACCCGCTGCATGTGGGCATTACGGAGACCGGCGACGTGGACGAGGGCATCGTTAAGTCCGCGGTCGGCATCGGTTCGCTGCTGCTCGACGGCATCGGCGACACGATCCGCATCTCCCTGACCGATGCGCCGGAGGAAGAGGCGCGCGCGGGCGGGGAGCTTCTGCGCGCTCTGGGGCTGCGGCAGGGGGTACAGTTCGTATCGTGCCCCTCGTGCGGACGCACGGAGTACGATCTCATCGGCACGGCGAAGGAGGTCGAGGCGCGGCTGCGCGATAAGCCGTGGAACATCACGG
>CAYPLG010000117.1:0-6342 GCA_964411535.1 uncultured Oscillospiraceae bacterium
AAAATGTCTTTTGATTGCAGTCGCAAACACTTTATGCGAGGAAAATACCGGGGGCGCTTATCATTAATACACGGAGAAGGTTCACATGAAAATCATATTGATCCACGGACAAAACCACAAGGGCAGTTCATACCACATGGGGCGAATGCTTGCCGAAAAGCTGGCAACCGATGCACAGATACAAGAGTTTTTCCTTCCGCGGGACATGAACCACTTTTGCCTCGGCTGTTATGCCTGCATTGAGGAAGAAACCAAATGCCCGTATTGGAGCGAAAAGGCGGTCATCCTTGCCGCAATGGAACAGGCGGACCTGTTTATTTTTACCACGCCAAATTACTGTCTTGCGCCGTCCGGCGCAATGAAAGCATTCCTTGATTTTATGTTCGACTATTGGATGGTGCATCGTCCAAAGGAATGGATGTTTCACAAGCGTGCCGTCATTCTGTCCGCTTCAGCGGGCGCTTCCTGCAAGAAAGCCATGCAGCCGATCAAGGATTCCCTGCTTTACTGGGGCGTGCCATATATAAAAACCTACGGCCTTCCGGTTGCGGCCATGAACTGGGATATGGTAAAGCCGGGGACGCAGGAGAAAATCGACAAAGCCCTGGCGCGAATCGCAGCAAGAATTGACTGTACGAAGCCGCCGCGTGTCCATATGAAAACACGGTTCCTTTTCAGAATGATGGGGAAGATGCACGCCGCCGGTTGGGATTCCTCACCGGTCGAAAAGGCGTACTGGCAATCCCGTGGCTGGCTCGGAAAGGAACGGCCATGGAAGAAGTGAATTTTGTTTTGTAAGGTAATTTTGATTGATACCAGCGGAAATCTACATCTGCAATCCCGGCAGCCGCGCCAATCATAGACAATCGTTTTTTCTGTAGGGACCGGGAAACGCAAATTCGGATAAGCGCCCATTTGCCGAGCTAATAAACCAAGCGGCAAATCGGAAGGTCGGAAAGGAGCCTGCATTATGGAACAGTTGAAAACCACAATCACAGATTACGGGAACGGAATCTACGCGCTTGACCAGCAAATGGTGCGTGCGTTTCTGATCGTCGGCAACAAAACAGCACTTTTACTCGATACCGGCGCTGCTCGCGTGGATATACAAGCGTACATCAAGCAAATAACGGATTTGCCGGTAACGGTAATATTGACGCATGGCGACGGCGATCACCTCGGCAATTTGCAGGATTTTGACACGGCATATTGCAACGAGGGCGACCATGCCGCCGTACTTTCGCATGCGGTTTGCAAAAACGTCCGTTTGCTTCCGCTTTCTGCATGCGACGCCTTTGATATCGGCGGCAGAAAGCTGCGCGTGCTCGCAACGCCCGGACATACCGCAGGCTCCGTTTGCTTACTCGATACGGAGAACGGCTTGCTTTTTGCCGGAGACACCGTTTCATACGGCCCGGTCTTTATGTTTGGCCCCGGTCGGAATATGACGGCCTATCTTGAAAGCCTCCATCGGCTTGATAAGCTGAAAAACGACGGCGCTTTCACAACTGTGTATTGTTGCCACAACACCTGCCCGATTCCTGCGGATACGGTTAACGAACTGATTTCGTGCGTAGAGGGAATTCTCAACGGAACAATAGCGGGCGTACCCGCGCCGATGCCCGTTCCAACGGACGACAAGCCCCTCCTTTGCAAATACGGCAGATGCATGCTTCTGATCGACGGAGCGCCCGTATGATCAACAAATCCGCGAGGCGCGAAGCCATGCAGAAAATCCTGGAGCTGCCGCTTAGATTCTTCTTTGTCCGCAGCAGCTTCGGTACGTCCCGCTAGTACAAGCCGTTGCAATAATAGATGGTTGCTAATAAAAAGCCTGGATTACACGGAATCGAACGAGAAGATCAATTGGAAGTTGTCTTTGCCAAAAAGGAGAGCCGTTATGATAACAGTAAGAAAGATGTCAAAAAGCGATACCGCCACGCTTTACGAGGCGGCATTGCGTGCCTTTGCGCCAGACTATGAACGGTTTGGTCTATATCCACCGATGATTAATATAAAGAAAAAACGGTTCCTGCCGCCGCGCATATTTGGAAAAACAATCCTTGCAGACGATACAATAATAGGCGGCGCATTTGCTGTTGGCTTTGGCAAGAAAGGCGAGATTGGAACCATTTTTATTGATCCGGCCTATCAGCATCAGGACTATGGAAAACAAGCTATGTTAATAATTGAAAAAGCGTACCCAAAAGTTCAAAAATGGAGACTTGCTACGCCTGCTGCAAACGATGGGCTTCACAGATTTTATGAATCACTTGGATATGTCAAAAGCGGAGAAGGCAAAGATGGCAAAAGCGGCATTGCTGTTTTTCGGTATGAAAAAGCAGTGCGATAAGTTCTCGTTTGCCGACAAGCAAAAGCACATGGCCGAAAGAATGATGGGTTTGCCGCCGCCCCGGCAAAGGTGTCGCCAAGTCTCTAATATCACGGCCACCTGTGGGCTACCGCACAACTGTATCACGATAGCCAATTGCGCAATGGCTTTAATCCACCCCTTGTGATCCGAACAATGGCGGTTCTTCTTTTTATGTTAAAATCATTAGGGCAGTTTCATCCCCGGCTCTTTTCCCTATAGGGGAACGTTTTCATACCAACTGGACCGGCTGTGACAGCGAAGCCTCCGTAGGCGTGTATAACGCTTAGGAAGACGAACTCCCCCTCCCTCTCTGCCCGCGGCGCTAAAGCCCGATAAACCAGCGTAGCACAATGGGTTTTCGCAATAACAACCCATGCATTTCTCCCGCTCCGTATTACAGGATTGGCATATGTCCGTTTGACTGGCAATCGGGTAATTATGCTATGAAGCAGAAAATTAAGCGGATTCTATGCTAATTCCGTAAGAAAAGTCAAATCTTCGCGCGCTTAAAGCCGGACGATTGCGATACCCTCCAGCAAAAGATTGGCGGTACGGAATCCGAAAGTATCGTCCACCGTGGGAATCGTCCCGTTGTCCTTGTAGTCCACACCGCACGTAAGAATACCACCAGGATGGCCGATGCGGATAGACTGGGCGCTTGCCTCCTTGGACAGCACCTGCTGTACGATGCTCCCCGACACGACGGCAGCAGCGGCAGTGCACATAGCTCCAGTCATGGCGTAACTGGGATGGGTTTTCTGCATAGACATCATGCGGGATAGCATATCGATGCTCTCCTTTTCGATTCTAGTACCATCGGAGGCCGTATATCCCTCAGCAGGGGCAACAAAGGTTACCTTGGGAATACCCGGTGTATCCCATGCAGAGCAGGTATAATCCTTGATAAGCCCCAACTTCACGGCAGCCATCCCCCGGATTCTTTCCAGTGCATCCAGCATCTCTGCGTTGGCATCCAATTCGGCAGGCAACTCGTCACCACGCAGGCCCAGATCACAAGCCCGAACAAGCACCAACGGTGTTGCGGCATCCACGATGGAAATCTCCAGCTTGCCGATATCCGGTACATCCAGGATATCCACCGCTTTGCCGGTTGGGAGCAGTCCGCGGCCCAGCGTACCCGCAGGTTTCACAAATTTTAGTTTAATGGGAGAAGCCGTTCCCGGTACTCCGGCAATAGCGAAGTCGCCGTCATAAGTCACCTTGCCACCTGGCGTATGTACATCAGCCACGATGGTCTTGCCTGTGTTGGTATTGAAAATACGCACGGAGGTTATGCCGTCTCTGGCCTCTACCAAGCCTTTCTCAATGGCAAAGGGGCCGACGCCGGAAGAAATGTTGCCGCAGTTACCCATGTAGCTTACCAAAGGCTTATCCACGGAGACTTGGGCAAAGGTGTAGTCCACATTGGCGTCGGGGCGGTCAGAACGTTTTAAAATGGCAACCTTGCTGGTGACCGATTTGGAGCCACCCAGGCCGTCAATCTGTTTCTCATCCGGGCTGCCCATAAGCCGCAGGAGGATGGAGTCCCAATCCGCTTTGTTTTCTGGCAAATCAGACTCCAAAATATACACGCCTTTGCTGGTGCCGCCGCGAATGATGGTAACGGGTAGACGGCAGACGTTTTTTGCTTCCATATGCATTCCTCTCCTCTCAGCTAACGCAGTGCCGCAGCTGATGATTGTAATTGATAAATGGCCCGGACAATCCGACTGTTACGCGCGCCGGCCAGATCGCAGCAGGCAACGAAGTCGAATTTGATTTGCAGCTTCTCCAAACTGTCCCCGGTATAGTGAATCTTTTGCATGCCGCAGGAGACGGCCCTTTCTTTTTCGGTCTGAACGGAAAAGAAACTCGTCATCAACCTGAAGCAAAGATGTCTTCCGCACGGCAGGCACACGCCGGCATCGTATACATTTCCGCAGATGCATACCCTCTTCCCATATTGTTGTTTTGTCCATGTTCTGCAAAAGCCAGCGTGCTCCGTACTGCGGCAGAACAGTTTCATCCAGGGAAGAGGCTTGCTATTTTTCCATTAGGCGCTACAATAAAGCTGTAAACTTCCGCAAGGAGAAGGCCGTATGGATTTCAGAGACCTGCAATATGTACTAGCCATCGCAAAGCACCTGAATATTACAAAAGCCGCCGATACCCTGTATGTTACGCAGCCTACGCTCAGCAAATTTCTAAAGGGATTGGAAGACGACCTGGGTCTGCGCCTGTTCCAAAAGCTGGGCCATACGTATATGCTGACGTATGCCGGAGAAAGGTATGTGGCAAAAGCCGAACAGATCCTGCAGTTGAAAAAAGATCTGGATCTGGAGCTGGCGGATATACTCAAGCGAAACGTAGGCGTTCTAAAAGTAGCCCTTCCAACCATGCGCTGCACCTATATCCTGCCCTGTATCCTACCGGCGTTCCAGAAAATCCACCCCCATATCCGGGTTGAGATCAGCGAAGGGCATTCCAACGAGCTGGACAGCAAGATCCTGGCAGGCGAGGTGGAGATGGCCTTCTACACGCAACCTGTAGGAACGCCGAATCCTCTTCTGGAATATGAGATCATCCGAGAGGAGGAACTGCTGATTTGCACCGCTAAGGACAATCACATCGGCCAGTTTGCGCAGCCAAACCCGGCAAGCCCATATCCCAGTCTGGATGTGTCTCTACTGAAGAACGAACAATTCATCCTTATGCAATCCACGCAGCGGACGCGTCAGGTTGTAGACGAATACCTGCAGCGCAGGAACATCACCTTGGAAAATGTTTTCTGCACCAGCAACATGACCGCCATCATGGAGCTGGTTGCCGCCGGATACGGAACCGCTTTTGTATTTGAACCACACCTGCGCCACAGAACAGCGGGGCCGCCTATTGACTGCTACAGCTTCGGCGAGCCAACAACCAAAGCCAACTTTGTGGCAGCATATCGAAAGGGCGCTTATCTTCCGGCCTATGCCAGAGACTTCATCCACCTCATCCAAAGCTTGGATGAGGAATGCTAAAGGCGTTTCTGCCCGTAGAGGTTTGCATCTTTTCTGAAAAGAGAACCGGGACAACCATGTTTGTGCCCCCGTTCTCTTTTTGCATTGCCTCGCGGGAGTGCATCAATAGGGCAGATCCAACAGACCGGCAGGGTTAGTCTTCAGCATAAGATCAAGCTCCTCTGCACTGACGCCCAAAGACTTAAGCAGGTAATAGAAAATCAACAGGCCTTGCGCGGGAGAGGGACTGATTACCTGGCCGTAATCCGTGATCAGGATGCAGTTTTTTGCGCCAATTTCCTTGATGATCTGGACAATCTCCCTGGGATCTTCCCTGCCATGGGTAGGAGAACATACGCCGTAGGACAGGGAAACAGTAGCGCCAAGATCCGTCAGCTGTTTCATCACGTCCAATGTGAAGTCTTCTATCGATGCGTTGAACGCGCATAGTAAATATACGTATTACGAAACGGCTTTGATCGCCCTTTGCAGCGCGTGAAATGTTGCCACTTGCAATCCATGGACTGGTGCGTTACTTCGTTCCCCGTATAAGCAATGCCCGCCGAAATCTTCGGCGGGCATACTTCGTACACGATCCGAATGTAATTCCCTTACTTCTTGTAGCCGCACTTGGGGCATACGCCGTTTGCGTTCAAAGCAATCCCGCACAGTGGGCAACGATCGATGACATTTTTCGTCTCAAATACTTCGGACGCTGCATTGACGCCGCTGGTGAAAGTGAGTTTCGCAATGTTCAGCTTATCCTTCAATAAATCGTAGACAATCTTGATCATGCCTTCCACCGTCATCGTTTCCTTGGTGACGACTAAACGGCACTCCGGATAAGCTGTGGCGAGCGCGGTCTGAAAGGCGGGGCCTTTCATTTTGTTGGTTGGCGCGCCGTTCTTGATGCCCTGCTTGTCGTAAACATCCAGAACTGCGGGCAGCAGCGGATCGTCCTCGCGC
>CAYPLG010000118.1:0-6336 GCA_964411535.1 uncultured Oscillospiraceae bacterium
CATGCGCATGGGCACGACATGGTGCTTGTCGATCTGCCGGGGATTTATTCGCTTTCCACGTACTCCATGGAGGAGATCGTTGCGCGCAACTTTGTTGTGGACGAAGCGCCGGATGCGATTATCAATATTATTGACGCTACCAATCTGGAGCGAAACCTGTATCTGACGATCCAGCTGATGGAGCTTGAGCGTCCGCTGGTACTGGCGCTCAATATGATGGACGAGGTGGAGAGCCAGGGCATTTCCATCGACGTGCGCAGGCTGGCGCTGGAGCTTGGCGTGCCGGTGGTACCGATTTGCGCGCGGACGGGCGCGGGCGTGGATGAGCTTATGCAAAACTGCGCCACCATACTGTCCCTGACGCATGAGCAGATGCACCGGGGCTTTTGCATCGAGCCGGACGATCTGTATGACGACGAGACGCATGCTGCGCACCACCGCATCGGGGAAATTATCGGGGACGCGGCGGCGCGTGCCGGTTTACCCGCGCACTGGACGGAGATCAAGCTTCTGGAGGGCGACCCGCTTGTGCGCGAGCGGCTGCAATTGACAAAAGCGCAGGAAGAACAGCTTAATGAAGTTTTGCATTCCTATGTCGGGCAGGGCGGATTGGGCGATAATGAAACGCGCGTTGCGGACAGCCGGTATCGCTATATTACGCGCGTATGCGCAGCTGCCGTGCGCCGGAAGGGCAACGGGGAGAAGACCGTTTCCGACCGCATAGACGCGGTGCTGACGAATCGATATATCGGTATTCCCATATTCCTGCTGATCATGGGCGTGATTTTCCTGCTGACGTTCGACACGGTCGGCGGATGGCTAAGCGACGGCGTGGATGCGCTGCTGTCGGGCTATGTCATTCCGTTTGCCGGCAGTGCTTTGACGCGCGCGGGTGCGGCGGAATGGCTGATAAGCCTGATTTGCGACGGCATCCTTACCGGCGTAGGCGGCGTGCTGACGTTCTTGCCGCAGATTGCGCTGCTGTTCTTTTTCCTTTCCCTGCTGGAGGACAGCGGCTACATGTCGCGCACGGCGTTTCTGATGGATCGCGCGCTGAAGCGGTTTGGCCTTTCCGGCAAGTCGTTTATCCCGATGCTGATGGGATTTGGCTGCACGGTTCCGGCGGCAATGGCCGCGCGCACGATGGAAAACGAAAACGACCGCCGCATGACGATACTGCTGCTGCCGTTTGTCAGCTGCTCGGCGAAGCTGCCCGTATACGGCATGATCGCATCCGCGTTCTTTGCGCATTCACGCGGGCTGATTGTGTTGAGCCTGTATCTGCTGGGCATTGTGGTTGGGATTCTTACCGGCGTGCTGTTCCGCAAAACGCTCTTTCGGGAGAATAAGGCCGCGTTTGTGATGGAGCTGCCGCCGTATCGCCTGCCTTCGCTGCATAATACCATGCTGCATGTTGGCGAGCGCGTCGGGCATTTTCTGGAAAAGGCGGGTTCGATCATATTCCTGATGAGCATCGTGCTGTGGTTCCTTACGCGCTTTACGCCGCAGCTTGCCATGACGTCGCAGACGGAGATGAGCATGCTCGGCCGGTTCGGCAGCTTTATTGCGCCGGTGTTCAGGCCGTTGGGCTTTGGCAATTGGCAGGCGTCCGTGGCGCTGCTTTCCGGCCTTGTTGCGAAGGAGGCGGTCGTATCCTCCCTTTCGCTGTTCCTTGGCGTGACGGGCAGCGCGGGCCTTGCGGGCGCGCTTTCACAGCTGTTTACGCCGCTGTCGGCTTATACGTTCCTCGTGTTCATACTGCTGTATGTGCCGTGCATGGCTGCGGTTGCAACGATGCGGCGGGAGCTGCACAGTGCGAAATACACGGGCTTTATGGTCTGCTACCAGCTGATTACCGCGTATCTTGTTGCGCTGCTCGTGCATGGGATCGGATTGCTGGTGCTGTGACGGCGGATTCCGTTGCGCCGGGCGGGCGGACATGCGTGCAATGCAAAATTTCTGTCGAAAAAAGGCTTGCAATCCGACGGCGCGCATGCTATCATAGCGCCTAATAAAATATAACATTTGCCAAACGAAGCTTGCAGGAGAAGGGCGAAAGCCCGCCGAAGGAGCAAAACTCTCAGGTATCCGGTAAACGGATGGGGACTGCGTGCGGATGGCTCTCTGGAGAAGCCCATGGCGGCAAAGGCCGAAGATGGGTGCCGAAGGTGCAAGGCGGCGGTCAAACGTGATCGCGGCCAATCTCTCAGGCAAAAGGACAGAGCAACGCGTTTTCGCATGCGAAGCATGCGGGTTATGCATTGTGAACAGGGGAGCCGGGCGAACATTCGCTCGGCTTTCTTCTTTCCGGGGGAACCATGCGTCCGCCGCAGGCTGCATGCAGGGAAACTGGCGGAATGGAAAGGGATGGAACGGATGCAGGGGTTCATAGACATGGTTGCAAGGGTGAACGACGCCGTCAACGGCTTTGTGTGGGGCATTCCCATGCTGCTGCTGCTGATCGGCACAGGTATTTACTTTACAATTCGCACAAAATTTTTGCAGGTGACAAAGGCCAGGCTTGTTAGCCGGCAGACGGTCGGCGCGATTTTTCGGAAGAAAAGCACGCGTACGTCGGATGACAAGCGCGCTATTTCACAGTTTCAGGCGTTGACGACCGCACTGGCGGCAACGATCGGCACGGGCAATATCGCGGGCGTTGCGACGGCGATTACCATCGGCGGCGCGGGCGCGGTGTTCTGGATGTGGTTTTCCGCCTTTTTCGGCATGATGACGAACTATGCCGAGAACGTGTTGGGCATTTACTATCGAAAGCGCAACGAAAAGGGCGAATGGTCCGGCGGCGCGATGTACTACATCAGCGAGGGCTTTTTGAACAGGAAGGGATTACGCGTAATTGCAAAGCCTCTTGCGGCGATATTTGCAGTGTTTTGCGTACTGGCCTCGTTTGGCATCGGCAATATGACGCAGATCAATTCCATTGCGGCGTCCATGCAAAGCTCGTTTCATATTCCGCCGCTGGTTACCGGCATTGTGCTGGCCGTTGTTGTCGGGCTTGTGGTCATCGGCGGCATTCAGCGCATTGCGCAGGTTGCGGAGCGCATTGTGCCGTTCATGGCGATTGTCTATTCCCTTGGCGCGCTTGCGCTCATCGTGATGAATATTACAAAGGTCCCCGCCGTGTTCGGCGAAATATTCTCCGGTGCGTTCGGCGTTGACGCCGTCGCGGGCGGCATCAGCGGCGTGCTGATGAAGAACGCGATTACGCAAGGGTTTAAGCGCGGCGTCTTTTCCAACGAAGCGGGTCTTGGCTCCTCGGTCATGGTGCATTCCGCAAGCAATGTCAAGGAACCGGTGCGGCAGGGTATGTGGGGCATTTTCGAGGTGTTCTTCGATACGATTATTGTTTGCTCGCTGACGGCGTTTGCGATTCTGACCAGCGGTGTGGTTGGAAGCGTGGATGCTTCCGGCGCACCCATCAAGGGCGTACCGCTCGTCTCCATGGCGTTTGCCGGCGGGTTTCATGCGGTTGCCGGATGGTTTGTTACGATTGCGGTGCTGCTGTTTGCGTTCACAACGGTGCTTGGCTGGTCGTTTTACGGCGCGAAGGCGCTGGAATACCTTTTCGGGGCAAAGGCTGTGCTAGTGTACAAGGTGGTGTTCGTGGCGTTTGTCGTCGTTGGCGCAACAATGGATTTGACGTTGGCGTGGAATATTTCCGATACGTTAAACGGCCTTATGGCAATTCCAAACCTGATCGGTATTCTTGCGCTCTCCGGCACGGTTATCGCCATTACCAAGAACTATTTTGCAAGGCATAGCGGCGAGACGCTTTCGCCGATGCTTTCCGCGTTTCCGGATGTGCAGGTCGTACAGGAGCGGCTTTCCGACGATTGAGCCGCTTCGCACTTCCGGAACGGGAGCGGCGCGCACATGTCTGCGCGCCTGCTCCCACCTTTTGCGCCTGCCGGCAAGAGATGCGTCGTTACCCACTTGACGCAGGGCGGACAATCGGATACACTAACTAAAGAATTCGACGAAAGAAAGGGATTATTATCCATGAACGTATTGCATGCACTGGCCGCATCCACTGCGGAAGGCGCCTCCTCCTTTTTCGGCAGCTATGGCTTATTGATTGTTCTCATGATCGCGATGTTCGCCATCATGATCATTCCGCAGAGACGGCGTGACAAGAAGGTAAAGGACATGCTGGCCTCGCTCAAACAGGGTGATCGCGTCCGCACCATCGGCGGCATCTACGGCACCATCAGCCGCATTGACAACGATGTTGTCGTGCTGCTGGTCGGCCCCGACAAAGTCAAGCTGGTGTTTGCCCGCGGCGCAATTTCGCAGGTTGAGGACGCCGGTGTGGAAAATACGATGTCCGCAGAAGTCAAGTAAACGGTAAAGCGATGTAAAACCTCCGATTTCGATCGGGGGTTTTTTGTATAAACAGCAGTGGTTAAGCACCGAACGGGCGGTGCGTCCGCGTTGCGCGCGGTATGGCAATATGCTATAATTTTAACAACGGCAAATCAGGACAAGGGGGCAAACAAACGCATGTCGAACGAATTACAGCGAACCTATACCTGCTGGCGCGAATTTCCGGAGAAGAGCCGGCAAGCGGAATACTGCGCGCCTACGCGGATGTTTGACGAACGCGGCAACGTGCTTGCAAAGGGTTGGGCGCGTGGCAACGTGTTCGAGTATGACCGCACGAAAATCAAGCCCAAGCTGCGCGGCAAGGAGTGGGATTTTTATCAGATTTCCGATGGGAAATTCATGGCACAGGTGAATTTTGCAAATATCTCCATTGGCGGATACGTTTCGGCAACGCTTGTTGATATTCAAAACGGCAAAATACTGGTGGACGTGATGGCGCCTTTTCTTGGCGGGCGGAACAAATATCCGCTTCCGCCGAAGGGCGACGTGCCCAACCGCGTGGGCTACCGGATTGGCGGCGCTACGTTCGAGTTTGAAACGAAAGAGAACTGTCGCACGCTATCGTTTAAACAAAAGGATATCGAGTGCAGTTTCCAGATGGACATCATGGATCACCACGAAAACATCACGACCATACTGCCGTTTGCAGATATGCCGACGCGCTTTTTCATGACGACGAAGCAGAACTGCATGCCCTGTGCAGGCGTTTTCAAAAAAGGCGGCGAGACGCTGTATACCTTTTCGAAGGACGATACGTTCTGCGTGCTGGACTGGGGACGCGTCAATACGCCCCGCAAGCTTGTATGGTATTGGGGCAACGGGTCTACCTATATTACGGACGCAGACGGCAAAAAGCATGTGTTCGGTTTTGAAATTACCTGGGGCATCGGCGACGAACGGCATGCGACGGAAACCTGCATGTTTTACGACGGAAAGGCGCACAAATTTGGCGCGGTCGACGTGGAAACCTTTCCGAAGCCGGACAAGTACATGCAGCCATGGCGCTTCGTATCGGAAGACGAAAGGTTTGACATGACGATGACGCCCTTCTACGATCATTATAAGGACATGAATTTGGGCGTCATCCGCATGATTTCGCATCAGGTGCATGGTAACTGGAACGGAACGGTTACGCTCGACGACGGAACAAAACTTGTCATCCAGGACATGTACGCTTTCTGCGAATACGTAGAAAACAAGTGGTAAGGCCCGATGCAAAAACAGCGAACCGGCGCATAGCCGCCGCCTACAATGTCCGCCGTGTGGAACGGCGGGCATATTTTTTGCAGGAGCATACTATATTGTCATAGATCGTACAGGGGGTATATGTCCATGAAACGACCGTATCGCGGCGTGACCGTAGGCGGCGCGCTGATCGCCTCCGCAAAGGCGGCGCTGCTTGCCTGCATACTGACGGCGCTGCTTGTGCTGCTGCTCGCCATCTCCATGAAATGGGAATGGATTGGCATGGAGCGCGTGGATTTCGTGAATACGATGATCAAGGCGGTATCCGCATGCTTTGCAGGCTTTCTGGTCTCGTTTCAAAAGGTGCGCCGCTGCTGGCTTGTGGCGGGGGTTGTCGGGATGGTGTATATGGTTGTTGCGTTCGCAGTATTCGGTATTCTAAACGGCAGCTTCCGGGTAAGCTATGGCAATGCGGCCGACGTGCTGATGGCGTTTGCCTGTGCGTCCTGCACCTGCATCGCCGTGGCAATCCTGCGCGAGCGGCGGGCGCAAAAGGCATAACGCCCGTGCGCCCGTTCCCGCGCGGGAGGCTGCGGAACCGTGGCTAATCGGCCATAACAAGCTCCGCGATGCGGTTATCGATCAGCTTTTCGAAGGGCGGCCTTGCCGAAAGCTCCCCGCTGCCGTCGATGACGTCAAGCAGCCGGTTGTAATCCTCCTCATACATGACGGGTTCCTGCTTCCAGG